>JAYTCO010000394.1:0-3461 GCA_043736415.1 Ferruginibacter sp. | reverse complement strand
GCTTCTGTAACCAATGTAGGTTCAACCGCTTTGGAAGTGCTTGAAAAATCACCCGGCGTATCTGTTGATAAAGATGGCAACATCAGTTTAAAAGGTAAATCATCAGTAATGGTAATGATTGATGGCAAACCCTCCTACCTCAGCGGTGCTGAATTGGCAAACCTTTTAAGTAATATGAATTCAAACCAGTTAAGTCAGATTGAAATAATGACTAATCCTTCAGCAAAATATGACGCAGCAGGAAATGCAGGAGTAATTAATATTAAAACCAAGAAAAGTATTACACAGGGTTTTAACGGAAGTGTAACCCTCAATTATGGTCAGGGCGTTTATGCAAAATCCAATAACAGCATTACGCTTAACTACAAAACCAATAAGATAAATACTTTTTTAAATTATGGTTACATGATCAATAAAGGGTTTATGGATTTTGACATTCAAAGAAATTTTTTTGGAACTAATGGAACAAAAGTTTCCGAACTGGACCAGCAGTCTCACAGAATAAATCAGAGCCAAAACAATAACCTGAAATTAGGGTTGGATTATTTTATCAATAAGCAAACAACTTTAGGGATTGTAACTACCGGGTTTATAGCACCTCAAAAGCAGGATGGCTTTACCACCAGTTATCTTAAGGATGGTAACACTAATATTAATTCTCTAGAAAAAACTATTAGAACAGTTGACAACACATGGAAAAATGGAACTGTTAATCTCAACTTTCATTCTTCATTTGACAGCAGTAAAAAAGATATAGCTGCCAATTTCGATTATCTTCATTTTGATTTTTCAGGTAATCAAAATATTACAGGTCTTACATACAATCCAAGCCAAGTTTTACAATCATCAAATTATTTAAAGAACCTGCTTCCTTTAACAATAGATATTTATTCAGGTCGGCTTGACTATGCGCAACCCCTAAATAATGGCGTTAAATTAGAGACGGGTATTAAATCAAGCCTGGTTAAAACAAATAACGTTTCTAACTTTTTTAATTTATCAAACAATAAATGGCTCAATGATAGTGTGCTTAGCAACACTTTTAATTATACAGAAAATATTAATGCTGCATACCTCAATCTCAATAAAAAATTTGGTAAGTGGATGGTTCAAACTGGAGTTAGACTTGAGAATACTAATTATAAAGGCCTGCAATCTTCACTCTCACAAAAATCAGATTCAAGTTTTAACCGTAATTACACCAATCTTTTTCCAACAGGCTTTATTAGTTATGAGCTAAATAGCAATAACCAGTTTGCACTTTCAATTGGGCGCAGAATTGACAGACCTGCTTATCAGGAATTAAATCCCTTTATTGGTTTTATTGATAAATACACTTATTCAAAAGGCAATCCTTTTTTGCAGCCACAGTTTAGCACAAACATTGAGTTGAACCATTCATTTAAAAATCTTTTAACCAGTACAATCAATTACAGTGTTGTGCATGATATGATTAATGAAACCCTTATCCACAAAGACTCTGTAATAATAAGGAGCGTGGGTAATATTGGCACAAGGTATAATTATGGTATCACAGAAAGCGCCACTATTCTATTTAGCAAATGGTACAGTGCTACTGTTTTTGCAAACCTGTATCAAAACAAATATACCGGAGGAATTAACGGTTATCCTTTCAATGCAAAACAACTCGCACTTTCATTAAATGTAAACAACCAGTTTAGCTTTACAAATGGCTGGTCGGCAGAATTATCGGGCAACTATACAAGCCGCAACCGGAATGAAGGGCAAGCCATAATGTTACCCGCCGGACAAGTATCAACCGGTATCGCAAAACAATTATTAAATAACAAAGCGAGCATTAAGTTTAATGTAAGGGATATTTTTTATACCCAAAACCCAAAGGAAATTCAGAACTTTCAGGATGTGCAATCAACATTAAAAATAAGCAGAGACACAAGAGTATTTAATATTGCGTTTGTTTACAGATTTGGCGCTAATTTAAAATCTAAACCTGCAAGTTCGTCACCGACTGATGAGCAAAAAAGAGTAAAAATAAATTAATAAAAGTGCTGTTCAGTTGTACCAAAAAATTTAAAACAAATCTATTTATAAATAAACCCAAACAAAAAAGATTATGGCACAACAATTAAGTAGTATAAAAAAGCCGGCCAAAAACATGCGCTATTACATGCGTTTCCTCCATAACAATATTGGCTTCTTTATAGTTGGTCTGGTTGTTATTTACAGTTTAAGTGGCATCCTTCAAATTTATCGGGATACAGATTTACTAAAACATGACGTCGTTACCCAAAAAAAGCTGGATGTTAATTTAGCACCAGATAAATTAAAAGATGCGCTAAAATTAAGGGAACTTGTTGTTGAAAAAACAGAAGGAACAGTTGTTTATTTTAAAGAAGGTAATTATAATAATGCAACTGGTATGGCAACCTATACTACAAAAGAATGGTATAATTGGGTGCTTCGATTTACTGAATTGCATAAAACCAGAAGTAAGGAACCGGGGCATTCTTTGGCGCACTATTTTACAACCATCTTTGGTATTTTATTATTGTTTATGTCTGTCTCTGCTTTCTGGATGTTTAAGCCTGGTACAAAGCTATTTAGCCGGGGTGTATATATGACTATCGCAGGAATTGCAGCATCGATTATTTTATTGTTTTTATAAATATTTTTTGAAATTGAAAGGCTTTGCACAAATAAAGAAAAATCAAATTTTGTTCATGCATATTATTGTATGGGCTATTATTTTTTTGCTTCCTTATGTGTTTAATACATGGGATGAAAAAGGTGAAACATCTTCTGTTGATCCATACAGAAGCATCAAAACCGTTACTAATTTTTTATGGATGGGTTTGTTTTATCTGAATGCATATGTATTGATTCCACGTTTATTTTACAAAAGAAAATACCTCCTGTACACGCTTGTGCTATTTGCCGGTTTTTGTATCATCATGTTGTTGCATGGGGCTTTATTTAAACCTTTTGTAACCGGACGCTCATTCAATTTTGTGCCCTCTTCAGTTCATAATATTATTCCTTTTTTGTTTACCATTTTTGTGAGTCTAACTTATAAAACCCTGGCTGACAGAATGCAATTAGAAAAAGAAGCAAATGAAAGAAAACAGGAAAACTTAAAAACGGAATTGTCTTTTTTGCGTTCGCAAATAAGTCCACATTTTTTATTTAATGTTATGAATAATATAGCAGCAATGGTTCGGCTAAAAAGCGAAGAACTTGAACCTACTGTTCATAAATTATCCTCGTTGATGCAGTATATGCTTTATGAGACAGATGAAGAAAAAGTGCTATTACAAAGCGAAATAGAAAACTTACAAAGTTACATTGACTTACAGCAGCAACGATTCAGCGAAAAACTTAAGTTGCATGTTTCATTAAACGTTAAAGAGAATTGGCATGCAATTGAGCCGATGCTGTTAATACCGTTTGTAGAAAATGCCTTTAAACACGGAACTGGTATT
>JAYTCO010000393.1:0-58386 GCA_043736415.1 Ferruginibacter sp. | reverse complement strand
TTTTTAATACTGAAGGAACTTGCAAAAAAAGCAGGCATTACAAAAAATATTTCTCCTCATACTTTTCGACATTCGTTTGCTACACATTTGGTTGAAGGAGGTGCAGATTTGCGTGCCGTGCAGGAAATGCTTGGTCATGAAAGCATTACTACGACCGAGATTTATACACACCTTGACCGTGAATTTTTAAGAACTACTTTACAGCAGTTTCATCCCGCATTTAATAAATAATTAATTGGATTTTGATGCAATCGTCTGATCTAAAAAAACATTTTCTGAATTAGGCTTTGTTACAATTTTACGTCGATAATTTTTAAAGATACTTTGCCATTTCAATTGTAAAACACCAAAGATTCCTTCTTTAATAATGCCTTTATTCATTTTGCTTGCACCAAGTTTTCTATCTTTAAAAGTGATGGACACTTCTTCTATTTTGAAACCAAGTTTCCATGCTGCAAATTTCATTTCTATCTGAAATGCATACCCAACAAAGGTTATAGCATCTAAATTTATTGTGCTTAGTACATTTGCTTTGTAACATACAAAACCTGCTGTTGGATCTTTAATTGGCATAAATGTAATCATGCGTGTGTATAGTGAAGCACCTTTGGAAAGTGCAATTCTATCCAATGGCCAGTTTTCTACAGCGCCATTTTTTACATATCTTGATCCTATTGCTACATCAGCGCCATTAAAAGCTGCCTGGTAAAGTCTTTCCAGATCCAGTGGATTGTGAGAAAAATCGGCATCCATTTCAAAAATGTATTCGTACCTGTTTTTTAACGCCCATTTAAAACCATGAATATAAGCAGTACCCAACCCAAGTTTTCCCTTTCTTTCTTCTATAAATAATTTACCTGCAAATTGGTGCATTAAAGATTTTACAATGTCTGCAGTGCCATCAGGAGAGCCATCATCTACGACAAGTACATGAAAGTTATTTTGAAGGTTCATTACTGCAGTAATGATAGCTTCAATATTCTCACATTCATTGTAAGTAGGTATGATGACCATTTTGTTCAAAAAAGTTGGGGATATTTTAATTCAAAAATAATTTAAAAGATGTAAAATGTTGAATTATGTTTTACCAAAATTATTTCTTTAACAACGTTCTGTTGAAAAGTTCTGTAAGTTTTTTCTTAGTATGCATAGGAAATTCTCCCTTCATCATCCAATCGTAATATTGAGGCTCTTTTTTAAGAACTTCAGCAACTACCATTCCTTTATATTTACCAAAATTAAATACCTCTTTTCCGTTTGCATTAAAGATAAACCGGCGTGCATAATCAACAATTTTATCTTCTCCAATTACGCCCAGCACCGAATCTACCGTAGTGCCCAGTTTATCGTATTTTTTAAGTTGTGCTTCCAATACTTCAATAGTCGCATTAATATCAGCTTCAGCGCTGTGTGCATCAACCAATTCTTTTTCGCAGAAAAATTGATAAGCAGCTGAAAGTGTACGTGGCTGCATGGTGTAAAAAATATGCTGAACATCTATCATGCGGCGATCGCTTAAATCTACCTCCACCCCTGCTCTTAAAAATTCTTCCATTAACATCGGGATATCAAATCTGTTGCTGTTGTAGCCACCAAGATCGCAATTTTCAAGAAACTGCCTAATTTCATTTGACATCTGTTTAAAAGTGGGCGCATCTTTCACCATTTCATCCGTAATACCATGTATATCGCTGGTTACCTGTGGTATGGGCATTTGCGGATTTATCAATCTGCGTTTTGCTATCCGGGTACCATCTGCCATTATTTTTACAATAGCTAATTCAACAATTCTGTCGTTGGTTAGGTTTACTCCGGTAGTTTCAAGATCTATGAAGGCAATTGGTCTTGTAAGTTCAAGCATAACTGAGGATTATTGTAAGAAGTATTAATAACTGCAATATACATCTTTGAATAAAACTTAAGCATATGCTAATAATAAATGATGATTAATTTCGTTTAACAGAATAAATTAAATTTGACTTTTATAAATTGTTAGGTATGAAAAAAATAATCTTTGCATTTGTTGCACTGTTTACTTTAGTAATTTTGTTTACAGGTTGCGGAAGCAGTCGTAAAATAGGTTGCCCAAATAATCAGGGAATCATACATTAAAATATACACATGAACTGGAAAGAATTTACAAACGAAGAAGGCCTGGAGGAAATAAAAAAACGTTCAGCTGAAAAGCCGCAGGTGATTTTTAAACACAGCACAAAATGCTCCATCAGCAGCATGGCAAAAAGCCGTTTGGAAAGAGCGGAAGCACCACAAGGAATAGATTTTAATTATCTTGACCTTATTGCACACCGAAACATATCTTCAAAAATTGCAGAGGAGTTTGAGGTAGAACATGCATCGCCTCAGGTATTAATTATTAAAGACGGTAAATGTGTGTATGATGAAAGCCACAGTGCTATTAGTATGGATGAAATTGTGGAAGCTATAGGATAAGAAAATTGATTACAAATTTATTTGGCTAACTGAAATTCAGTGAGCTTTTTTTAACGTGTTCAAACTTTGTAAACGAGATTGTTTATTTAATTTTCTCATCAAATAATTCTAGAGTCCAAAATAAAAAGTAGTTAAATGTCTTTTTTTATAAAAAAAGCTGCCCCAAAGATGGAACAGCTATCAAAAGATTATTTTATAATCCGTTAAGGTTTTTTCTTCATGTTATCAGCGCCTTCTTTCATTTTATTTCCGGCACGGTCAAGCAATTTTGCTGCACCTTCTTTTAAATCTACTGCACCTTGCTTTAACTGATCTGCACCCTGCTGTATTTTATCGCCTGCACGGCCAATCGTTTGAAAAACATTTCCTTCTTTATCTATCATACTGCCATTTCCGTGTACTGTTGCGCCTTCAGTCAGCATCATCGTAGTTCCGTCTTTCATTCTCACTTCTCCGTTTGTCATAACAATAGTACCATTGTTTAATGTTACAGATTGCGTCATAACAACAGGCACACCCCCTTTTACAATCATCATTTTACCATCTTTCATCTTCATATCTCCTTCTGTTGATGTTTTAGCATTTACCACTGAAGATGAATCGGAAGTTACTGTTGTAGTGGATGTTGTATTTTGATCGTTGCAGGCTGTAAAAATTGTTGCTATTGCTGCAACAAAGAATAGTTTTTTCATGTTGTATTTTTTAGTGTTTTCGATTGTTAAGCAATAATAATGCTAAACAATTAAATCAATTAGATTTCACTAAAGATAAAACTGATTTCTACAGATATTTTTTAGCTTATTTTTTCCTAAAAAACAATCTTACCGGCACACCTGCAAAATCAAAATTCTCCCGCAGTTTGTTTTCAAGATAATTTTGATACGGCAGTTTTACCTCATCAGGATAATTACAGAAGAAAGCAAATGTTGGGGCGTAAGTTGGTAATTGGGTTACGTATTTAATTTTAACTGCATTGCCACGAACAACCGGCGGGTGAAATTGTTCAATGGCTTTCAACATTACTTCGTTCAATTTACTGGTTGCTACTTTACGTTGACGGTTTTCAAAAACCATTAAAGCTGCTTCTATGCTTTTTAGCAAGCGTTGCTTTTCTGTAACAGAAATAAACAATATCGGAACATCAGAGAATGGTGCTAATCTTTGTTTTAATTCTTTTTCGTAATCTCTGGCAGTGTTGGTTTCTTTTTCTACAAGATCCCATTTGTTTACCAACATAACAATGCCTTTCCCTTTTTTTACCGCCATAGCAAATATGGATAAATCCTGTGCAGTTATTCCCTTCTCTGCGTCAATCATTATCATGCATACATTGGCTTCGTCCATTGCCTTAATGGCTCTTATAACGGAGTAAAATTCAATGTCTTCGTTTACTTTATTTTTACGGCGAATACCGGCCGTATCTATCAACACAAATTCTTTGTTGAACATGTTGTAATGCGTATGAATAGTATCTCTTGTTGTTCCCGCAATATCACTCACAATAGTACGCTCCTGCCCTATCAATGCATTTAATAAACTTGATTTTCCTACATTGGGCTGACCAATAATGGCAAATTTTGGAATTTCTTCTTCGTCTGTAACACTGTCGCTTTCGTCAGGCATTAATGCTACAATTGCATCTAATAGTTCGCCTGTACCACTACCGCTGATTGAAGAAAGGAAAAATATATGTTCAAACCCCAGGCTGTAAAATTCACTGGCCTCCATCATTCTTGTTTGATTGTCAACTTTATTTACCACCAAAAAAACAGGCTTTGTGCTTCTTCGTAAAAGATCTGCCATGCTTTCATCTAAGTTGGTAATGCCCGTCGCAGCATCAACCATAAAAATTATTACATTGGCTTCGTCAATAGCTATATGAACCTGCTTACGTATTTCTCTTTCAAAAACATCATCACTACCAACTACAAAACCGCCGGTGTCAATTACGTTAAAAGTGCGACCTGTCCATTCTGCTACGCCATACTGACGATCTCGAGTTACGCCGCTCACATCATCTACAATGGCTTTACGCTGCTCCAGCATACGGTTAAAAAATGTGCTCTTGCCCACATTTGGACGACCTGTTATTGCTACTGTGAAACTCATTTTAATTACGATTTTTTGAATTACGAATTACGAATCGATATTCAATAGAAAAAAACTTATTTATTATTTATTATCATCTTATTAAAATTACGATTGAAGTGATTGAAACTCGTCATCCAAAATTCGTAATTCGTAGTTTTCCTAATACCCATATTCCTTTAAATACAACTCATTGTCTCTCCACTTTGGACGAACCTTTACGTACAGTTCAAGAAAAACCTTGTTATCTATAAAAGCTTCAATATCCTGCCTTGCAGCGGTTCCTAATTTTTTTATCATGCTGCCGCCTTCTCCAAGGATTATTCCTTTCTGGGTTTCCCGCTGTACAATAATTTCTGCTCTTATTTTTGTGAGAGTTGTTTTCTCTTTATATTCTTGCACCACTACAGCCGTATGATAAGGCAACTCTTCGTGGTACATTTCAAATATTTTCTCTCTTATAAGTTCGCCTACAAAAAATTTCACAGGCATATCACTTAAATCATCTCCTTCATAAAACGGATGCCCTTCAGGTAAATATGAAAGTACCCTTTGCAGTAAAATATCTATTCCGTTTTTTTTAAGAGCAGATATTAAAACCACTTCTTTACAATATGGCTGTTCTGCAAAAAAGGTTTTTACACTTTCGAGTTTTGCTGCATCTCTTACTGAATCGGTTTTATTTAGAACAACAATTACCGGCGCTTTTAATTTTAGTTTCTGAAAAATATCGTGGCTCTCAGCAGGATCTTCTCCGGCATCTGCAATTAGCAAAGCTACATCTGCATCTTCCAAACTCCCCTTTACAGCCTGCATCATTTTTTCGTGCAGTTTATATTTAGGATCGATGATACCGGGTGTATCAGAAAAAATAATCTGGTAATCATCTGCAGATAAAATTGCTTTTATACGATGTCTGGTGGTTTGAACTTTATGTGAAACAATGGCCATTTTCTCGCCCATAAATGCATTAAGCAAAGTGCTTTTACCTGCATTAGGTTTGCCAAAAATATTTACGAAACCTGCTTTCATTATTTTGTGGTTTTAATTAATAGATCACCACAAACAAGCAAATGAGATGGAGGAGGTAATCGATTACTTAATATTTTATATCAAGTAAAAAAAAATGACTTAACACTGGTCAAGTCATTTTTAGTTGCGAAGACCGGGATCGAACCAGTGACCTTCGGGTTATGAGCCCGACGAGCTACCGCTGCTCTACTTCGCCCCACAAAGATAGGGAGTTGGGCTTCACTGTCCTAATTAAATAAAAGGAAAATGCATTTTTACAATAAAAGAGGTTTAATAATCTTTTTTAATAACAGCAAAAGATATTTACATTCACAATGCTAAACAACAAAAATGAAGCCTTTACAATTGGTGATTTTTTTTACTTCAGTTTTTTGCATCTGCGCATGCAAATCAACCATCAAGCAACAAAAAGATGAACTTTACAGCAGGCATTTACAGCGGCAAGTAGAACTTACCATTATAACTACGACTATGCCTGATAAAAAAGAAGAAATGAACCTGCTATTATTTAATGACAGTAAATGGGTTGAAGAAACACAGGCAAAGGAAATTATAGACAGCCTTTATAAAAAGAAACTTATTCAACCTTTGCTGCTTGTTGGATTTAGCGGACTTGAAAAAGACTATGGATTGCAGGAAATTGATGGGGCCGAAGCCAAACAATACAAAAAGTTTAATGACTTTGTCATTAATGAATTGTATCCTTTTATAAAAAAGAAAGCAACTGTCAGAAAATTTAAAGCTGTAGGCATTTGTGGCTTTGGTCCATCAGCTTTAAGCGCATTTGATGTTGCATGGAACAACGATGAGAAAATAGGAATGCTGGGAATGTTTCGAACTGATTTTCAGCTTTCATCTTTATACAATGACAGCGTGGTAATTTCAACTATAGACAAACTGAGAAAAAGACCTGACTTAAAAATCTGGATGTCGCCAAGAACAACAGATACCACATCCAGCCAATTTAAAAAAATTATGGATGCAACAAAAAGTATTACAGAATGTACTTTGGTTACAAATGATAAAAATGAAAATATAAATGCAAAAAAATTTGCAGCTTTTTTATTGTGGGCTTATCCAAGATAATTTATTACTCAACACTTGAAACACTACTTGCACCACTACTCTGTTTTAATGTTAGTTCGGCAGAACCTTTATAAAAAATATTGCTCGCACCACTAGCGCTTGCAGCAATATATTTTGTAACTGTTATTTTTACATCACTTGCGCCGGATGCTTTTACATTACAGTTTTCGGCACTTAGCCCAAATGCTTTTACATCGCTGGCCCCGCTGCTTTCGATATTTATATTTTTAACTGACCCTAAAATTTTAGCCTCGCTTGCACCACTCAATTTTATATTTAAATCACTAATTTTTAACTGCCCCTTTAATTGACTTGCACCTGTTAATTTTACATTAAGAAGTGGAAGTTCCATAAGTCCTGCAATAATAATGTTAGAAGCACCGGAAGCATGCAACTGCTCCAAATTTTTATACCCTACATATACATTCATTTTAAAATTATTTCCAAAGCGAATTTTATCCCCCATATAAAAAATATGTAACTCCCCATTGCTAATTTCCGTTTTAATTCCCTGGCTATATTTTTCTTGAGATGCGCTTATTGCAAGCACTTCCGCTTCAGCCTGACTTAGAAAAACATGAATACCTGATGAAACTTTTATACTGCTAAAACTTCCAAGTAATTCTCTTGCAACCGCATCAGGATCTACAACCAACTGTTTCTGTGCATGGGCATTTAATCCAACAAAAAAAAGAAAAATTATTTGAAGGGGTTTTATAAATATTTTGTTCATTTAACTTTATTAAGTGGTAAATATTTCTTTGTAGAAATACGTTTATCAGGATAATATTGTTACAAAAATGATTTTTATATTTTTTTCTATTATAACTTTGTTGTTCGATCTTATTATTAACGACTGAATTTCCGGGGTGCTTCAAAATTTTTGAGGCTGAGATGATACCCGATTAACCTGCTCAGGATAATGCCTGCGAAGGGAGTAAAAATTTATAACAGTACCGGCATTTTTTTTGCCCCGGGATGTTCAGCACAAATTTATTTTATGAAACGTTTATTACTTTGCCTAAGCATGCTGTGCATTCTTAAAAATTTATCTGCACAAACGAAAAAAAACTTTAACGACACCAGTTTTTTACAACCGGTAGAAGTAAGCTCCGTTAAAGCACAGGAAAAAAATCCTTTTGCCAAAACCAATCTAAGCAAGGAAGAAATTAAGAAATTAAACATTGGGCAGGACCTTCCTTTTATTTTAAATAATACACCTTCCGTGGTTGTAAATTCTGATGCAGGGACAGGCATTGGCTATACGGGCATTCGCATTCGTGGTACAGATGCTACGAGAATTAATGTAACACTTAATGGTATTCCTTACAACGATGCAGAAAGTTTAGGTACCTATTTTGTTGATATTCCAGATATTGCTTCATCAGCAGGAAGTATTCAGGTACAAAGAGGTGTTGGAACTTCAGCTAATGGTGCAGGTTCTTTTGGAGGTAGTATAAACGTAAGCACAAATGAATTAAACAAAGAAAGACACCTTGAACTAAACAGCACCGCAGGTTCATACGAAAGTTTTAAAAACACTTTGTTATTTAATAGTGGCATACTGGGAAAACATTTTACAGTAGATGCAAGAATTAGCAATATCAGATCGCAGGGTTACCTTGAAAGAGCGAGTGCAAGGTTACAATCTTACTATTTAAGTACAGCTTATTTAACTGACAAAAGTTCTTTACGTTTAAATGTTTTTACCGGAAAAGAAAGAACCTATCAGGCTTATTTTGGTGTGAACCAAACTGCCCTTGATACCAACAGAAGATACAACAGTGCAGGCACAGACAAACCCGGTGCGCCATACCAAAACGAGGTAGACGATTACAGACAAACACATTACCAGCTGTTTTATAACCATCAGTTTAATAAATACCTAAAATCCAACATTGCAATATTTTTTACAAAAGGTAAAGGATACTATGAACAATATAAGGCAGATGCAAATTTATCAGACTATAATTTGCCAAATTATGGCCCTATAAAAAAAACAGACTTAATCAGACGCCTTTGGCTTGATAATAATTTTTATGGCTCTATATTTTCGTTGCAATATGATAAAAATAAAACGCAGGTAATATTAGGAGGTGGTTACAACCGTTATGAAGGCGACCATTATGGTGAAATAATATGGGCACAAGAGCAAAATGCTGTACCTAAAAATTACAGATGGTACAACAACCCTGCACATAAATATGATTTTTCAACCTATGCTAAATGGACACAAAACATTACTGAAAACTTTCAAACATTTGCAGATTTGCAGGTGAGAAATATCAATTACACAATAAATGGTTTTAAAGACAACCCTGATCTTCAAATAAAAAAGAATTATTTTTTCTTTAACCCCAAGGCAGGTGTAACTTTTTCAAAAAATAATTATAAAATATATGCCTCTTACGGCCGTGCAGTAAAAGAACCGAACAGAGATGATTTTGAGGCTGCAGTTACAGCACTACCAAAACCAGAAAAATTAAATGATTTTGAAACCGGTGTTGAAACAAACAGCACAAATTTAAAACTGGGTGCAAACTTTTATTACATGTATTATACAGACCAGCTGGTACTTACCGGTAAAATAAATGATGTAGGTGCTTATACAAGAACCAATATTCCTAAAAGTTTCCGTGCAGGGGTAGAATTATTTGGCAGTGCAGTTCTCAATAAAGTTTTCTCTGTTAATGGCAACCTAACCTTAAGTAAAAATAAGGTTAAAGACTTTACAGAATATTTTGATGATTATGATAATGGCGGACAAGGATCGAAGTTTTACAAAACAGCAGATATTTCTTTTTCTCCTAACATTATAAGTTCACTTTCTTTAAATATAATTCCTGCAAAAAATCTGCTTTTAACACTTACAGGAAAGTATGTTGGTGATCAGTATCTTGACAATACATCCAACAAAAACCGTCGCTTAAAAGATTATTACACGCAAGATGTAAAAGCTACTTACACGATCAAAGGAAAATACAACAGCGAAGTAGCTTTTTTTGCACAGGCAATAAACATTTTTTCCAGAAAGTATGAACCGAACGGTTACACTTTCAGTTATGTTTATGGAAATAAATTAATTACTGAAAATTTTTATTATCCTATGGCTACTGCAAATTTTGTAATAGGAGTAAACATCACACCGAATATTGGCAAAAAGAAATAATTAAACACTAATAAAAAGGCAATCACTGATGAGGTGATTGCCTTTTTTTGAATTTTAATACCTAAATATTTTGCCAGGCATTCATTCCTCCATCAAGATTTACAACGTTAGTAAATCCAAATGTTTCTAACATCATAGCTGCCTGCATGCTGCGTTTGCCACTGCGGCAATAACAGATTATTTCTTCGTTTTTTAAATTTTCAATTTCATCTGTTTGCATGGCCATTACCTGACCTAACGGAATAAAAACACCGCCAATATTAAACTCAACCCTTTCGTCAGGCTCCCGCACATCTAACATATTCAATGGCTCATTACCCGCCATTCTTTCTTTTAATTTAGCTACAGAAATATTCGTCATGGCTCTTGATTATTAGTGGTTGAATCAGTTAAGAATTTCATTTCTTTTGAAACCCACACATCCATTACCTGCCCCGAGCGAATGTAGACCGGGCGTTTATCTTCTGTAAATTTTGGTGGGTTTTGTTTGTATACAAATGCATTTGCGGTATCAGAAATTCCGGGATCTACAACTGTGGAAGCAAGCATAATTCCGTTCTGTTCCAACACCATTTTTGCTTCGCCGTAAGTCAATCCTAACAAAGAAGGCACCGGAACCTGGTCGTTTGAAAGACCTCCCCCAATAACCATATCTACCTTACTGCCCCAGGGGATTTTACCACCTGATGCAATAATATTACCATTATAGCGCTGTTCTAAAACAGAGCCCATCATAAAATCCGGTTTATAGGTTGTGTCACCAACTACTAAATGACTTCTACGTAAAATCTCAAGGGCATAACCAAGAGATTTTCCCTGAAGTGAAGGCATATCTATCAAAGGAAGTGTACTTCTGTTAATGGTTAGTAATACTACACGGTTTACTTTCACGGTACTGTTTGGTTCGGGAAATTGTTTTAAAACGATCCCCATTTTTGCCGTATCGGTATATACAGAATCCTGTATTACCACTTCAAATCCTTTACTCTCTAAAATTTTAACCGCCTCAGCTGTAGTTTTAGCTGTAACTGAGGGCACGGTTAAATAGCTTCCATGCTTTGTTATAACTCCTAATAATTGTAGAAAACCCCATATAAAAAACGCCGCCAGCAATATAACTGCTAACAGGTTAACCCAAAAAGGTCTGTCCGTAATAAATTTAAACACTTGTAGTTGTTTTAGGTTTCAAGAAAGTGCAATATAACCATCACACAAAACATTCATCCAATAATAAACTATAAAATTCTTTTAAAGTACTGCCCATAACAACAACCTGCTGCGGTACAATACTGGCTGAACTTTGCCCGGGCACAGTATTAATTTCAAGCATGAAAGGCAGTTTTTTTATTTCATCATAAATAAAATCTATTCGCACAATTCCTTTACAATTAAAAACCTTGTATATTTTTTCTGCCGTTTCTTTTATTTGTTGTGTAATTCTTTCTGTTGCCTTGGCAGGAGTTACTTCTTCACTTTTTCCTTCATATTTCGCTTCAAAATCAAAGAAATCATTTTTAGAAATAATCTCCGTCATTGGCAGACAAATTATGATTCCCTTAGTTTTATAAACACCGATGGTAAATTCTCTACCCTTAATGAATTCCTCAACCAATATCTGCTCATCTTCTTTAAAAGCCTTTTGCAAAGCAGGTTGTAATTCTTCAGCATTATTTACTTTGCTCATACCAATACTGCTACCGCCATTATTGGGTTTTACAAAAAAAGGAAGTTTAAGTTGTTGTAATATATCCTGTGCTGCTATACTTTCATTTTTAAACAGGTGCAGTGACTTTGCTACATGAATGCCTGCAAATGCGGCAACCGCAACGGTATATCTTTTATTAAAAGTAAGTGCAGATGTTGCAGCATCGCAGGATGTATAAGGAATACCGAGGCAATCAAAATAGCCCTGCAGTTTTCCATCTTCACCCGGTGATCCATGAAGGCCAACCAAAACGGCATCAAATTTTATGTGAACGCCTTCTACATTTATAGAAAAATCATTTTTATCTACAGGTATTTTATCTCCTGTTTTTGTTTTATAAAACCATCCGTCAGGGTGTATATCAATCAGGTAACAATCCCATTTAGTTGCATCAATATTATTTTGTATGGTTGCAGCACTTTTGTAAGAAATTACTGCTTCGCCAGAGTAACCACCTGTTACCAATGCAATTTTTTTCATGTTTTTAAACTTGTATTTTAAAATATTAAAAAGAATTTAAAATAAAATTTATTCTCCGTTACCTATTCCTTCATTATTGCTTTGCAAAATAAATTTCCATTTGCCATCGTTCTGTTTTTTCCAGATGCTGACATAAGTGCCATAGAGGGTGGTATCAACAACAGAAGATTTTATTTCGTAAACGCCATAGGTATATCCCAAATCTCCCGAAGTCGCCACGATTGCATTTGATGGTTTCCATTGCATGCTGTAACCTGTATCTTTTAAACCTATGATATAATCTACCGCATCTGCGCCTGCTATTGGCAAAGCGTTTGGCCTAAGCAAAACGCCGTTGCTGTCAATGTTTTCCAAATAAGCTTGTCGCAAACCTTTTGCTGCACTTAACGCCGCAAAATCATTATCCGCTTTTAGCAGCGCTGCATTTTTTAAAAGAGAGGTTTCATTATCATTTTTTTTAGAAGAATCACATGAGCTGTATAAAAATACAATCATGGTACAAACAATCAAAGAGATAATTTTAGCCATAAAAGCAAGTTAGTAAAATCTAAAAATGTATAAATACAAAAAAGCGAAAGCATTTAAATACTTTCGCTCTCAAATAAGTTGAATTAAATATGGAGATGATTTTTCTTGTCCATTAGCTGCTCAACAGTTTCTCTGTAATCCTCATCAGGCACACAACAGTCTACCGGACATACAGCAGCACATTGCGGCTCTTCGTGAAAACCCTGGCATTCAGTACATTTATTTGGAACTATATAATAAATGTCAGCAGCAACCGGAGCGTTTCGCTGATCAGCATTCAGCTGCGATCCATCCATTAATGTAAAAGAACCTTTAATAGTTGTACCATCAGCAATTGCCCATTCAACGCCACCTTCGTAAATAGCATTGTTGGGGCATTCGGGTTCACATGCCCCGCAATTAATACATTCGTCAGTTATTTTGATTGCCATCGTTGTAAATTTGATGCAATTTAATAATAACCTTATGAACGTACAAGAAAGAATTAATTTAATGGTTAAAGCGGGAGAATATTTAAAGGCTAATACCGAAGAGTGGCAGGAAGTGAAACAACAGGCTTTTTATAAAAATGGCTGGTTTACACCGGAATTTTCTCAGCATGCAGCCTTACAGATTGCAAATAATTTTCTTACGGAAGAAGCATTGCAAAAATGGGTTGCACATTATCATGTTGATGATAATATTAAACCAAAAAATATAGGAATTGTGATGGCAGGAAATATACCAATGGTTGGTTTTCATGACATGCTTACGGTTTTTATAAGTGGGCATTACCAGACTGTAAAATTGTCATCAAAAGATGATATTTTATTAAAGCATTTGGTAAAATATTTATACACGCAGGAAAACGAAATACAAAATTATATTTCATTTGCAGATATGCTGAAAGGATGCGATGCATACATAGCAACCGGTGGCAACAGTGCTGCAAAATCTTTTTCAGAATACTTTGGCAAATACCCAAACATCATAAGAAAAAACAGAACTTCTGCAGCAATACTTACCGGCAACGAAACTGATGAAGAATTTAAATTACTTGCAGAAGATATTCATTTATACTTTGGCCTGGGTTGTAGAAACGTTACAAAATTGTATGTCCCCGAAGAATATAATTTTGAACGTTTATTAAAATCTTTTTCAGATTTTAAGTACTTTGGCGATCACCATAAGTACAGAAATAATTATGATTATAATCTCTCCATAATTCTGTTGAATAATATTTATTACATGACCAATGAAGCTACCATTCTTACAGAAAACAAAAACATGTTTTCGCCTATTAGCCAGCTTTATTATGAGTATTACGGAGATATAAAAAAACTAATGGAAAGTTTGAACAATCAGGAAGATATTCAATGCCTTGTAGGCAATAATTTTATACATTTTGGGCAGGCACAAAACCCTGATTTATTTACCTATGCAGATGGAGAAGATACGATGCAGTTTTTATTAACGCTTTGATGCTCGGAGTCCTAATAATTTATTGTTAAAAGGTCTGATAGGTCAATAGCATTTTGTCAGTGTATCGTTACTTTGTTTACCGAAGGCACATTTTTTGGTATTGATTATAAAACAACAAAAAATAAACTGATATAAAATGAAATTTAAACAAATCGCATTTACTGTTTTCTTTAGTGCCATCACTACCTTAGCCGTAGTTTGGGGTTACAGTAAATATGTAAAGAATTCTGACACATTTGGTGGTCAAATTGCAGGTGTAGTGCCTGCTAATTATGCAAAACAAACCGGACTCTTTGATGGTAGCAATGTACCTCCAGGCGCCATTGACTTTACAGTTCCTGCACAGGCAGCAACACCTGCAGTTGTGCACATAAAAACAAGGACAAACGCTAAACAAATTTCCAACAGTTTACCAAAAGCTCAAAGGCAGCAAAATCCGTTCAGCGATTTATTTGGAGACGATGATATGATGGAGCAATTTTTCGGGAAAAGGAATAATCTAATACCAGAGCAGCGTGCATCAGGCTCAGGTGTTTTAATAAGTGAAGACGGATTTATTGTTACCAATAATCATGTGGTTGCATCAGCAGATGAGATTACAGTTACTTTAGCAAATAAAAAAACATACAAAGCAAAAGTTGTGGGTACAGACCCCGCTTACGATTTGGCAGTTATTAAAGTAGAAGCTGCAGGTTTACCTTATTTAATTTATGGCAATTCAGATGATGTAAAAATTGGTCAGTGGGTTTTAGCAATTGGTTATCCTTTAAACCTTGAGGCAACTGTAACTGCAGGTATCGTAAGTGCAAAAGCCAGAAGCCTTGGTTTAAATAAAGATAAAGCAGGAGCAGCAGGCATAGAATCTTTTATACAGACAGATGCGGCTGTAAATATGGGAAATAGTGGTGGTGCGTTGGTTAATACTGAAGGCAAAATCGTCGGTATTAATTCAGCCATTGCTTCTCCAACAGGATATTACTCAGGTTACTCTTATGCAATACCAGTAAATATTGTAAAAAAAGTAGTAGATGATATTATTAAGTTCGGTACAGTTCAACGTGCATATATTGGTATTGCTTACACATCTCCAAGTGATCTTAGTGAGGAAGTAAAAAAACAACAGGGTATTCCACTCGATGCTTACGGTATTTATGTAACTGAAGTGCCTAAAGACGGTGGTGCATATGGTGCAGGTGTTCGCAAAGGAGATATGATTACAAAAGTAAATGGAAGTATGGTGAACAGTGGTGCAGAAATGCAGGAGCAGGTTAGCCGTTATACTCCAGGTGATAAAATTACTATTACTTATTTGAGAGATAACAAGGAAATAACTACCAATGTTACCTTGAAAAATAAGGCAGGTAATTACGATGTAGTTAAAAGTGAAATTGCTACGGAAAAATTAGGTGCAGATCTTGTAACACTTGATTCGAAAAAGGCAAAAGAATATGGTGTACCCGGTGGTGTAATTGTAAAGAAAATTAAAACTGAAGGTGCTATTGAAAAGCAAAGTAGGATGAAAGATGGCTTTATCATTTTAAAAATAAATAATAAATCTATCAGCAGTGTTGATGAATTAAAAAGTGCAATAAGTAAAGAAAAAGATATTACTGTCAGTGGTTTTTATCCGGGATATGATGGCTTGTATGAATATCCTTTTTCATTGGATAATGAATAAACACAAAACACACATAAAAAATCCCCTGATGATCATTCAACAGGGGATTTTTGCTTACAATCAGTTTAAGCCATTATACTTTCTAAAATACAATAACCTCCTGCTTCTTCTTCAAAAAAGAAACTGTTGTTAAGGGTAATTTCCTGCCCTGAAAAAATATTTCTATAATGCCCCGGCATAGCTTTAAAAGTAATATTTTCCGCAGCCGCAATGTTGTTGAAATTGATAATACATACAACCACATCCTCACCACTATGTATAACTAAGGAAAATATATTCCGTGCAATCAGTAATTCATCAATAAAAATATTTGCAGGTTTTAAGTTTATGAATACATGATTTCTTTTTCGCAATGCCAATAGACATTTATAAAATTGATGCAGTTTTATATCACCTGTCCATTCTACTAGATCTTTTTCAAAAAAGTGGAGTCTTTTATAATTGGGTAACTCTTGCCCGCTATATATAAGAGGTACAGACGCATAAATCGTTGAAAAAACTGCCAATGCTTTTGCAAATAAACCATACTTATCATACTCAGAACCGTTCCATGAATTTTCATCATGGTTGCTGGTAAAAAATAAACGCAAATCTTTTTCATTAAAATCATTGTTATAATCTGATAATACTTTTACGCAATCAGCCAGAGTCTTTTCTCCTTTTACAAATTGTTCCGTAATGTGCATCCATTTCCATGTATACGAAATATCAAATGCCTGATGGTAATTTATGTCTTCTGTTTCTGCAAGCCATATCAGGTCTTTTTTTAAAGGGGCTAAATGCATCCTGGCTTTTAACCAAAATGGAAGTGGTGTGAGGTGAGCAAGGTCAGCCCTAAACCCATCAATATTAAATTCTTTAATCCAATACTGCATGGCATCAATCATAGCCGTTTGTTCTGCTTCGCAGGAATGATCTATCTGCAAAACATCATCCCAATCATAAGCAGTTATAAAATTACTATCAGAATCTTTTACATAAAATTCAGGATTGGTTTTTGTCCAAATATTATCCCATGATGTATGGTTGGCAACCCAATCGATTATTATTTTCATTCCAAGCGAATGAACTTTTATCACCAAATCTCTGAAGTCATCTTCTGTACCAAATTCAGGATTAATTCCTTTGTGATTTTGAATGGAATAATAACTTCCGAGTACACCTTTTCTCTTGACTAAACCAATCGGATGAATTGGCATCATCCACAATATTTCAACACCCATATCTTTCAGCCTAGGCAAATGTTTTTCAAATGCTTTAAAAGTTCCTTCATTTGTGTATTGCCTCACATTTACTTCGTATAAATTACTGTTTCTTAAAAATGCGGGTTGTGTAAATAAACTTGCTGCCATAAAATTTTACATTCAATTTTTACCATTTGCAAAAAGAGGTAATGTAAATTCAATTTATCATAAAACGTACCTTTGTAATCAATATTTTTTATGAAACAATTTACTATTCCTTTTACATATCGAAGCCCTCTTATTAGTGTAATAAAAAACACAAGAAGAGAGCAGGATAAAATGAAAAAAGATTTTACACCTACAGTGTTGGATTTGGGAGATGTGCAGATTTATTTAGCCCGGCATTTTGGTTTTTGTTATGGAGTAGAAAATGCTATTGAAATTGCATTTAAAACAATAGATGAAAACCCCGGCAAGCGCATTTTTTTGTTGAGTGAAATGATACACAACCCACAGGTAAATGCTGATTTGCAGCAAAGAGGTGTAGTATTTTTGCAGGATACTAAAGGCAACATGCTTATACCATTTGAAGAATTAACTGCAGACGATGTTGTAATTATTCCTGCATTTGGAACTACTTTATCAATTGAAGAAAAAATAAATGCAATAGGTATTTCAACAAAAAAATACAATACAACCTGCCCTTTTGTTGAAAAAGTATGGAACCGTGGAGACCAGATTGCTAAAAAAAATTATGCGGTAGTTGTACATGGCAAACCTACACACGAAGAAACCCGTGCAACATTTTCACACGCAGCTAAAGTAACGCCGACAGTAATTGTTAATGATATGGCAGAAGCAATTAAGCTTAGTAAATACATAACTGGTGAAAAAAATCTAGAACTGTTTAAAGAAGAATTTGCAGGTCGTTTTTCAGATGGATTTAACCCTGAAAAAGATTTGCAGCGTATTGGTGTTATCAATCAAACTACAATGCTTGCAAGCGATACACAAGCTATTGCCGATTTTTTAAAAAATGTAATGATTGCAAAATACAATCTTACAGAAGCAAATGTTGCTGAAAGATTTGCTGATACAAGAGATACCCTTTGTTACGCTACAAACGATAACCAGTCCTCCATTTATGGCCTGCTGGAACAGGGTGCAGATTTTGCCATTGTGGTTGGTGGTTACAACAGCAGCAACACATCACACCTTGTTGAACTGTGCGAAGAAAAACTGACAACTTATTTTATAAACGGAGCTGATAAGATAACAGCAGATAATACTATTTTTCATTATGACCTTCATAACCAAGAAGAAAAATCTGCAACCGACTTTTTGCCTTTAAACAAACCTGTAAAAATATTAATAAGCAGTGGCGCAAGTTGCCCGGATGCAATGGTAGAAGCGGTAATAGAAAAAATTGCAGCTATGAAAAACTGCAGTCAGAGACTTGAAGAATTAAAAAGTGAAATGCTTTTGGCAAATTAAACAATAGGTTGTTTTACAAGATTTATAGCAATTTTTAACTGTTGTTCCATATCCAGGTTGGTATTATCAAGCACAATAGCATCTTCTGCTTTTTTTAATGGGCTTACTTCTCTATGCGAATCTATATAATCCCTCATTTCCAAATTATGCTTTACATCTTCAAGCACAATATTTGGATTTTTCTCAAACATTTCTTTAAACCGACGCTCAACTCTTGTAGCAATATCTGCAGTCATAAAAATCTTTAATTCAGCATCGGGAAAAACGGTTGTTCCGATATCTCTTCCATCCATAACGATGGCTTTGTTTGAACCCATTTTTTGTTGCTGGGCAACAGCAAAAGTGCGTACTGAAGCAATGGCAGCAATATCACTTACCTTATCCGCTATAATAAGATCTCTTATCAAATACTCCACATTTTCATCATTCAAAAATATTTCTGATTCTCCTGATTTTATATTAGACTCAAAATGCAGATGAATTTCATTTAGGGCGTTCTTTACCTCCATATCATCGGTCCAGTCAATATGGTTTCTTAAAAAATAAAGGGTTATGGCTCTGTACATGGCCCCGCTATCAATGTAGGTATAACCAAGTTCTTTTGCAAGCTGTTTGGCAACGGTACTTTTTCCGCAGGATGACCACCCGTCTATTGTTATGATTATCTTTTTTGCCATGTTGCAAAGTTGAAGGAATTTTAATGTTCTGCAAAAAGAATTTGAAAAGATTAAAATCATTGAACTAAAAAACCCTGTTCAAAAATTGAACAGGGTTATAAATCGATTTCTATAATAATTAAGCTTCGCTCTTCTTCTCTTTTTTTCTTGGCTCTTCTTTGTCCTTCTTCTTAAATATTACTTTTTGATTTTCCACATCCAACTCTGCTATTAACACGTCGCCTGTTTTTATATTCATATTTAATATTTCTTCCGCTAGAGGATCTTCTAAATATTTTTGAATAGCCCTGTGCAATGGTCGTGCACCAAACTGGCTGTCGTAGCCTTTATCAGCCACAAAAGCTTTTGCTTCGGGCGTAAGTTCCATACTAAAACCAAGGTTGTTTAAACGCTTCATTACACCCTTCATCAAAATATCTATTATCTCAAAAATATCAGCTTTGCTCAGAGAATTAAATATCACTACATCATCAATCCTATTTAAAAATTCCGGGCTAAAAGTACGCTTCAACGCTTTTTCAATTACCGCTTTATTGTTTTCATCAGTATTTTCCATTCTGTTAGCCGTAGCAAAACCAACGCCTTCACCAAAATCTTTTAATTGGCGTGCACCAATATTAGAAGTCATAATGATCATGGTATTTTTAAAATCGACTTTTCTACCCAATCCATCTGTAAGCATACCATCATCCAAAACCTGTAGTAAAATGTTATAAATATCCGGATGGGCTTTTTCTATTTCATCCAGCAAAATAACGCTGTAAGGCTTGCGGCGCACACGTTCTGTCAATTGACCGCCTTCTTCATAACCTACATATCCCGGAGGCGCTCCTATTAATCTACTTACTGTAAACTTTTCCATGTACTCACTCATGTCTATACGAATAAGTGCATCTTCACTGTCAAACATCTGCCGGGCAAGTGTACGGGCAAGTTCTGTTTTACCCACACCAGTTGGACCTAAAAATATAAATGTACCTATCGGCTTTTTAGGATCTTTTAATCCTACCCTGTTTCGTTGTATAGCTTTTACCACTTTACTTATAGCCTCAGCCTGTCCAACAACAGCTCCTTTTAAATCGTCATCCATGTGGCGAAGTTTATCAGTTTCTGCCTGCACCATACGTTTTACAGGTATGCCAGTCATCATGTGTATTACTTCAGCGATGTCCTCTTCTTCAATAGGGAAGCGTTTGTTTTTACTTTCTTCTTCCCAATCGTTTTTTGCTTTTTCCAGTTCATCCTGTAGACGTTTTTCGGTATCTCTTAAAGATGCAGCCTCTTCAAATTTCTGGCTTTTAACGACTCTGTTTTTTTCCAGTTTTATGTCATCTATTTTTTTCTCCAGCTCTATAATATTTTCCGGAACGTTTATATTTTTTATATGTTTTCTAGCCCCTACTTCGTCTAATACATCAATTGCTTTATCAGGCAATAAACGGTCTGTCATGTAACGATCACTCAACTTTACACAGGCTTCAATTGCTTCCTGGCTGTAGGTTACATTGTGGTAATCTTCATATTTACTTTTAATATTTGTTAAGATTTCGATGGCTTCATCAACACTTGGCTGTTCAACCAAAACCTTTTGAAACCGACGATCTAATGCTCCATCTTTTTCAATATGCTGGCGATATTCATCTAGCGTTGTTGCACCAATACATTGCAATTCGCCCCGGGCTAATGCAGGTTTAAAGATGTTACTTGCATCAAGACTTCCGCTTGCTCCACCTGCACCTACAATGGTATGAATTTCATCAATGAATAAAATTACATCCTTGTTTTTTTCAAGCTCATTCATAATGGCTTTCATGCGCTCTTCAAACTGCCCACGATATTTTGTACCCGCCACCAATGCTGCAAGGTCAAGGCTTACAACTCTTTTATCAAATAAAATTCTGCTTACTTTCCTTTGTACAATTCGCAATGCCAAACCTTCAACAATAGCAGTTTTACCCACACCCGGCTCACCAATTAAAATGGGGTTGTTTTTCTTTCTGCGGGAAAGTATTTGCGATACCCTTTCAATTTCATTTTCACGACCAACGATCGGATCAAGAGAACCACTTTCTGCTAGACGTGTAATATCTCTTCCAAAATTATCGAGTACGGGTGTTTTTGTTTTTGGCAGATTAGCAGCACCAGGCTTTGCAGGTTTTTGAGCACCAAACTTTTTGCTGTCTTCATCAAAATCATCTTCCTCATTAAATTCAGCACGGGGTAAATCGCTTGCTACAAAACCTAATTCTGTTTTAAAAATATCATAGTCCACATCAAATTGATTTAAAATTTGTGTAGCAATATTTTCTTTATTTTTTAAGATCGATAACATTAGATGCTCACTTTCTACATTGGCACTTTTTACAGCCTTTGCTTCCAATACTGTTATGCGAATAACTTTTTCTGCCTGTTTTGTAAGTGGTAAAGAATTAATGTTTGCAATATTTTTGCCGGTTTTATCCTTGACAGCAAGCTCAATTTCCTTTCGTAATTCATAAACATCTACATGTAGTGTTTTAAGAATTTTTACGGCCGTGTTTTCCCCGTCTCTTATTAAACCTAATACTAAATGTTCTGTCCCTATAAAATCGTTTCCCAATCTTAAAGCTTCTTCTCTGCTGTAAGAAATTATTTCTTTTACCTGTGTGCTAAAGTTGTTGTCCATATTCTTATATTTTTACTGATACAATGTTAACGAAAAAACGAAGCGGTTAAGTGCTAAAGAAATCAAAAATGTTGATATGTGTACAATATGATAATACTATTTACGGAAAGAAAACAAACACATATTTATAGATCGGATTATTATATCTTAGATTATTAATCGCAGTACATGAAACTCAAAATAGATACCAAAGAAAAATTTACTGTTCTAACACCTGAAGAGTCATTTATTTCTGCTAATATGACAGAAGATTTTGAAAGTATATGTGGAAATGCCAGTTATAAAATTCCTCATATCGTAGTCAACATGAAAATGGTAGAAATAATTGATGAAGAGGCTGCTGAAAAGTTTTCCCAAATACAAAAACAGTTTTATGCAAAAAATAAGTCGATGGTAATTTGTGAACTTCAAAAAGAGGTGGAGAAAGTTTTTGTAAAACTTGAATTAATTGATTTGATGAACATAACCCCTACTGAAAGTGAAGCATGGGATATTTTGCAAATGGAAGAAATAGAAAGAGAATTGCTTAATGATTTTGATGCAGAAGATAAGTGAAGCAAGAAGCAGCTATTTATATTGAATAACCGTCTTTATTAAAAATATTTAAACCTTATAGCTTGCTTGCACTTACAATTCTTGGAAACAACTCTGCTATACCTGCCCATGGTAGAAACCCTACAGCACAGGTTTTACAGACTAATGATGAAAATTATTTAATAGACTGTGGCGAGGGCACCCAAAACCAACTTACCAAATACAAAATTAAACGAAGTAAAATAAACAAAATATTCATTTCTCATTTACACGGAGATCACTATTTTGGTTTAATAGGTTTGCTTACCAGCATGGGTTTACTTGGGCGTACAAACGATTTGCATGTGTATGCGCCTGCATTACTTCAACCTATTATACAACTACACCTCGATGCAGCAAACACTACTTTGCCTTACCAGCTTTATTTTCATATTTTAGAGAAAGAAGGTGAAATTGCCAATGATAAAAAGATAACCGTTTCCGCTTTTAAAGTATGCCACCGCATAGATTGTTTTGGCTTTTTATTTAAGGAAAAGAAAAATCCAAGAAGCATAAATCCTGAAAAGGTAAAGATGTATGAAATACCGGAAGCCTTTTATGGTGAGCTTCAAAAAGGAAGCGATTACACCACAAAAAAAGGGACCATTGTTGCTAACGAAGATGTTACAGAACCTGCAACAGCTGCCCGTATGTATGCATATTGTGCAGACACTATTTACGATGAAAGCATTGCTGAAAAAATTAAAGGGGCAGATCTTGTTTACCACGAAACAACTTATTTAAAAGACCTGGAAGAGCGGGCTGCTGCAAGGTTTCACTGTACTACAATACAGGCCGGAAATATTGCAAAACTTGCAGGTGCGAAAAAATTATTGATAGGGCATTTTTCGTCTAAATACGAAGTGCTTGATGAGTTTTTAGTGGAAACAAAAGAAGTGTTTGAAAATACAGAATTAGCCCATGAAGGCGCCTGTTTTAAAATCTAATCCGTGTTTTCAATAATATAATTATTCCCAACTGCCATTAACCATTTATAAGCTTCTATAAAAATATTAAAAGGCAGAAGATTACCGTAATGATCGTATTTGTAAAGCACGGTTGATGAAGCCAAGGCTAAATTTACAGCCAAAGAATCTGTAAACACATGATTATAATTTTGATGATTTACATACATAAATAACTTTCCTTTTAAGTGTTTTAAACCCTCAAAATTAAACATGTTGAATTTGGAAAAATTTACATCATCATTAAAAAATAAGGCGGTTTTATTTATTTTGTAAGGATTATTTGTGGCAATAAAAAGAGCCACCAATGAAAAATCATTTATTCCCGAAACGATAATATTATTACTATTTAGCTGCCGGTATTTTTTCTGTAAATCGGGCAGAATAAATTTAATAAAAGCATCCGAATAAAGTTTTATTTTTTTGTCTGGAATGGAATCATCAGAATTATAAAAACTGATTTTTATAACCGGGCAATTTAAAAAAGAGCTGTTTGTAAACGTCTGAAATAAGCTATCAGTAGCAGAGTTATAAACTGTATCAACATTTTTTAAAAAATAAATGCTCAAGGTGCTTTTATTTTTTTGGAGATTACTAATTTCAACAACCGCATCAATATGCATTGTTTCATTTTTCCAGATATATTTTATCGAGCTGTCACCGTTTTGTGCTACTACCTTTATAACACTTGCAATGATTAATATGGCACATAAATAAAATTTCACGAAACTTTATTATCTGCCATATATTTTTTTACCCGTGCATGAAGTTCATCACTTAGCGGCACTCCAGGTAAACGAAGGCAATTTTTAATCAACTTCATTTCGTATAAAAATGCTTTAACACCTGCAGGATTATTTTCTGCAAACAACAGTTTATAAACTTCAAGCAACTGATTGTTTAAATGTACTGCTTTTGTAAAATTATAATTTAAGCCATCGTTTACCATTTCAGTAAATAACTTAGGAAAAGCGTTTGCAGCTACACTTATCACACCGTCAATACCACAGGCTATTTCAGGCAAAACCAAATCATCATCACCACTTATTACGGCAAAGTTTTCGGGTCTGCTTTTTAAAATTTCCATCACCTGCTGTATATCATTACTCGCTTCTTTAATCCCTGCAATATTTTCAATTTGTGCAAGCCTTAGTGTTGTTGAAGCATTCATATTTTTACCCGTACGACCAGGAACATTGTATAAAATAACAGGTTTTGGAGATGCAGCTGCTAGTGCTTTATAATGCTCGTAAATACCTTCCTGCGATGGCTTGTTATAATAGGGACTTGCACTCAAAACAGCAACAGCTCCATCGAGGGGATATGCTTGTAAATCTTTTACTACAACTGCTGTATCGTTGCCGCCCATACCTATAACCATTGGTACACGCCCTGCAATATGTTTTTCAGTAAAATGTATAATTTCCTTTTTTTCTTCAGATGAAAGGACCGGAGTTTCGCCCGTTGTTCCTAAAGTAACAATATAATTCACACCATTATTAATGTTGTAATCAAGTACGTTGCCCAAGGCTTCAAAATCCACTGAAAGATCTGTCGCAAAAGGAGTAATTATAGCAACGCCTGTTCCTCTTAAAATTTTACGCAAACTCATTATCTATTTTTTACGAAGATAAGAAATACAAATTTGTATATTAAGTTAGTTAAATAAGCCAAATTAAAAAGATATTCCGGCAGAAAGAGAATACACATTTGTAAATCTTTTCATTGTTGTATTATGCATGTAATAGTCTACATACATGTTTGGCGATAAAGAAAATTTACCGATGTTGTAGGTTACATCAAAAGATAATGCAAGAGACTGCAAATTAAATGCATCATTTAATTTTTGGGTCCGTGGTCTAAATTTCTTACTTCTATTAAAAAACAGATTGTAGTTTTTATTGGTATGTGTAACAGCAAATTTTTCACTGCCGGCAATTATAAACAATTGTGGGGTTAAAGATAAATTACCGTCAGTATGAAGAAAATTGTCAAATTTAAAACTGTGTTCAAAGCTTAAAGAAATTGAAATGTTTTTGATACTATTATTTGTACTGTCTTTTACAATTCTATTATTTAAATTCTTAATTGTATCAATATTTATTTCTTTAAACCTGCCAGTTGTATAACCAAGCCAAAGTGATGGCTGCAAAAACGGTTTTATGTATTTGATGGTGGTAAAAAAATCATTCTGATAAGTAGCGTTTGAATTGTATGTTTTATAATCTGCTAAATAGCGGGTGTAAGACAAGCTAAAATCAAAATTGTTTAATGAGAAATTATAACCAGGAGTAACGGCCGTTTGGTAAATTTTTAGTTCACCTTTATCGCTTGCTAAAAAGGGCATCACTGAAAGATTAAAACCGCTTTTATGCTGGTAATTTAAAGTACCTATATAAAACAATTTATTTACCTGAGACTGAGAAGAGTTTACAGCATTATTTTTTACACTAAAAAATTTGTTTCCAATACCTGCGGTAAAATTAAAATGATTGTAAGATTTTTGATTATTTAGAATATTAAAAAGTTCTTCATCTAATTCACTATTAATTTGAATTGAGTCACTGTGGTTTAACTGCGCAAATGTTGTAAGTGCAAATAAAATAAAAAAGCCGGTTGTTAGTAAAGATTTTGGCATATAAAAAACAAAGTAATTTAAAGGTATAAAACTAAAAAAAGTTTAATGAATGCATTAAACTTTTTTAAAAAATCTTTATATAAAAATAAACTAACTGTTTAAAATTTTTGAAGAATTCAGATATCTGCTGTTTTCACTAAATATAAACAGACATGAGCCATTTTTAATTTTATCAATAATTGGTTTATTTAATTTTTCCGGAACTGCAGGGCATCCCCAGCTTCTGCCGATATATCCACGATCGTGGATTATATTTTCATTTACATAAGCTGCACCATGCATTACAATCGCTCTTTCTTCGGCTTTATCATTGATGCCGTTTTCCATTCCTTCCAGGTGCATGGAATATCCATTTTTACCAATGTAAGTGGAAGATGTTGTGTAAAAGCCCAAACTGCTCTGGTAACTTTCGGGAATGTTTGAAAACTGAGTAGCCATTGCAGTGCCGCTTTTTTGCCCATGTGCAACGTATGTATTAAAAAGAACTTTAAAATTCTTTAAATCAATAACAAAAAGTCTTTTTTGTGATGATGGGCGGGAAAAGTCTACAATAGATATAATATTATCATTACCAATTTTACCTTTTAATTTTAAGTATTCATAACCCTTTACTGCACAGTTAAAGGCCTGCTCCGAAAGGCCGGAAATATTTAATTTTAGGCTGTCATAAATTTTAGCTGAAGAAAAAGAATTGGTAGAAAGTAGTGCAACAGGTTTAATAATAGTTTTATCTTTTAAGGAAAAAGGTTTTATATTAGAAAATGCAAATGGTAGGTGTAACATGAAAGCAACGATGCCAAAAAAGGTAAGGTGGAGTTTGTTTACTTTAATTAATTTCATATACGATATTGGTTATAATATAAAAACGTTTTTGAAGTAGAAGTATTGCCTTATATACTATAATTTAAAATGAAATAATTTTTGGATGATGGCAAAAGTAAGGTTACAAATGTTTAAGCATTGTTAATGGTTGTTAATAGAATTACAAGTTTATAAGTCTTAATTTCCATATACACTACAGTAAATATTTTTTTAATTAAGTAAAATTATCTCATAGAAATCGTGATTGTTCAATGAAAGAAAACATTAAAAATGCTCTGATTATTTTTGCCCGAAAACCTGAGCTGGGTAAAGTAAAAACAAGGTTAGCATCCACTATTGGTAATAATAAAGCTTTGGATATTTATACTAAATTATTAATGCATACCCGTGAAGTAGTAAAGGAGGCAAATGCTGAAACGTTTATATTTTTAACTGAACCTACACACGATAATTTTTGGGAGCCATTTTCCTGCGAGTTGCAAATTGGAAACTCTTTAGGTGACAGAATGCAACATGCTTTTGAATTTATTTTTAAAAAAAACTTTTATAAATGTATCATAATCGGTAGCGATTGCCCCGAACTTTCAGAAGAAATTGTGAATTCAGCGTTTAATAAGTTAGACACACATGATGCAGTAATTGGTGAAGCACAAGACGGCGGGTATTATTTACTGGGCACAAAACATTTAATCCCTGCCCTTTTTAAGAATAAAGAATGGAGTACGGCAAATGTATTCAGTCAGACAATACTTGATTTTAAAAATGAAAAATTATCTTACAGCACACTCCCGGTTTTAAATGATCTTGATGAAGAAAAAGATATTCCACCCGAATGGCTCTAAACTGTTATTTTACTTTACTTAGAGATAAAAGATTAATCATCCAATCAGGCAAAGGTTTTTGCCTGTTTCTATTTTTAAGATTTAAATACAGTCCAAGTTTTTTAAGAATGGGGATTTTATGGGTTTCCACCAGTTCAATCAATGTACCATCCGGGTCTTCAGCATAACAAAACCTGCCTGAGGCATTGTCCATCGCAAAAGATCCATGGCTGTCTACAGTAAATTTAATTCCCAAAGAGTCTGCGTGTTTTTTTAACCCATCCATATTTAAAACATCAAAACACAAATGTATAAAACCACAATCTCCCCAAAACCTGTCTTCAAAAATTTTAACTGCATCTCCATCCAATCGCTGCACAAGTTCAATTTCTACAGCACCTAAAAGTTTACTAAAAGCGCCGTATCCTGTTACTTTTTTTCTGAGTAAAACTCTTCTGCAATAAATTTTGACGCCCTCATAATTATCAACATAATTTCCTGTCACATCAAAAATAATTTCATGGATACCTAAAAAATTTCGATAAAAAGAGAGTGAATTTTCGATATTTGAAACGCCAATTACTGCACCTGTAACCGAACCGGTTTTACTGTTGGTATGTTTAAACCATTGGTCTCCCTGCACTAAATTAAAACTGTTACCTATATAGTCTTTTACCCAAAAATGAGATGCTTTTACAGGATCAGTTTGAACCCTTGAAATTGAAAGATTTTTTTGAGAAGATAAAAAGTTATGTGCATCTGTAATGTTAGGGCATTTTATTTTTGCCGCACATATTCCAATATCTCCATATTTAATTTGTGCTTCACTTTTTTTTGGTTCTCTATTGTTATACTGCCATATTTCAAAACCACCGCCGCCAGCCAGGTTCATGGTTAACACAGCCTGCCTGTTGTAAACTTTGCCGCCGGTATATTTTGTCATCAAATGCGCATCGGATGTATCATCAAAAATCAATACGTCCAAACCAAAAATATCTTTGTAAAAAAGGGTACTTTCCCGCAGGTTTTTTACACCAATTCCAATCTGCTGAATTCCTGCTATATAGTCGTGCATAATAAAACCTAGTTACGAAGAAAAACAGTTTTTCTATTTTAATTAATCATCCCTTTTTTGTTTGCTATCCTGTAAAACAACGATGGTACAATTAGTTTTATTACCCATAGCCAATATTCACCCCGTGCAATAATAATATGTTTTTTATTATTTTCTACAGCCTTTAAAATTTTTTGTACACATTTTTGTACAGGGATTCCATTCAACTGGCCCACATCATTTTGTAGGTGAGGAGAACCATCTTTTGTAAGAGCTGACGCTGAAATAGCTGTATTGATTCTGCCCGGGCTTACAATTGTATAGCTCAACCCTTTAACAGCATCTTCTGTTTGGAGGGTTTCAAAATAACCCTGCAATGCGTGTTTGGAGGCTGCGTAGCCACTTCTGTAAGGGTAACCCATTAACCCTGCAATGCTGCTGATTGCAACAATATGTCCGCTACCCTGTTCTTTAAAAAAAGGAAAAAGTCTTTGTGTAATAACAACTGCAGCAAAAAAATTAATCTCCATTAATTTCCTGTAAACCATTGTTTCAGTTTCATACCCTAAAGACCGCTGCGTTACTCCAGCATTTAAAAAAACCACATCAATGCAATTAAATTGTTTGAGCGCTTTATCAACAGAATCTTCTGCTTCATATTCGTTGGAAAGATCTGCGATAACGATTTTACAAAAGGGAGTATGCTGTAAACATTTTTGCTGCACTTTTATGAGCGCTTCTTTGCTTCGTGCGGTAAGTATAAGTTTTGCTTTTTGTACAGATAACTGCAATGCAAGCTCTGCTCCAATCCCTGAAGATGCACCCGTTATCCAAATCACTTTATCTTTAAAATGCATTTTTTCGACAGTTAAGCATGCGTTTGTATGTGTCCAGCATTTCCTGCTGCGACTTTCCGTTTTTGTACATCCGAACGATTTTAAGATTTGCTTTCTGCACTTTCAGCCAGCTGTTTTGATCGTATTTTCTTGCAGAAAATATCGTTGCCTTGTTAAAAAGTTTAAACTTTCCTTGCTTTCTAATTCGTGCAAGAAAATCATAATCTTCCATTATCAGCATTTCGTTTTTGTAAGGGCCGGCTTTTTCAAACAATGCTCGGGTTACAAAAATTGTCTGGTCTCCTCCCCTGCAAAAAAGAAAATTTAATCGGGTAAAAAATGCATTTATTTTAAGCAGAAAATTATTACTGTCAAATTGCGAGCGGTAACAACCGCAATTGTAACCTTTACTGATGGCTTTTTCAATATCTGAAAAAAAAGTGAGTGGTGGTCTGCTGTCTGCATGTATAAAATAAAGCACATCGCCGGTAGCAAAATCAACAGCATGGTTCATTTGTCCTGCTCTGCCCTTTATATGTGAAAGGGTTACTACAACTCCGTTTTTTTTAGCAAACTCAATTGTATTGTCTGTGCTGCCGCCATCAGTAACTATGATCTCAATATTTTCATTTTGTTTAATACTATATAGATAAGAAATAATTTTTTCTATATTTTCTTCCTCATTAAACGTTGGTATGATGATGCTTATCTTCATAAATTGAAAACGCAAATATCCTGATTTTATATTTTGCCTTTTCAAAAAAGTTAAAGCAAATTAATATTTAATTCTCCGGGTAATAAAAAGAGGCTGTCTCATTATTAAAAAATGTCTCTGAGATTTGCTTAAACAACATTCCCTCTCCGACAGGGATCTGAATAGAAAGAGGCTGCCTCGAACTTATGAGACAGCCTCTTATAAATTATTAAAATTTTATTAATCAAAAGAACCTGCATTTAAAAACACTTTTGTCATTTCAAAGAAATGATTTTGAAAAATATGCAGTGGTATAGGCTCTACAAAATGTCTTTGTTCATCTCTGTACCAAATTTCCATTCTGCTAAAATCTCCTTCTTTCGGTATCAGCATACGAAAAGCACCTTTCATATATTTTATGGTTCCATCCTCTTTAACTTCTTTGTGAAATTTAAAGTTTATCAGTTCTTTCTCGTTTAATTCAATGGGCGAAAGTTGTTCTGTTTCAAACCAAAAACTTTGCGCACCTGTATTTACACATACCTGCTTATGACCATTTTTAAGATCCTCAATTTCTCCTCTTCTAATATCTCCATCAGCGTTAGCCATTACATGTCCACCTTTTTTAAGTTCATTGTATTTTATCATAATTAAGTTGATTTTGCAAAAACAAATTAAGGAAAAAATAATTAGCAAAGAATAAATTATGCAGTTCAATTAATAATCACGTAATAATAATATCCTATATTGAGTTTAAATTATATGACCTTCAATTTAGATTATATTTTTATAAAACGTACCAAGGCATTTAATGCCAATGGCTGCAACAAATCCACGTATACAGTTACGATCCGTTAAGGGAAATTTTCTGCATAAAACTTTTTTACAAATGCTTAATTATTAAGCTTACGAATTTTTAAAAATATACAAACTTATTACATGCAGGTATTAAAATTTGGAGGAAGTTCTGTTGCAAATGCTGAAAACATTGGCAACGTTTTAAATATTATTAAAAGAAACAACACCAAAAAAACGGTGGTTGTTTCGGCTCTTGGTGGAGTAACAGATTTGCTGTTATCCTGTGCTTCAATGGCTGAAATAGGCAACGAAGACTTTAAAATTACATTGGGTCAAATAGAGAACCAACACATGGATGTGGTAAAAAAACTGATCTCTATTCAGCAACAAAGCAGCATACTCAGTCTTGTAAAAAAAGCCTTTAATGAAATAGAAGATTTGTGCAACGGTATTTTTTTGGTAGGTGAACTTTCTGCCCGCACAAAAGACAGAGTGGTGAGTTACGGCGAACTTTTATCATCACAAATAATAAATGCAGCATTAAACAACCTGTCGGTAAAAAGTGAATGGGTAGATGCCCGAAAACTTATTGTTACCAATGACAATTATGGTATAGCTGCTGTCGATTTTGCCGCTACAGATAAAAAAATACAGGACTATTTTTTAAACAATAATGAAAATTTATTTTTGGTGCCGGGGTTTATAGCATCAAATATAAAAGGCATTACTACTACACTTGGCCGAGGCGGCTCTGATTATACTGCCGCTATTTTTGCAGCCGCTTTAAATGCTTCTGTACTGGAAATATGGACAGATGTATCCGGTATGATGAGTGCAGACCCTCGGCTTGTTACTAACATAAAACATATCCCTGAAATATCTTATCAGGAAGCAATGGAATTATCGCATTTTGGTGCAAAAGTTATTTACCCGCCTACTATACAACCGGTGATGAGCAAAGCAATTCCCGTTTGGATAAAAAACACTTTTGCACCGGATGATGTGGGTACAGTTATTAAAAATGAAGTAGCAGAAAACCACTCTCCTATCAGAGGTATTTCCAGCATTAATAATCTTGTTTTAATCAGCCTGGAAGGCAGTGGTATGGTGGGTATTCCGGGATTTTCAAAAAGACTTTTTGAAGCCTTGGCCAATGCTGCCATCAATGTCATATTAATAACGCAGGCATCATCAGAGCATTCTATTTGCGTGGGTATTGAAGATACTTTTTGTGACAAAGCAAAAGCTGCTGTGGACAAAGCATTTGAGCATGAAATAAATATTGGTCAAGTGCAACCGTTACTGCTGGAAAAGAATTTATCTATCATTGCTATTGTGGGCGACAGTATGAAAAACCATACAGGTATTAGTGGTAAAATGTTTGGTGCTTTGGGCAGAAACGGTATTAATATTCGTGCCATTGCGCAGGGTTCGTCAGAAAGAAATATATCTACCGTTATCAATACGGTTGATGTAAAAAAAGCCATTAATATATTACACGAAGAATTTTTTGAAACTGCTTATAAACAGGTAAACATATTTATTGCAGGGGTGGGAAATGTTGGACAGAAACTATTACAACAGTTAAAATTACAGGAGCAGTTTTTATTGCAGCAATACAGGCTTCAATTAAAAATTGTAGGCATTGCCAACAGCAAGAAAATGCTTTTTAAAGAAGATGGAATTGATGTAGAAAAGTATAAAACAGCATTGGAAAACGGAACTGCAATGAACATTAAAGAATTCTCTTTGCTTATACAAAAGAAAAATTTACGCAACAGTGTTTTTGTAGATGTAACGGCAAACGAAGAAATAGCAACGTTGTACAAAGACCTCCTACAAAAAAGTGTATCCGTTGTGGCATGCAATAAAGTAGCGGCTTCATCTGCCTATTCAAATTATAAGAATTTAAAAGATACTGCTACTGAATTTAACAGCCTTTATTTGTTCGAAACCAATGTAGGAGCAGGTTTACCCATCATTGGCACATTGAATGATTTATTACGCAGCGGCGATAAAATAAAAAAGATAGAAGCAGTTTTAAGCGGTACATTAAATTTTGTTTTTAATAATTATAATGGAGAGAAAAGTTTTGCATCAGTTGTAAGACAGGCACAGGAAGAAGGTTACACGGAACCTGATCCCCGCTTAGATTTGAGTGGCACAGATGTAATGCGGAAGATAATGATACTGGCAAGAGAAGCCGGCGAAGCAATAGAAATGGGGAATATACAAAACAATTCATTTATGCCGGAAAGCTGCATGAGTGGCACTGTGGAAAATTTTTATACTGCAATGGAAATAGAAGAAGCACATTTTAAAAAAATATTTGAGGCTGCAAATGCTGCCAGTAAAAAATTAAAATTTGTAGCTACTTATGTTTCTGAAAATATATCACAAAAAGCATTGGTGGGTTTGCAGCAGGTAAATGAAAAAAGCGATTTTTATCATTTGTATGGCAAAGACAATGCGGTAATGTTTTTTACAGAACGTTATCCGGAGCAGCCTTTGGTAATTAAAGGTGCAGGGGCAGGAGCAGCGGTTACTGCATCCGGCGTATTTGCAGATATTATCAGAGCAGCGAGGATATAGAGATTCACCGCAGAGAAAAGAGTTAAAAGAGTTCTCGCAGAGAAAGAAAAATCTTTGTGATACTTTTTTTCTTTGCGTCTTTGTGGTACTAAAAAAGGCTCTCAGATTTTCACGGATTTGCACAGATTTTTTACTTCTTTGTGAAACTTAGCGCCTTTGCGTCTTTGTGGATTAAATAACAACCGCTGAGTACTGGAATTAAAAGAGGTTTTGCAGAGAAAATAAAAATCTTCGTGATACTTCTTTTCTTTGCGTCTTTGTGGTTCAAAATCTTTGCGCCTTTGCGAGAAAAATATTTTCAATATGAAAAAAATTAAAATTACTGCCCCTGCTACCGTTGCCAATTTAGTGTGTGGTTTCGATATTTTGGGTATGGCATTAAATGATCCGCAGGATGAAATGGAACTTACTTTATTGGAAGAACCCGTCATCAACATCAAGCATACAGACGGATATGATCTGTCAGAAATACCGGAACAAAACGTGGCAGGTGTTGCCTTACAGGCATTGATGGAAGCATATCCAACACCCGTTGGCTTTGCTGTAAACATTCATAAGACAATTATGCCTGGCAGTGGTTTGGGCTCCAGTGCTGCAAGTTCTGCCGGTGCAGTAGTTGCTGCAAATAAATTATTAAACGATTATTTTACTAACAAACAATTGGTACAGTTTGCTATGAATGGCGAAAAATTAGCCAGCGGTGTAAAGCATGCAGACAATATTGCGCCCTGCATTTATGGAGGCATTACGCTTATCCGTTCCATACATCCTTTGGATATTATTCCACTGCATTCACCGCCTCTTTTTGTAACAGTGGTGCACCCGCAGATAGAAGTAAAAACATCTGACTCCCGGCAAATTTTGCGCAAAGAAGTTGCATTAAAAGATGCCATCAAACAATGGGGAAATATTGCAGGTTTGGTTACGGGTTTTTTAAAAGAAGATTATGATTTAATAAGCCGCTCGCTGGAAGATGTAATCATAGAACCAGTCCGCAGTATTTTAATACCCGGCTTTGCAACAATAAAACAGCTGTGCAAAGAAGCAGGTGCATTGGGGGGAGGTATTTCCGGCTCGGGGCCATCGGTTTTTATGTTTAATAAAGATGAAAAAACAGCCAATGAAATAAAATATATTATGGAAAATGTTTACATAAAATTAGGCGTAGATTTTAGGTGTTATGTAACAACGGTGAATGGGGAAGGAGTGAGGGTTGTGAATGGTGAATAGTGAATTATCAAATTTTAATTACGAATTTCAAATTACGAATTATCAATTACGAGGTGCACACTTCTTTTGTCTTTCATCTTTTGTCTTTCATCTTTTGTCTTTCATCTTTTGTCTCACATCATGGGTCTCGCATCTTGTGTCTTTTGTTTTTGTCTTTTTTCTTTTTTCTTTTTTCTTTTGTCTTTTGTCTAAAATCTAGAATCTCAATACTCAATACTCACATCTCACTACTAACTACTGCCATGCTCTACTACAGTCTAAATAAAAATGCCCCCGTTGTAGATTTTAAAACGGCTACCATTGCCGGACAGGCACCAGATAAGGGTTTGTATTTTCCTCAAAGCATACCGCAGGTAAATAAAAAACTGTTGAATGATATTGAAAATTATTCCAATGCTGCCATTGCATACGAAGTAATAAAACCATTTGTGGGAGATGTTATTCCCGATGATCTATTAAAAAATATTGTGGAAGAAACGGTGAATTTTGATATACCGTTGGTGCAGAATACTGACAGCATTTATTCGTTAGAATTATTTCATGGACCTACCTTGGCTTTTAAAGATATTGGTGCAAGGTTTATGAGCCGCTGTCTGGGTTATTTTGCAAAAGAAAAAACAGAAAAAATTGTAGTGCTCGTAGCAACATCAGGCGATACCGGTGGTGCAGTAGCCAATGGTTTTTATGATGTGCCGGGTATTGAAGTGGTGATATTATATCCTTCGGGGAAGGTAAGCAGCGTGCAGGAAAAACAACTGACCACACTTGGTAAAAATATACATGCCATAGAAGTTAATGGCAGCTTTGATGACTGTCAAAAAATGGTGAAGGAAACCTTTATGGATGAACTTTTAAAGCAGCAGGTTTTTCTTACATCTGCTAACTCGATTAATGTTGCCCGGTGGTTGCCGCAGCAGTTTTATTATTATTTTTTATGGAAGCAATGGCAGGATAAAAGCAATCCTCCAACAATTGCTGTACCGAGTGGAAATTTTGGAAATATCTGCGCAGGTTTACTGGCACAAAAAGCAGGCTTACCCATTAAACATTTTATAGCTGCCTGCAATGCAAACGATACAATACCCAAGTTTTTTAATACCGGCATTTATAAACCTACAACAGCAATAGCCACCATCTCAAACGCAATGGATGTGGGAGACCCTAGTAATTTTGTACGCATACTTGAAATGTTTGGCAACGAAAACAATGATCTTAAAAATAGTATAAGCAGTGTATCTATTACTGACGAAGCCACTGCAAAAACGTTGCTAAATGTATTTAAGCAAACCAATTATTTACTTGACCCGCATGGTGCCGTGGCATATACAGCTTTGCAAAAATACCTTGCCAACAACCCGACAGAAAAAGGCGTTATTTTAGAAACTGCCCACCCCGTAAAATTTTATGATGTTATAGAACCAATTACCCATGAGAAGGTACCAATACCTGCTGCCATTGCTGCACAATTAAAGCTAGAGAAAAAAAGTTTTAAAATGGAAGCGGATGGGGGGAAGTTGAGGGAGTGGTTGGTGAGGATGGGATGATAATCTATTTTATAAGATTTAATTGTCTTGTAAACTGATGTGTTCACTAAATGGATTCGGCAATTAGGAAGAATGTCGATATTGAATTATATTGTAATTAAATAAAAACAAGCAATAATATTAATTTATGCGAATATTACATTTATCAGATTTTCATTTCAAATCTTTAGAAAAGGATAAGGCTAGTCAAACACTATTAATAGATAAATTAATACTGAATTTACAGGACTCAAATTTAAGAGTTGACTTTATAATTTTTTCAGGTGATTTAGTATTTTCCGGCGAAGAAGAAATTCATTTTAAAGATGCTTACACTTCTTTTTTGGAAGAAATTGGGTTGGTTTTAAAAATTTCAAAAAGAAATATTATTATCTGTCCGGGCAACCATGATGTAGATCGTAAAGCTGTAAGCGAACCTGTAAAAGATTATATAAGAAAAATTGATAACTCAGACCTACTTAACAAATTAATAGAAGATAATAAAGAAGATATTTTTGGGGTAAGTTTGAAGCCAACAAGTAATTATTTTTCCTTTGAAAAAAGTTTTTATTCTTTAGGTGAATCACTTGGAATTGATACAATTACTCCTCTTACATCTATACATATCAGAGATTTCGGAAATAAGAAGATTGGTTTTGTATCAATAAATACAGCGTGGTGTTCTAGTGGTAATGATGATAAAGGAAACTTATTTTTTCCAAAATCGGAGTTAGAAAAAGCTATATCCTATTTAAATCAAAATAATGTTTTTTGGAAAATACTTGTGCTCCATCACCCTTTATCCGATTTAAGAGAATTCAATAAAGTGGCTATCGAAGACTTTATTTATTCTGAATTCCATTTTATGTTTTCGGGCCATTTACATAAAAGAGAGGATTTTATACGACTAACCCAAAATGAAGGAATATTTGGGACGTATGCACATGCCGCGTTTACAAAAAAAGAAGATGGGAAAATTGGTTATTCAATTGTCGATATACAGTTAGATACTCTTGAGGTTAGACTTTCAAAATTCATCTATGATCATGAGGAAGGAGTCTTTTTGTCATTAAAGGAACTTTTATTTGACTTTCCTTGTAATGAAATTAAGTCAAATCAAATTAAATTATTTAAAACACTTAAAAAACGACTTGTAGAAACAATAGATGAGGCCGATGAATTATGCATTACAACCAAAGACCATAATTTGCAAAAAGGGTTTTTGGATTTATTTGTTAATCCTGTAATAAAGAAAGAACCACAAATTGAAAACATAAATAATTTCCAGACAAAAAAAATAGAATATTCTACGTTGTTGAATGATAAGAATTTTCTAATTCTGGGCAAGGACAAAACTGGTAAAACTTCTTTACTTTATAAATTAAATATTGATCTATTATTAAATTTTAGTCAGTTAGGAAGAATCCCTTTTTATGTAGATCTATCTTTTTATAAAACCAATTCCCAAAAGTTTGATATGATTTCGATGATTTCAACTTTTATTGAACATCCAAAATCAGCAACAATTCAAATTTTGAAGTCATATAAAGTAAAATTAATGTTGGATAATTTTGATCCATCAAAAAATGATATTACTTTAAAAATTTCGAAATTTTTAAAGGATTTTCCCAATTGCAATTACATTATATTATGTGACCAAACTCTAGCACAGAGTTATGAAATCTTAAATTATGGATTTGATGGGTATGAAAAGTTGTTCATACATGACATTTCAAGAACGGAGATTCGCCAACTTACGAATAAATGGCCAGGCCTACCGCAAGATAAAAGAGACGAATTTGTAGAGAGGATAATTGAGGTCTTAAAGCAGCATAGCATGCCTTTTAATTTTTGGACATTATCTATTTTTCTATGGATATTCTCAGGCAAAAGCACTTTGAATTTCAATAGTAATTCCGAATTACTTGAGCTTTATATTGACGATATATTAGACAGAAATCAACTCGCAAGTAACCCACAAAATAGATTTTCGTATACCAATTATAAGCTCTTATTGTCTGAACTTGCTTATGAATTATTAACGAAACACCTAGACACTAATCATTCGATGAAATTCAGTGACTTAATTAAGTTTACTGAAGGTTTCAAGGAAAAAAATATTAAGAGAGTTGGTTTAACGTCTGATATTGTTAATCATCTTATCGAAAGAGGTGTTCTTAAGATGATGGATAACGATTATATAACTTTTAGATTAAATGGGGTGTTTGAATATTTCATTGCATTCGACTTCATAGAAAACAATAAATTCCTTAACGAAATTCTCAATGACGATAAACTATACCTTTCGTTTAAAAATGAATTTGAAATCTATTCGGGTTTTCAGAGGACAGAAAGAGAGAATGAGGCATTTTTAAATAGGGTTTTCAAAAAAACGAAAACCGCTTTTTTTGAATTAAATAGTAGAATAGAAGGTGATATCGATTTGAGATTAACGAACGGTCTAAATAATGATGAAATTTTAAATTTAATTGAACCGATAAAGGAACTTGTTACTAACGATAAAATTTCACCTCTATCTAATGACGAAAAAGACGAATTGATGGAGTCGATAAACATTGGATTATTGGGTAATAATGTTGAGGTTAAACCAAAAAAGTTATATGACGTAAGTGTAAAGAAATTTGATATACTGGAAAGATTTCTATTAATTAATGGAAGAGTTTTTAAAAATATAGAAAATATTACAAACTCAGAATTTATAGACGAGGTTTTTGATTTCATTATAGATTCGGCCTCAAATCTAGGTCTTCTGCTCATAGAAGAGATGGAGAAAGATTTAAATGAGAAAAATAAGAAAGAACTTGATTCGTCAAATACAAATAAAATTATTTTAGACATTGTTTCCAATTATCTTCCAAACGTTGTCCAAGGCTTTATCAACGATGCAATTGGGCATATAAATTTGGAAGGAATAATTTTGAAAAAAATAGATTCTTTAAAGCAAAATCTTAGAACAAACCAGTTTAAATTATTTCTGTTATATTCTTTGCTATTAGATATTGATTTGAAAAGATACAAACATTTAATTGACGAAATGATCGAGAATGCAAAAATTGGGATTATCAAATCATCATTATTAATGAAATTGTCAGTTTTGCTTTTAATGAAATCGTACGAAGATGATAAAATGATCAATTTTCTTAAAGAAAAACTTCGACTTTTGAGCATTCAAATTAATCCAAAAACTGATATGAGACAATTTGATATCAACTTTGAAAAGACTCGAAAATTGATCTTAATAAAACGCCAGATCCCATAATTACTATTTCAGCCATAATTTTTGAATTAATTTAATAACCTCAGAGGTAACTACATACTCAGAGGTAATTTTATGTCACAAGGGATGCTTTACAACTACGGTTATTAAAAAACCTCATTGGAAATTATTCTTTTACCTAAAAAAATTCAAAACATTTACACTCCTACCTGTGATTTTTTCCCATTCTTGCACACTAATAAGATAACAAACACAAATAGATAAAAACTTAGTGGATAAGAAAGAAAGATTTATTGCTGCCATAAAAGAAAATGAAGGTTTTATTTATAAGATAGCATCTGTTTATACCAATAATACAGATGATAAAAACGATCTGGTACAGGAAATTATTTACCAACTTTGGAAATCGTTTGACAGTTTCAATCAACAATCAAGTTTAAATACGTGGATGTACAGAGTGGCGTTAAACGTGGCTATTTTTCAATTGAAGGTTTCTAAAAAAAGTATTTCCACTATTCCCATTGATGAGCAGGTTACCAATTCCCAAGAAAAAGATGAGAGTGATAATGAAAGGTGGAAAATATTCCGAAAACAGATTGATACTTTAAACCTGCTTGATAAAGGTATTGTGTTACTATACTTGGATAATAAAAGTTATGAAGAAATTGCAGCAATTGTGGGAATTACCAAAACAAATGTAGCCACCAAACTCTCCAGAATAAAAGAAAAACTAAAAACTCAAATTCATAAAAACTTCTAACAATGGAACTGGACGATTTTAAAACCACCTGGCAAAATCAAAGCAATTCTGCTCTACAAAATAATTTAACCACTTTAATAATTAATAAAATGACACAGGAAAAATACCATTCAAAAATTAAAAAAATATCTTATCCTGAAATTATTGGCAGCAGCATTTGTGTAATTGCTGCAGGATTTATTGCGCTTAATTTTAATAAACTTGATACGATTATTTTGCAGGCTGTAGGTGTGGCTTCCATCATAATTCTATTGATAATTTCTACTCTTGGCGTATTAAGTTTGCAACAGTTAAATATGAAAAAAGATTTAAACAAACCTTATGCAGAAACGCTTAAAATATTTGCAACGCAAAAACTGGCCTTTTATAAACTTCAAAAAATAAATATCATCTTATGCTATTTACTTATGGTAATTATTATTGTTTTATTACCAAAATTATTTGGCAATAAAGACATTACTGAATACAAATATTTTTGGTTGTACGCTTTTAGTACCGGTTATATTTTTCTGTTATTGATTTCCAAATTCGTATTAAAGTTTTATAAAAAAACATTGCAGCAAACGGAAGAATTATTAAAGGAATTGCCCCACTAAGTTGTTCCGGAAAATACTAAGATTTTAAGGGAGACAGAGGTAATCAATTTTACAAATAAAAAGTTAGAGTAACTTTATAGAAATTATTTGTAAAAGGTTTTGTTGATTTAAGATATTTATAAAACAATGACAACTATTAAAATTGCTCTCGACTGGACACCCAACATTAACCATATCGGCATTTTTGTGGCCAAAGAAATGGGGTTTTACCTGGAAGAGGAAATTGATGTTCAAATATTAAATCCCGCTGATGATAATTACAGCTTAACTCCCGGTAAAAAACTGGAAATGGGCATAGCAGATTTTGCTATAGCGCCATTTGAAACGGTCATTAGCCTTAACAATAAAATAAATACTGTAAACGCTATTGCAGTTTTTGCCATCTTAAAAGAGGACATCAGCAGCATTGCTACACTTTCTTCTGCAGGTATAAACAGACCCAAAGATTTGGATGAAAAAATTTACGCTTCCTACAAAGCAAGGTATGAAGACCATATTGTGAAAGAGCTCATTAAAAACGATGGCGGAAGCGGAGATATAAAATTATTATATCCTGATAAGCTCGGCATATGGAATACGCTTTTACAACAAAAAGCAGATGCCACATGGATATTTAATAATTGGGAAGGCATAGAAGCAGCTTCAAAAAATATTGCCTTAAATAAATTTCAGCTTACAGATTTTAATATTCCTTACTGCTACTCACCGGTAATAATTGCTGAAAAAAATAATTTAATTACCCGCCGAAAGGATTACGAACATTTTATAAAAGCAACGAAAAAAGGTTACCAATTTGCCATACAAAATAAATTCCAGGCAGTAAATATTTTGAAAGAATATATAACCGAATACGATCGAAATAATATTGATCTTGAGAAATCTTTAGATGTTACCGCTCCATATTTTGGAACTGAAACAGACTGTGGTAAAATGCTACTTGAAAGAGTAGAAAAGTTTTTGCAATGGCTTGTAAAAAATAACTTAGAAAAGGAAGAAATTTTATCTCAAAAATTATTTACAAATGAATTGATTACTTAAGAGAATACAAGATAACGCTCCTGCTCGATTTTAATTTCAACAAATCATATGACTCATAATCTTCTTCATAATAAAAGTTGAAAAAAGATACATCGACCAAAGGCTGCGGGATGGGCAGTAGTAGCTGCCGCAATAATAATTTTTCAAGTTTAATAAACTTTGCTGCGGCACTACTACATACAGCCCGAACAAATGCTGAAAATAGTTACAATGTTGATAGCCCCTAACTGAAAATAGTTGAATAGTTGATTAGTTAATTGTAAACGATATAATTTTAAAAAGTGCTATTCAACTTTTCAACTATTCAACAAAACCCTACTCCGCCCAACTCATTACATAACCTTCGTTTTCGATTTCAATTGCGTATTGTGTAAGTTTTAATGGCCTGAAAGTATCTACCATTACTGCGAGTTCTTTTGTTTCGGTTTTGCCGATACTTTTTTCTACCAGACCGGGGTGTGGGCCATGCGGAATACCGCCGGGGTGCAGCGTTATCATACCACGGGTTACATGCTTGCGGCTCATAAAATCACCATCTACATAATAGAGCAATTCATCGCTGTCAATATTGCTGTGGTTGTATGGCGCAGGTATGGAAAGCGGATGATAATCGTATTTGCGTGGCACAAAGGAACAGATAACAAATGCATCGGTTTCAAAAGTTTGGTGCACGGGTGGCGGTTGGTGTACACGCCCTGTAATGGGTTCAAAATCATGTATAGAAAATGCATAAGGATAACAACACCCATCCCACCCAATTACATCAAAAGGATGTGTGCCATAGTGAATGCCATACAGCATTCCTTGCTTTTTTGTCTTGATAATAAAGTCGCCTTTTTCATCGTGCGTCTGCAGGTTTTCAGGTGTGCGTATATCTCTTTCACAATAGGGTGAATTCTCCATAAGCTGGCCGTATTTACTCAGATATCTTTTTGGATAACGGATGGGTGCATGAGATTCTACAATAAATAAACGGTTTATTTCTGTATCAAAATGTATCTGGTAAATGCAGCCTCTTGGCACTACCAGATAATCGCCGTAGGCAAATGAAATTTCGCCATAGCAGGTAAGCAATTTGCCGGTGCCTTCGTGTATAAAAATCACTTCATCACTGTCAGCATTTTTAAAAAAATATTCCACCATGCTTTTTTGTGGGGCGGCTAAAACGATGTGGCAGTCAGCGTTTACAAGCACAGCTTTGCGGCTGTCCAAATAATCTGCTTCAGGTTTTATTTTAAATCCTTCCAGGCTCCGGTGCTTCAGCATATGTTCTTCTGCTATCTTTGGCGCAACATTAATTGGATCATCGCATTTTACAATAAGTGTTGGTGCATAGGTGTGATACAACAAAGAATAATCGTTTGAAAAACCTTCGGTAGAAAATAACTGTTCTGAATATAAAGAACCATCGGGTTTGCGAAACTGCGTGTGTCGCTTGTGTGGAATAGAACCGAGTTGTGTGTAGTGAGGCATAAGAAATAATTACGAATAAATTAATTACGAATGTTGAATTACGAATGAAAATAATTACGAATTACGAATGTTGAATTACGAATTTACGGCTTAAAAAGCAAATGGATTTGTGAAGAAAATTGGTAGTTGCATAATTGATAGGAGGACATTATTTAATAAGAATTTTTTATTTTTAACAAGAAGATAAAATAACAAAAAGTTTGACAAGAATTGGATTGATATCTGACACACATGGATGGCTTGATGAAGCAGTGTATGAGCATTTTAAGGAATGCGATGAAGTGTGGCATGCGGGAGATTTTGGAAGCCTAACCCTCGTTCCCTCTCCGAAAGAAAAAGCCCCTCCTATCCTCCCCGGAGGGGAGGGAAATGGAGAAAGCCTCACCCTCGTTCCCTCTCCGGATGGAGAGGGAGGACGAGAGGGCCGATTAGAAGATGGAAGCAATTATGGTAATTTATTTGTGCAAAGATTTGAACAGCTTTTTAAGAGAAAAATTATTTTTAGAGGAGTATATGGCAATATTGATACGCCTGCGTTAAGAGTTATTTATCCGGAAAAAGTATTTTTTGTTTGTGAAGGGGTTAATATTTTTATGCAGCATATTGGTGGTTATCCGGGCAGGTATTCAAAAGGCGTTAAAGAAGATGTTATTGCGCATAAATCAGGTTTGTTCATTAGTGGACATTCTCATATTTTAAAAATTATGTACGACCAAAAATTGCATTGCCTTCATATGAATCCAGGTGCTGCGGGTAAACAGGGTTGGCACAAAATGAGAACCATTATTCGCTTTGCAATAGAAGGTAAAGAAATAAAAAATTGTGAAGTGATAGAACTCGGGGAGAGAGGGAGAATTAATTAATTACGAATTACGAATTACGGGATTAAGTAGGTGTGATTACGATACCTTTAAAAGGTAATTCATAACAAAAAAGAATTCATTATTACATAGCTAAAAGGCTAGGAAGATTCAGAATTTATTTAGTTGATTTAAAAAAAGAATTTACTGCTTAAGCTTAGACTACGGAAATACTGATTTGATCATATACAGATCTTTTTAAAATACTGCTACCCTTAGTTGGTAATTCGAAATCATAATTACAAATTATTTACCTCCATTAGCAGTTAAATCTGCTTTGCAGTTTGCATCTAAAACCGGTATAGGTCCACTAAGTAACATACCACCCATCATACTTGTTTGTGTAGAAAAATACATAAGGCACGAAGAATTATTACAATGCGACTTATGTGAAGCATCTTCATGTTGTGTTACCATTACAGTACCCAAATTTGTAAGACCAAGCAGATGCCCAAACTCATGATTTAGGACAGTAGTTTCTAGTTTTGTACGGGTAGTTTGATTTACGCCCCCCGAGTTGCTTGTAACCGTTGGTCCAAATATTACCAGGGAGGTATTTCTATAAGCAGCACCCAAAATATTTGCAGTGGTAAAAGGCGCATCAACATACAGCACATAAACGCTCAGCACATTACCGTTAGTAAATTGTGTGCGGTTGGCTTTTTCAAGCGCACTAATATCATCGATACTAAAAACAGATTTGCCCGATGCCGGAATGGGTGTTTGAGAAAAATTTATACCTGCGGGTTTATTTACAAGCGTATTTAAAAAATTAGTAAGGTTTGAAAGCGCAGCTGCGTCTGGCGCAAAGCCCGGCATATACTGCAGTTGCACGTTTATTGATGTGTATGTTCCGGCGCTTAAAAATTCTTTGGCAGATGCACCTACAGATTTTGTATTTAAGTTATTGGAAGAAGTAGGCGTACTGTCTTTTTTAGAACACTGGGCAAATAATATGATTACAGCAATTGAAAAGACAAAATTTTTCATAGTATTTTTATTGGGATTTGGTAAACTCCTACAATATCATATTTTAAAACAGACCTGCATGTTAATCCCGACCTTTTAAAATTCAATTAACTTATTAAATAATAATTTATACCATTTTTTTAATTCACCATTCACATTTCACCATTGACATTTCACCATTGACATTTCACCATTCACATTTCGCTACTCACATTTCACCATTCACATTTCACTACTCACATTTCACTACTCTATCCAATCTGCTATAAATACATTTGTATCTCTCGTTCCACCATTGTTTCTGTTACTGCTAAAAGCTATTTTTTTGCCATTGCTGCTAAACATCGGGAATGCATCAAAACCTTTATCACGGGATATTTTCTGAATATTTTTTCCATCTAAATCTGCTACATACATATTAAAAGGAAATCCTCTTTTGTATTCATGATTGCTGCAAAATATAAAATGTTTTCCATCCGGTGTAAAATTTGGTGCCCAGTTAGCCTGTTCAAGGTCTGTAACCTGGTGTGCATTACTGCCATCAACATTGGCTATCCATACTTCCATATGTGTAGGTGCAACCAGGTTTACAGCAATCAATTCTTTGTATTCTTTTATTTCTTCGGCTGTAGTTGGTCGGCTTGCACGCCAAATAATTTTTGTACCATCGTTGCTAAACCACGCACCACCATCATAACCCATCGTATTTGTAATCCTCTTTATATTTTTGCCTTTTAAATCCATAGTATATAAATCAAGATCCCCGTCACGCATCGATGTAAAAACCATTTTATCGCCTTTTGGAGAAATAGTAGCTTCTGCATCGTAACCCTTTGTAGTAGTTAATTGCTTAATGATTTTACCTTTTAAATCTGCCTGAAAAATATCCATGCTTTCGTAAATTGGCCAAATGTATTTGTTGCCATATTTTGCTCTGTCAGGCACAGGTGGGCATTCTTTGTTTGCAAGGTGTGTAGATGAATATAATATTGACTTCCCATTAGGGTAAAAAAAAGGGCATGTTGTTCTTCCGGTACCTGTACTTACAAGGATTGGCGTAAATTTTTCTCCGGCTTTTACCGGCACTTTCCCCATCCAAATCTGGTCGCACATAATACCGTTTTTAGGATCAGTTTTCTGAAAAATTAAATATTTTCCGTCCTTACTAAAATAAGCTTCTGCATTATCGCCACCAAAGGTTAGCTGTTGCACATTTGCAAAATGTGTTTCTCCCGGAAAATGAATGCTGTCAGTAAAAATTTGTTTTGGTACAATTATTCTTTTTCCTTTAAAAGCACCAAGTAAAAACAGCATCGGCAATACTGATATAGAAAGTAAATATTTCATTCTTCAAAAAGTTATTTGTAAAGGTAATAAGCTGTATAATGGACATTGTCAAAGATTTGTAAAGTAAACATCCATTATGCTTTATTTTTGCGCAAAAACTTATTTACATGAAGTCTATTTTCATTTTAGTTTTTACTGTATTTCTATTTTCCTGCAATAGCAATAAAAACCCGGCAGAAGAAAATTCAAATTCCGTCACAGTATCAAAAGAAGATGTTTTAAAAGATGCAATAAAAAAATATCCTGATTCCTTAACTCTTGTACAAAACCTCTCAGCTTATTATCTCGATTTGCAAAATTATGATGCTGCTATGAGTACGATAAATACCGCCATTGCAAAAGATCCAAATAATGCGGAACTGAGAGATAACCAGTCTACCATCTATGCGCAAAAAGGTGATACAGCCAATGCTATAAAAAGTCTTGAAAAAGCAGTTGATAAGCTTGCAGCACCACAATATATTATCAGCCTTGGTGCATTGTATGCACAATCAAAAAACCCGCAGGCACTTGCAATGGCAGATGCATTGCTTTATGCAAACAAAGCAAATGCACAAAAAGAAGCTTATTTTATTAAAGGGTTGTACTACAGTTATATTAACGAAAAAGAAAAAGCAATCCCTTTTTTTGATAAATGCATCAGCATTAATTATACTTTTATGGATGCCTATTTAGAAAAAGGAATAGCATTATACGATTTAAAAAAGTACAGTGAAGCCGCCACTGTTTTACAAAAGGCAGTAACCATACAAAACAATTATGACAGAGGATATTATTACCTTGGTCTTTGTTTTGAAAAATTAAATAATAAAGAAGATGCTGTACAGGCTTATCAAATGGCACTGACTTACGATCCTAATTATGAAGAAGCAAAAGTTGCACTTGCAAGATTGCAATAGTCCCAATTAGAAAATTTGCTGATGTGCTAATGTGCTAATTTTTTCAAACCATCGCTATATGATAAATTGCAAGGAATAAAATAAATGATTACTGATTACTGATAACTGATTACTGATAACTCATAACTCCTAACTCATAACCTCACCCTATGGCTCTGATCGCTCCTTCCCTCCTTTCCGCAAATTTTTTACAGCTCCAGCAAGATTGTGATATGCTCAACAACAGCGCTGCAGATTGGTTTCACATCGATATTATGGATGGCAGTTTTGTTCCCAATATCAGTTTTGGCCCAATGGTTACAAAGTTTATTACAGGCACAACAAAAAAGTATTGCGATGTGCATTTAATGATTGAAAATCCTGATAAATATGCTGAAGCATTTAGGGATGCCGGTGCAAATAATCTTACGGTACATTTAGAGGCTTGTCCGCATTTGCACCGCAACATACAGCAAATAAAAAACCTCGGTATGCATGCAGGCGTGGCTATTAATCCGCACACACCGGTATCTGACCTCAAAGATATTCTGGCAGATATAGATGTTGTTTGTATGATGAGTGTAAACCCGGGGTTTGGTGGACAGTCATTTATTCCGCACACGCTCCACAAAATAAAACAGCTTCGCCAAATAATAGATGAGCAAAACTTGTCTGTAAAAATTGAAGTAGATGGTGGCGTGACTTTACAAAATGCAAAAAGCATTGTAGATGCAGGCGCACATGTACTTGTAGCTGGCAATACCGTTTTTAAAGCAATTGATAAAGTTGGAATGATAGGTGCTTTAAAAGGGATTGTTTAAAAAGATTTGTGCGGTTAGCATCATACAATATTGCAGCATTGGTTCGGGCTATACACTTCAATCTTTTTTGCTCAAATGCAGCAAAAAAGTATTTACGTTGCTATCCCGCCGCTCTTCAACTTTATACCTTTTTTGAACTGTTTTTGTAAATCAAAATATGGAATCTAAACAAAATCTTAGCAACTTTAAACAATTTTCTTTTAAAAAAATTGGCTACCAAGTGTTGTCTAATACAGCTATTCCTCAACCTTTATTATTTAATGACAAAGAATTTGTAAAGATTATTTTTTTGGAATCCGGCGCTTCTATTACAATTGATTTTGAAGATTATCATTTAAAACAGGATGCCTTTTTTTTTGTTAACAGCAGCCAACATTACAAAATAAAAAATAATTGTGCCGGTACAATTCTTTATTATAATATAGATTTTTATTGTGTAGAAATTCATGACAAAGAAGTAGCATGCGATGGTATATTGTTTAACAATGTTTATGAAATACCGGTAGTTTTTATGGATGCTTCTTCTTCCAGTTCTTTACAGAATATATTAAACGAAATAAAGCTGGAAATTGAAACAGAAGATATTGCTACCGAAGAAATGCTGCGTACACTTTTAAAACAGATAATAATAAAATGTACCCGTATCTGGAAAATACTACACCAACTACAAAACCACGAAGCAATACCCGAGGTAGAATTCTCCAGAATATTCAGCCGACTGGTAGAAAATAATTATTTACAATTTCACACTGTTGCGCAATATGCTACGTTGCTGAACATATCTCCAAAAGCTTTAAACAAACGCATAACCCGGTACAGCAACACAACACCTAACGACATAATTAAAAACAGAATTATGTTAGAAGCAAAAAGACTGTTAGTACATACACAACTAAGCGTAAAAGAAATCAGTTACCAACTTGGCTATGAAGACGCTTCATATTTTACCCGCTTTTTTACCAAACAGACCAATACCGCACCGCAAAGTTTTAGACATCAATACCTACACAACTAATTTTAATCTTAAAAAAAACGTAAGGGGTAAAAAGTGCTAAACAAGTTCACTTTGGTGTATTGTACAGGCAAATACTGCAAAGTAATTTTGTGTTATCAATTATTTAAGTTGATACCATAAAAATATAAAAATGAAATATTCCTTTACAGGTTTAAAAACAGCAACGTTTATTGCTGCTTTATTATTTGGCAGTGCAACCATTGCTCAGACTCCCGATGCAGCAACTGATCCTTCTATTCAAAAAGATGTACGGGCATTTTTAAAAGTATTAAACAGCGGAACAGGAAAACCATTGGAGCAATTACCACCTAAAGATGCCAGGCTTATTCTGGTTGGTGCACAGGCTGGTGTAAAGGTTGATTTATCAGGCATTACAGTAACAAAAAAAACCATACAGCAGGATGGGTTAACAGTTTCTATAAACATTGTAAAACCTAAAAATGCAAAGGGGCTATTACCTGTTTTTATGTTCTTTCATGGTGGCGGCTGGGTGTTGGGAGATTTTCCAACACACGAACGTATGGTGAGAGATATTGTTGTAGCATCCGGTGCTGCTGCAGTTTTTGTAAATTATACAGCTTCGCCTGAGGCACATTATCCGGTAGCAATTAATGAAGCATATGCTGCTACAAAATGGGTGGCAAAAAATGGTGCATCCATTGGTGTGGATGGAAAACGTCTTGCAGTAGCAGGTAATAGTGTAGGTGGAAATATGGCTGCTGTAGTTTCAATAATGGCCAAAGAGAAAAAAGGACCACAAATTAAGTTACAGGTTTTATTATGGCCTGTTACCAATGCATATTTTGAAACCGCCTCCTACAATCTTTTTGGAAAAGACAGATTTCTTACTAAAAATTTAATGATGTGGATGTGGGATAATTACACAACTAATCCAAATGAAAGAAATGAAATTTATGTTTCTCCACTTAGAGCTACAACAGAACAGTTAAAAGGGTTGCCACCTGCATTAATTCAAACCGCCGAAAATGATATCTTAAGAGATGAAGGAGAAGCTTATGCAAGAAAACTTGATGAAGCAGGTGTAAAAGTAACTGCAACCCGGTATAATGGAATGATACACGATTGGGGATTATTAAATGCAATCAGCACAGTATCGGGTACAAAATCTGCGCTGCTACAGGCCGGAAATGAAATAAAAAATGCATTAAAATAAATTTACAATTTTGCTCTCAAATTTTAATTTAAAAATTAATAAAATGAAAATAATAAAAACAGTACTCCTGTTTATTGCATTAACTACTGTTTCTTTATACAGTCAGGCACAGAAAAATATTAATAGAATCAACAATCAAAAGCCGACAATTATTTTTGTACATGGCCTTTGGGCTGATGGATCTTGCTGGAACAATGTTATTGCTACATTGCAGGCTGAAGGCTACAAGGTGGTATCTGCACAAAACCCTACTACTTCTTTGGTAGACGATGTAGCTGCAGTAAAAAAAGCATTGGACAGAACAGAAGGTCCGGTTATATTAGTAGGCCATTCGTGGGGAGGTTTTGTAATTACAGAAGCCGGCACAGATAAAAGAGTTGTAGGCCTGGTTTACGTTGCAGGTTTTGCACCTGATGCAAACGAAACAGCTGTAGATCTGTTAGGTAAAGCTGCACCAAATGATTTAAGTAAATATTTTCAGGTAAACAATGGCTTTATTACGTTAACTCAAACAGGCATTAAAAAAGCTTTTGCAGCCGATCTTACCGAAAAACAACAGCTGCAATTATTTGCTACCCAAACGCCCGCCGCACAATCAGTTTTCGGAGCAAAAAACAGTATTCCCGCATGGAAAGAAAAACCAAGCTGGTACATTGTTGCTAAAAATGATCAGGCTATTAATCCGGATTTGGAAAGATTAATGGCAAAGAGAATAAATGCAGTTACAGTAGAAACTTTATCAAGCCATGTAGTAATGCTTGCTCAGCCAAATGTGGTGGTTAAAATAATAAAAGAAGCCGCAGCAAAAAAATATTAAGTTCCCATTTTATTAAAAACCAGACATCCTGCATTTGGCTAGATGCCTGGTATTTTAAATATTAAAATAGATAAAGATTTTTAAAAATCAATTCTCGTCAGTCGAAAATTTCAAAAGATTTATCGGAAAAAGATAAAAGATTATACCGGCTAATAATTTTGTAGCTGCAAAGAATTTAATTCTTTCTTTTTTTTATATTTCTGTTATACAGATGAAATAATTTTTTCCTTCAACCTAATTTTAAAAAATAAAAGCAGGATTTTTTTATTTTATCTAGCATTGTAATCTTCATATATTTTATTTCCTCTAAAAGAGTAACAATAGTTTAAAAAAATTATATAAAAAGAGGCTGTCTCATAATTAAAAAATGGCTTTGAGATTTGCTTAAATGACATTCCCTCTCCGGTAGGGATCAGAATAAAAGGAGGCTGCCTCGTATTTATGAGACAGCCTCTTTTTTAAAATCTAAATTTTATTTATAAACCAAAAGCAACTTTTAGCTTTTTTGCTGCAAGTGCCTGTGCTTCTTTTGCCTGAGGAACTACTGCAGCCATTCCAAAAAATTCATGTGTAACTCCAGTATACATTTGATAATCCGTCTGTACGCCTGCAGCCGTCAATTTATCGCTTAACATTTTTCCTTCAGATTGTAGTGGGTCAATTTCCGCCCCAATGATCAGCGTTTTAGGCAGACCTGCAAGGTTTGCTTTAACTAAACTTATACGTGGGTCTGCTGCCTGTGCTGCAGAACTTAGTTCATTTTTTAAAAACCATTCCATCATAGGTTTACTTAAAGGTTTTGCCGCCGCAAACTTTACATAACTTTCGCTGTTTACATCATTGTTTGCAATTGGGTAAATAAGAACTTGGCAAATCGGCATTTTTAACTTTTTATCTCTCGCCATAATACTCATATTAGCTGCAAGGTTACCACCCGCACTCTCACCTACTACAGCAAGTTTACTTGAATCACCTTTCAACTCAGCAAAGTTTTTAAGAACCCATTGGTATGCATCAAAAGATACATTGTGCGCTGCAGGAAATTTTCGTTCAGGTCCCATAGGGTATTCTACCGAAACTAACACTGCGCCCACCTGCTCACACAATGCCTGAGCACCGCCGTTGTACACATTTATGTTGGCTATAACCCAGCCACCACCATGGTAATAAACAATTACCGGGTAAGGCGCTTTGCCTTGCTTGGGTGTATAAATGCGAACATGTGTTGTACCACCTGTTACGGGTATATCTTTACCCATCGTATCGCATTGTGCCGGTGGTGCTGTCATATTATTATCACGCATTACAGCCATTACTGCATCTGTTGGCGTAGGTTGCATACGTGCCTCTTTAGCATCTAAAGTTTCAATAGGTTTACCACCCAGACTAATAAGTTTTTCAATTACTACCTGCATTTCCGGTTTTATACTGGGAGCCCAATCAGGTGTAGGCGTAGTCGGTTTTAATGTAACCTGTTTATTTTCTGTTATGGTACTATCTTTTACAGAGGTACTTGTTGTTGTGGGATTACTGTTACATGATGCAAAAGTTATAATTAAACAACCTGCAATAAATGTTTTTGTAAGGGTTTGAATTTGTGTACGCATAATTTTAAAATTGAAGATTTAAGGCCTAAAGACTTTTAAATAGGAATAAAAAACGTGCCATTCAAATTTTATTAATTTTTAATGGAATTGATGGAAAAGATTATATGATTTGCTTAAAAAATTTCTTTGTCATTTGGTTTAACAATATGAAAGATCTAAAACATAGTTCGTATCATAAAAAATTTAAAGGATGAAATAAAATATGAAGATTAATTTAAAATAGACATAATGAAAAAGCCGTTTAGCACGAGTTTTCTTTCCTTGACAGAAAAAAAATAAGTTTTTGTAACTTATAAATAATTAAATGGATTTAATTATTCTCCCGGTTTGTATTTACACTTAACATGTTTTAGTACCTCATCTCTGTAGAACAATACATCTTTAAATTTGCCTTGTGTATTCTTTCCTAACTCATCGAGCTGCTGCTTCATCTTTTCTTTATTGGTCTTTATGGCGTTGCCTTGCACAAAAATCTAGCGGTTGACATAGGCTTCTATTTTAGTACCATCGGTATGAAGTTCTTCAAGGTTTAAAAGATTTCATCGGCTAAGCTGCACTACTGGGGTAAATATTTCTTTGAAGGCATTGCGAAGTTTATCACACTTAAAAAAATGGTTGATCGTATTGTGATCTGGTGTGCTCATACCGCTGAGCTACATAAAGTGAATGTTCTGCCGCAGCAGTTCTTCTATTTTACGATTGCTGTAAATATCATTAATGTATGCATATCCCATTACTTTTTTTAACATGGAAGATGTTAGCTCGGTGCGCCACCACTTGCATACAGTTTATAAGCGGCTGTATATTAATTTTATTAAGCAGCTCTTCATTAATTCTTACCGGATGTTTGGTAGCAATGAGTTCATTTAAACCTGGTGGAAGCAACATCGCCTGTCGCAGGTGCTAAGCTTTAAATACGGGTTTTTGTACCGGTCGTTTTGCAATACATAAAAAACAAAACCCAAATAAAATGCTGAAAAAATAAACACTTTAGTTGTACATAATTAACGTGAAAAAACACACCTCACTTTTTTAAAAATAAAAAAAGGCTGCCCATTTAGAAGACAGCCTCTTTTATAAAAGTCATAATTACCAGGGTATGTAATTTTTGTAATATTTTTAAAACTATTTCACCAATATCTGTCGTAGGCTGTTGGTAGATCCATCCTGTGCTCTTATTGAAAGCTGGTAAATACCGGGTGCATTTAAATTAATCAATGAGATTTTCTCATTGGCAATTACTGTTGAAACAACAACCTCACCATTGTAAACCACCTGGCCAAGTTTATTGGTTATTTTAATGTCGTATGTACCCATAGGTTTATTTACAAATACCAGATTCATTTCTTTGTTAATTACCGGATTAGGATATACACTTATAGAAGGAGGCAAATTCAACGCCTCTACTTTTACGGTAGCGCTATACTGAATCTTCCCATCATGACTAAGTGCTTTTATACGGTAATAACTATCAGTAAACAAAGGAGAAGCATCCAGATAATTATAATCTGATTTAACACCATTATTAAATAATGGAGCTTTTATAGATAGCCTGTTGAAAATTATTCCGTCGGCACTTCTTTCTACAGTATAATTGGTAACGTTAATTTCATTTTCTACTTTCCAGCTTACTGATATTGTCTTGTCAGTTTTGCGTAAAGCAGTTATACCAATTAATTTTACCGGTAAAATAATTTTAGTAAAAATAATTTTAAATCTATCTGAGGCAATAGAGGCAGCAGTATTATCAACAACAAAATCAATATCCGTATTGCCACTTATTACAAGCTGAGTTTTAGTATTTAAAAACTTATCCCATAACCATGCTTCAACACCTGATTGTTCCATATTTTCCATATTTATACTCCATGTATAAGATAATTGTTTGGCTCCTGAAAAGTTTAGGTGCATTGTATCAGCGGCTGTGGGCAATTGTCTGCGCTCTACTGCTAATATTTTACCTGAACGAACAAAACCTGTATTTACTCCGATATTGATGAATTTGTTTGCATCGCCAAAGTCTACATCGTTGCTGTATTCATCACCAAAAATGGCCAGGGCTCCGTCTAACAATATTTTGGTAGCACCTGAAGTACCTCCTTTAAGCGTTGTTTGTAAAATAGGAATTTCAGAAGTAAAGTTATTGCGTGAAGCTAATTTACTCGAATCCGTTTTATAACTTTCTTTAAACTTTATAGCACCTGCAATACCCTTAGACCTTACAAAAAATGCCTGACCTGATTGTATAAGATTAGAAATTGAACTGTAAAAACCTCCGGCAGGCACTGCATTATAATTACCCGAGAGGTAAGTTAATGTGACGAACCCCCCCACGCCATACTGACCCGCTAAAGTGGCATCCCATATATATACATCAAATGTTAAAAAAGTTGAGTCATCATAGTACAATTTTCTCAAATCAAAGGTGGATGGATAGGGATTACCCACCGTAGCAAACTTACCCGCCTTTACTAAAACTGATGGAAGAGCATCACCAATATTGAGTATACCTGTACTGCGCAGTGTAGTCGGATTTGGTGCATTGGCAGCAGAAAATACATTTCTGTCTCCCCTTACAAATAGATAATAACCTTTAGGGTTAGCTAAGGCATTTAAAGTACTTGTTACGCCATCATATTCATTAATGTCAGGATTGTACACTTTTATAGCATCACGTTGAGTTTTAGCATCAAAGCCATTACTACCTGTCGTGCTAGATAAAGGACTGGTAATGCGAGTACCATATCCAGGTTTGTACACACCGCCCTCCTGCCATGAATTAAAAATAGATTGACCGGTGATAGCAGTACTTAGTAATTGCCACGATTGCCCATGTTTTGGAGCGGTACCGGTATTGATGTATCGTTCTACGGTAAAATTATTACCAACGATGCTATTACCCCCTTTAATTTCATTTACGTTGGCAGTATAATTTATAGTAGATAATAAGGTGACATTACCTGAATTTGCAGTAAAAGTTTTTCCGGATGCAGCTATGTCAAAACCCAATGCAGTTTTAATTTTAAGGATATCAGCTACTACATCTGCACTGTTATTTAAAGTTAACCTGTTAACTGTTTTGTCTTTAAAAACAGTACCAGTGATATTTTGTTTTGTTAGACCGTTAAGGAGTAATGTTCCATTCAGAAAGTCCAAATTCCCGGCTGTATTACTTATACTTCCGGCTACACCCAATGTTGCTCCCGTTACTGTAAGGCTTCCATTAGTCAAAACTTCCAAACTGTTTATAAAGGCTGTACCAGCATTTAATATTGCTTCGTTGGTTGCCTGTGGAATATATACTACAGGACAGTTTAATGTGGGTAATGCGCTGCTGCTCCAATTTGATACAGTATTCCAATCGGGACTCGTACCACCATCCCACACATTATTAAGTCTGGGCTTCGCTATGGCGGAGGTTAAGTTGGAAACACAACCTACAGGTTGATCTGCAAGGAGCTGATACTGGTAACTTCTCATACCGATATCAATTGCTGAAATATTTAGAGTTGGCGTATTTACACCAGAGTAAGGTGAAACATTTGTAATATCAATGAAGCTAATTCCATTGTTTGTACTTATCTGCCATTTATAGTTTGGATTTGTTCCACTAACCGTAGCGGAAAAACTAGCCGGAGATCCAACACAGATTGCAGAAGTAGAAGGTTGTGATGTTATAATATTTGGAGAATTAACTGTAACAGTTACAGTAGCATTTGCAGGGCAACCATTAGCAGATTTAATATCGGTGGTTACTAAATAAGACCTGGTCACTGAGGGCTTTGCATATATTGTAGATGCCGTATCTCCAGTAGCATAACCTGATGTATAAGCAGCAGTAGTAAATAATTCAGTAGTTGGAGACCAAGTGTAGCTTACAACGGGTGCTGTTGAAATGTTTATATTATCTATAGCCCACCACCACCCACGGTATTTAGATTTATATACAAATCTAAAAAAAACAGATGGCTGGTTTAAATAAGAACTGCTTAAAGATATTGTTTCTGAAACCAAAGCTGAAGGTGAGCCAATCTCGATAATACCACTATTTGAACTATAGGATTTTACCGGTGAATAGGTTCCCGAAATTCCCGTTGTTGAAACTTCTACCGTGGCTATATCCGGAAAACTAGCATCAGTGATGGGATTTAATTTTAAAGTATGTACGAAACTAATGGTCGCAGTAATCATACCCACGGTACTAATTTGTGGAGTATAAAGTACAGTGGTTGTATAAGGAACAGAGCTACTCTGCGCCCTGTGATTGGTCATAATAAATTTATTATCCGCTACATTGAAAGTATAGTTTGATGTTCCGTCATTGTAAATCGCGTTATTTAAGATGGCAAAGTCAACGGTTCCACCATTATTTTGGCTTGCATTCACATTCTGTAAGCCTGAATTATTATCAGTATTTGATTGTCTCCAACCCGAAGCAGTACCTCCGACAAAAGTTTCACTCACCACTACATTAGGATAAATACCGCTTGCTGTTAAAGGTGTACCAGACCCTACACAAATTGTAGGATTTGAAGGCGTTATTGTAGGAGGAGCAGGAGCCGGGTTTGAAGCGACTATATAATTAGATGTAAAAGCTTTACAACCTGCTGCATTAAACTGAGCCAATATCTTAAATGTATTTGCAGGTATAGCTGTCCATGATAATGCTGAGCCTGTACCCGCTTTGGCTGCCTGCACAATTGTTCCGTCTGCAAACATTAATTGATAAGTCACGCCTACTTGTGAGTTACTTAAAGCAATGCTACCTGTGCTTAAACCTTGGCAGGTATTTGTTCCGGAAATAGAATAAAAAGTAGGTAAAGGGTTTACGATTATTGAAACTACTGAAGAAACTTGTAATACGCACAAACCACTTTGTAAAGTAGCCCTGAAATAATAAGTAGCGGCAGTGGTTAAATAAGGTGCGACTACAGCACCCGTTAATGTTGTACTTGTTACGGCTATATTGTTGGTACTACTTCCATTTGGAAAATTGCTGGCGGTGGAAACTTCCCATTTCAGAATGGTTCCAACTGATCCTGATAAAATTAAATCAGCAGGTATATCTCCAAAACATATTGTTTGAGAAGAAGTGACTGTTCCTCCTACTGTTGTTGGATCTACTGTAATGGTTGCGCTAATGGGAGTACCCGGGCAAGCGTTAATTTGTGGCGTGATTGTAAAGTTTACATTTACCGATGTAAATGTTGTATTACTAAGAGTTCCTGTTATACTATTTCCCGATCCACTACTCGCTATACCCATTACACTAACTGTATTATCTCTTGTCCATGAAAAGGTTGTTCCTGTTGTACTACTAGTTAATGCTAAAGATCCTATTGCACCCCCTGAACATATTGTTTGGGTTAATGGAGACGCAGATGCAGTTGGGATAGGATTTAGTGTAACCGTTACACTCTGTATATTACTGCAACTATTGGATGTGAGCGTAATGCTGTAAATCACATTGATTGGGGCAGTAGTCGTGTTCACAAGCGTTTCCGTAATTGTGCCCGTGCTTCCACTTCCTGCAACATTGCTGATCCCTG
>JAYTCO010000392.1:0-3464 GCA_043736415.1 Ferruginibacter sp. | reverse complement strand
AATTTATACAGGAGCACAAAACTTCGCCGTGCCTTGGAACAACAAACAATTAAAAATTACCTACGAAACATTTAGAGATAAACTGGAACCGGGAAGTGCTGAAAAATGGAAAGTAAAAATTACGGGGGACAAGGCAGAAAAGATAACAGCAGAAACTTTGATAAGTATGTACGATGTATCGCTTGACCAATTTAAACCACATGCGTGGGGTTCGTTAAATAGTTTATGGCCGCTAAACAACAGTTATTTTAACTGGAATGGAAATACATTTAATGATATTGGTAGTAATGAGAAAGTAAGTATTGAGAAAGAATATAAATCTCAGGATGAGAAATCTTATGATAAAATTTCAAATAATGGTTGGAATGAAAGAAATTACAATGGCAGTTTTGGTTATGAACAAAGGGGTGATAGATTACAGGAAGTAGTTGTGAGTGGAATGGCTACGCAAAATGAAAATAGAAAAGTAAATGAAGTAAATAAATCTATGCATGCGGCTAGAAGCCTAGATAGTAAGGCTTCTGGTTTGGTAATAGAAAGCGATGATAAAAAGGAAACAACAACTGTTAAGGATCAGAATATTATCAATAATGAAAATATTATGATCCGCAAAAACTTCAATGAAACAGCTTTCTTTTTTCCTGATTTAAAAACAGATGCAGATGGCAATGTAGAATTTTCTTTTACCATGCCTGAAGCACTTACGCAATGGAAGTTGCAGGTAATGGCGCATACAAAAGAACTGGCAAGCGCAGTAAGCAGTAAAACCACTGTTACACAAAAGCAATTAATGGTCCAACCGAATGCGCCACGTTTTTTGCGGGAGGGAGATCGCATGGAGTTTTCTGCAAAAATTGTAAACCTAACAGCTAATGAAATTACCGGCACTTCGCAATTAGAATTACTGGATGCTGCTACCAACAAGGTTGTTGATGGCTGGTTTAAAAATGTTTTTCCGCAGCAATATTTTACCGTTCCCGCAGGACAAAGCGTGGCTGTAAAATTTCCGATTGATATTCCGTTCAACTTTAATTCTGCCATGATTTATAGGATTAAATCAATTTCCTCCCCTCGTGGGGGAGGTCAGGAGGGGGCTTCTTTTTCAGATGGCGAAGAAGCTGCGATTCCTGTTCTAACAAACAGAATGTTGGTTACAGAATCTTTCCCATTAAACATGCGCAACACAAATACTAAAACATTTAAGTTTGATAAATTATTAAACAGCGGTAGCAATACAACACTTTCTAATCATGCACTCACAATAGAGTATACAAGCAATCCTGCTTGGTATGCTGTGCAGGCTTTGCCGTATTTAATGGAATATCCCTATGAATGTGCCGAACAGACTTTTAGTAAGTATTATGCAAATACATTGGCATCATTTATCAGTAATTCATCGCCCAAAATAAAAGCGGTTTTTGAAAAATGGAAGATGACAGATACCGCCGCTTTGATGAGTAATCTGCAAAAAAACGAAGAATTAAAAGCGGTGTTATTACAGGAAACTCCATGGGTACTGGCAGCACAAAGTGAAACACAACAAAAGAAAAATATTGCATTGTTGTTCGATATGGTTCGTCTTGCTGCGGAAAAAAATAATACACTTGCAAAGCTGAAAGAAATGCAAAGCAGCAACGGCGGCTTTACCTGGTTTAAAGGCGGTAGAGATGATCGTTACATCACCCAATATATTCTTACGGGCATTGGACATTTAAGAAAATTAAAAGCAGTGCAGGGTAGCGATGACGAAAACCTAAAACCAATTGTAGATAAAGCTTTGCCTTATTTAGATGCACGATTAAAAGATGAGTACGATAATTTAATAAAGTACAAAGCAAAATTATCTGACAATCATTTGAACTACACCGCTATCCAATATTTGTATATGCGCAGTTTTTTTAAAGAAACAAATATTATATCATCTGCAAAAACGGCAGTAGATTATTACAAAGGTCAGGCACAAAAATATTGGCTTAGCCAGAGTAAATACATGCAGGCAATGGCAGCATTGGCGCTGTATAGAACCAATGATAGCAAAACCGCCAAAGCAATTATTGAGTCGCTAAAACAAAACAGTATTAGCAGCGAAGAGATGGGCATGTACTGGAAAGATTTTACTAAGGGCGGTTATTATTGGTACCAGGCACCGATTGAAAGCCAGGCATTAATGATAGAAGCATTTACAGATATTGATAAAAATGTTGCTACTATTAAAGACCTTAAAACCTGGTTGCTAAAACAAAAGCAAACGCAAAACTGGAGCAATACCAAAGCCACTGCTGAAGCGTGTTATGCGTTGTTACTGCAGGGTAGTGATTGGTTGAGTGAAGAAAAATATGTAACGATTAAATTAAGTGATGTTCTCATCTCCTCCCCAAGAGGGGGAGGCCGGGAGGGGGCCGAAGCTGGAACAGGTTATTTTAAAAAACGCATAGAAGGTGAAAAAGTAAATCCAGAAATGGGAAATATTTCTGTAGAAATAAAATCAGTAAATAATCAACCAACAAACCAAACAACAAGTTGGGGTGCAGCATACTGGCAGTACTTTGAAGACCTTGATAAAATAACCCCGAATACTTTCGGGACAGAAACTCCGCTGAAACTGGTAAAGAAATTATTCGTTGAAAAAAATACTGACAAAGGATTGGTGTTGCAGGCTATAAAAGATGGCGATGAAATAAAAGTACGCATAGAACTTCGAGCAAACAGAGACATGGAATATGTGCACATGAAAGATATGCGTGCAGCCTGTATGGAACCTACAAACGTTATCAGCCAGTACAAATACCAGGGCGGGCTTGGCTATTACGAAAGCACCAAAGATGCAAGCACAAATTTCTTTTTTGGGTGGTTGCCAAGAGGCACGTACGTTTTTGAATACCCAATGTTTGTAACGCACAGCGGAAATTTTAGCAACGGCATTACAAATATACAATGCATGTATGCACCCGAGTTTACAAGTCACAGCGAAGGTGTAAGAGTAAGTGTAACTCCTTAAATAAATCTAAAAAATTACTTTTTAAAACTGCTGCATTTATTGCAGCGGTTTTTTATGAAAATATTTTGGGCGTGTCCCAAGGGTCGGGCTTTTCGCTGCAATCTTTTTGCTCAAAGGCAGCAAAAAGGATTTTCGCTGCAATCCCTCACGCTTGTACCACAAGTAGTTTTATTGAATGCTATGTTTATAAAAAAAATTTGTTACTACAAGCCAAAGTTGTAAAATTATATACTGCTGCACCGTTTTGACATGGTGCCTTTTAACGCAGAAATGTCAATCTGAGTTTGTAGAAGTCTGTGCAAAATAAAGTTCTTAAATCCACCTTCGACAATCTCAGGCTGACAGTATGATAATTTGAACGAAAACGTTTTTCAGGTGAATGTTATTTTTGATTTATTGAAGTCGGTGCTAAATAATTAGAGTGTCAGACTGAGCTTGTCGAAGTCAATGAGGTACCAAAAAAATT
>JAYTCO010000391.1:0-8214 GCA_043736415.1 Ferruginibacter sp. | reverse complement strand
GTAGCCAATGCTCAAAATAAAAGGAGCGCTGGCAATCCTTTTATTTTAGAACCCTCCGCTACTACAGTTGCTATCGGATATTATTGGTCAGAAGCGAAGCCTGTACTGCATATTAACTCTGGTAATTTCGTAAGGGTACACACTTTAATTACTTCAACCCCCGAAAGATTGGAAGCTGCCGGCGTAGCGCCTAAAGATGTAGAGCCTGCCTTAAGAGAAGTACAATTGGTAAAAGAAAAAGGTCCGGGTGGGCATGTACTTACGGGCCCTATTTATGTTGAAGAAGCAGAGCCGGGAGATGTATTGGAAGTGCTGTTCGATTCTATACAACTAGCCATACCATATGGGTATAATGCCATTGGGCAAAGTGGGTTTTTGTCAGACGAGATTTTCGAAAGGAAAATGACTATTATTCCACTTGATAAACAACAAATGATTGGTTCTTTTTTAACCAATATCCGTATTCCGCTTAAACCTTTTTTTGGAAGCATGGGTGTAGCGCCCGCAAAAGAAGTTGGTAAATGGAACAGTGCACCACCATGGAAAAATGCAGGCAATTTAGATAACAAAGAATTGGTTGCAGGTAGTAGACTTTTTATTCCTGTTTTTGTAAAAGGTGCTTTGTTTGAAATTGGCGACGGCCATGCAGCGCAGGGGAATGGTGAAGTAGATATTACTGCCATAGAAACTTCATTGATCGGCAAATTACAGTTCATTGTACACAAAAATAAAAAGCAGGATTGGCCAAGGGGTGAAACTGCCACTCACATTATTACCATGGGTTGCGACAGAGACTTAAATGCAGCAACACATATTGCAGTTAGGGAAATGATAAAATATTTGATGGAAGAGAAATCACTTTCGCAGGCCGATGCATATATGCTTTGCAGTATGGCTGTGGATGTAAATATTACGCAGTTGGTAGATGGTAATGTTGGTGTACATGCCATGTTGCCTAAATCAATATTTACAAAGAATAAATAAGCAAATAAAATTATTCATAATAAATATCTATTTGTTAAGTATGGGTAAAAAACTTTGCGGCTCAAAATAAATCTTCGTGCAACTTTTTGTTCTTCGTGCCTTTGTGGTTAAAAAGAATAAACCTTTGTGCCCCTTTGTGTCCTTAGTGGCTTTGTGGTTCAAGAAAACCTTTGTAGATCAAAAAAACTTATTTCAATTCTATCTTCTGCGCTGCAGCCTTACCTGCAGGAAACCATGATGCTAAAAACGCAATAGAAACAGCCGTTGTCCCCACCATTAAAAAATCAGTACCAATCAGTTTTACAGGAAAATAGTCTATTAAAAATGAGCCACCACTTATTTTTATAATGTGAAATTGAAGTTGTAATAAACATATTACCAATGCCAATGTAATTCCTATAGCCGCACCTATAATTCCCAACAATAAGCCTTCTGCTAAAAATATTTTTCTGATAACGGTTTTGGTAGTTCCCATACTGCGAAGTATGCTGATGTCTTTTCTTTTTTCCAGCACAAGCATGGTGAGCGCACTAACCATGTTAAATGCTGCAATAATTAAAATTAGTGTTAGTACAGCATAAATAGCCCATTTCTCCAGCCGCATGGTATTATATAAGTTGGCATTTTGTTCAAAACGGGTTTGTATTTTAAAGTTCGTTCCCAACATTTTTTCCAGCTTCGTTTTGGCATCTTCAACATTCATTTTTTCCTTCAGTTTTATTTCTGCGGCAGAATATTCATCTGTACCAAAACCCATCTGTTGTTTTACAAAATCAATGTTGGTAATGGCATACTGGTTATCTATTTCCTGCTGAATAGAAAAAACACCCGCAGCCCTTGCATTGCCTTCGCTCATTGCATCTGCAACATCTGTATTGTTGCTTTTTTTTGGTAAAATAAGTGTAACAACAGATGCAGGAAAAGCTTCACTTAAATTTATAGAAGCAGCATTTTGAATGCCATAGCCCACTACAATTTTCGGTGTATCAATACTGCCAATATCATAATTACCATTGGATATTTTTGATATTACTCCACTTATGTTTTTATAATTTTCATCCACTCCTTTAAGGGAAACAACTGTTTGAGATTCGCCATTTTGTAGCAAGGCTTTTTCTTCGGCAATCAATGCCATACCGGCATTATAAGGAAGTTTGTTGATTAAGTTTATTTGTGCTGCAGTAATTGTAAATGTTTTCCCGGTTGCCGGAATAATTTTAAGATCATTATAAAAAGAAGAATACAACGATTTAACAAGACCTTCAAAACCATTAAAAACACTTAATACAAGCAACTGGCAGCAGGTGGCAAATGCAATTACAATAGTTGTAACCCACGCAATAATATTAATTGCATTGGCAGATTTTTTTGCTTTAAAATATCGCCAGGCAAAAGAAAAATACATAACAAAATTTCGTTTGGGTTAACCTTCTTCTTCGGGGATATTTTTAGGGGACGAATTTGGAGAAATTACATCATCCTGCTTTTTTATTTCTTTAAAAAGTACTTCCATTTTATCTACATAATCCAGCGTATCATCTATGTAAAAAGTAAGTTGCGGCATACTGCGCAGCTGGTGGCGTACCCTTGCTGTTAACTCTTTTTTTATTTCCCATGCTTGTTCCTGAATTTTATTTAATGTTCCTACCGAGTCTTTTACCTGAAAAAAGCTGAGGTAAATTCTTGCATCAAAAAGATCAGGAGTTATTTTTACAGAGGCTATAGATACCATTCCGCCGTCTATCATCGTTAACCCCATGCGTTGAAAAATCTCATTCAAATCCTTCTCTAACACTGCTGCCACTTGTTTTTGTCTTTTACCTTCTAACATAATTTTGCCATTTTAATGACTGTAAAATTAGTTACTTTGCTGTTTCCCGAACGTTATTTATACAATGAGAAAATATTCACTGGTATTTGCATATTTAAAAGATTATAAACTTGCCATTACTTCTTATATCATCTGCACTTTACTTTCTATTGTATTTGGGGTAGCATCTTTAGGTATGTTGTTTCCTTTTTTGCAGGTTTTGTTTGATAAGGAAAATATCGCTACAAAAATTGTAAAAAAATCTACTGGGTTTTCACCATTTGGATGGCTTAAAGAAAAGGTTGGAGAACTTGTAAACAATGGAGATCAATTCCATACGCTTGCTATCGTTTGTCTCTTAATTATTGGAAGTATTATTTTAAAAAATACATTTTTATATCTTGCTTCCCGATCTTTATTACCCGTAAAAAATAAAGTTGCAACCAGGTTTAGGGTTGATATTTTTAATAAAGTATTAAGCCTACCAATTGGTTATTTTACGGAGCAGCGAAAAGGTGATTTAATGAGCCGAATGACCAATGATGTTGGGCAGGTAGAAAATTCTGTTTTAGGCGCTTTGGAAGGTTGGGTTAAAGATCCTTTGCAAATCATTATTAATTTAATAGTACTCTTTACTATCAATGCAGAGCTTACAATCATTATACTTTTCTTTATTCCCATCATGGGTTTTTTTATTGGAAGAGTTGGGCGTTCCCTTAAAAAACCATCAGGACTAATTTCACAAAAAAACGGCGAATCAATTTCTATTCTAGATGAAACTTTGGGCGGACTAAGAGTAATAAAAGCGTTTAATGTTGAGCAAGCTATACGTAAGAAGTTTTCAGAAAACAGCAACAATCTTTTAAGGCTCAGTAATAAAGTTGGTTACCGCCAAAGTCTTGCCTCTCCAATGAGTGAAGTATTGGGTGTAATGATGTTTACAGCAATATTATGGTATGGCGGTGGAAAAGTATTGGGCAACCAATATCCTGATTTAAACGGCGCTATGTTTCTTGCCTATATGGCTTTATTTTTCAATATTATAGATCCTGCAAAAAGTATTTCCGGTGCGTTTAGCAACTTACAAAGAGGCACTGCTGCCATTGAAAGAATACAGGAAGTTTTAAAAGCACCGGTTACAGTAAATGAAAACCCCACCGGTTTACAAATAACAAATTTTACCGACAGCATAGAATTTAAAAATGTAAGTTTTTATTATGATGATGTAGCCATTTTAAAAGACATCAGTTTTAAAGTAGAAAAAGGAAAAACCATAGCATTGGTAGGCAGCAGCGGTGCAGGAAAATCAACACTTGCAGATTTAATACCAAGATTTCACGATGCAAGTGGTGGAGAAATCTTAGTGGATGGTGTAAACATAAAAGACTATTCTCTTTTTTCTTTGCGTAGCCTAATGAGTATTGTAACGCAGGAACCTATTTTATTTAATGACAGTATAGCAAATAACATTGCATTGGGCATGGAAAACGCCAATATTAATGAAATTACCGAAGCTGCAAAAATTGCCAATGCGCATTTGTTTATAGAAAAGAAAGAGTTTGGTTACGATACAAATATTGGTGACCGTGGCATGAAATTAAGCGGTGGGGAAAGACAACGATTAACCATTGCAAGAGCAGTATTAAAAAATCCGCCCATCCTTATTTTAGATGAAGCAACTTCTTCTCTTGATACAGAAAGCGAACGGCTTGTGCAGGATGCAATAAATAATTTAATGGAAAACAGAACCTCAGTTGTGATAGCTCATCGATTAAGTACCATTCGCCATGCAGATGAAATTATTGTGCTGCGCAAAGGCGAAATAGTTGAAAGAGGAACCCACAATGGTCTAATAGAGCAGGATGGTTTTTACAAACGGCTTGTAGATATGCAGGAGGTAAAATAATAAATAAACATCAATAAAAAAAGCGAGATATTTTCATCTCGCTTTTTTATTTTTTTAAAATTTCATTGGTACTTCTACAGCCAGCAATTCCGCATCTTCCAATATTTTAATTTCAAAATTATCAGCCTCCGAAATACCAACGGCATCCCTCATTTCAAGTTTTAAATCATCAAGTTCTACGGTACCTTTTATTACGACTAAGTAAACTCCATTTCCTGCAAAAGCATTTTCATAAGTTATGGTCTCTCCTGCTTTAATATTGGTTAAAGAAAAACGGGCATCCTGGTTTATCCATAATGCATTGTCTTCTTCTCTTGGCGATACAACTACCTGCCATTTTCCTTCTCTTTCTGTAATATCAAAAGTACGTTGGTCATAACGTGGTGTAATATTTCTTTCTTTTGGAAGTATCCAGGTTTGAAAAAGTGTAACAGATTCTGTTGCAGATTCATTTGCTTCGCTGTGTTGTACGCCTGTGCCTGCACTCATTATCTGTACATCTCCCGCCTTTATTATTCCTGCGCCACCGCTGCTGTCTTTATGTTTTAATGCACCTGTAAATGGAATAGTAACAATCTCCATATTATCGTGCGGGTGTGTAGGAAAAGCGCCACCACCTGCAATCCAGTCATCATTTAATACCCGTAATTCTCCAAAATGTACTTTATCTGGATTGTGCCAACTGCCAAAACTAAAATAGTGGGCAGGCTTTAACCAGCCGTGGTTTGCAGTGCCCCTTTCGTTTGCTCTTGTCACAACTGTTTTCATAATAATAAATTTGATGTTTAAACACCAATTAATGTACCAATAAAAAGTAATGACATTTTTGCTGATGATAAAGAAAATAATTTTGAAATAATTTGATGATTTAAAACCTGTCTTAGAGAAACTTCGAAGCTATTAATTCCACTGATTAAAGTCTGCTTCCGTTAAAGCAGTACTTTGGTCATCTTCTCTGTCTTCATTGTATTCCAGTATAAAGTTGTTTCTACCTTCCCCAATTAAAATCTGTAAATATTTTTGTTGCACAAGTTCGAGCATATTCAGAAAAATAAAGATGGCATGTATGCGATTTTCACACTCGTCAAATATTTTTTCGAAAGCAAGTGTTTTATGTTCTTTACTTATTTGCAGCAGGTGTGTGCGCACGCCCTCCATACTGTAATTATATTGTACAACTGTATGAACAGGCTTGTTGTTTCGCTCATGTAAACGAAGTGCTACTTTTTCAAATGCCTTCATTAATTTAAACAAACTAACGGTTTGTATTTCTGTACCTTCTCCTGCTTCTTCTCCAATGCTCGACAGTTCTTTTTGTAAATTCCCCCGCTTGATCATCAACATTCTAATGGCTTCCATTTCGGCCATTTTTACAGAAGCTTCTTTAAACTTTTTGTATTCTAAAATCTTGTCAATTAATTCTTGTCTTGGATCAATTTCGTTACCCTGGGCATCTATTTCTTTACGGGGCAAAAGCATCTTTGCCTTTATGCGCATCAGGGTACTGATAAACAAAATAAATTCACTACTCAGTTCAATATTTAATTTGCCGGTTACGTGAATATGATCGAGAAAATCGTTGGTTATTCTTGTAATAGGAATATTATAAATATCAAGTTCATCTCTTTCAATAAAAAAAAGCAGCAGGTCAAATGGACCTTCAAACTGATCCAGTTTTATTTGATAAGATTCGTTAGTGCTCACACGGTTAATTTTTATGTAAAAAGCCCCCCAATAAGTTGGAGGGCTGTAAAAATAGTAATTTTTTATTGGCGTTGTTCATTTAAGGATTCCGCAAACAGCAGGTCTATCTATTTCTTAATTCATCTCTTATTTCAGTTAACAATACATCTGTAGAAGATGGGCCCGCTGCAATAATCTCTTCTTTCTTTGAATATCGGGTTACACCCTTAATAATTAAGAAAAGCACCAAAGCAATTATTACAAATTTAATTACAGCTGCCAAGAAGTTACCATATTTCACAGTACCCCATACCAATTTACTAATATCAGCCACCCCGGCTGCTTTTAATGCAGGGGCCAATAACAATGGAGTAATAATATCTTCTACAAAAGATGATATTATGGCGCCAAATGCGGCGCCTATAATAACTGCAACAGCTAGGTTTAAAACATTTCCTTTAAACACAAACTCCTTAAACTCTTTTAATAAACTCATAATAGTTAGGTTGGTAAATAAAATAATTCTTATCAATTGTAAAATACGAAAATTAATAACTGCACCTTTGCAAAAATTTTAATATTGAGCAGCAATAGATTTTATAACTGGTTTATTTTTATTGTGCTCTCTTTTGTTTGGGGCAGTAGTTTTGTGTTAATAAAGGAAGGGCTTGTGGGCCTCACCGCATTACAGGTTGCTTCGTTCCGCATAATTTCTTCAGGCATAATTTTACTTCCAATAGCGCTAAATTCTTTTAAGAAAATCCCTTCCAACAAATTACTATTGGTTTTTGTATCAGGAGTTTTGGGCAGTTTGTTACCGGCTTATTTATTTTGTATTGCCGAGCTTCATATTGATAGTTCTTTAGCAGGTACCTTAAATGCACTAACCCCCATATTTGCGATCATAATTGGTGCATTATTTTTTAAAACAAATACAGCCCGCAATAAAATTCTGGGAATCAGTATTTCATTTGCAGGGAGTATTTTATTGTTTTTTGCACAACCCACTTTTAGTGAAAACAGTAACATAAAAGATGTGCTGTTGGTTATTGTTGCCACATTGTGTTATGGTATTAATTTAAATATTGTAGGCAAGCATTTAAAAGAAATTCCTTCCTTAAATATTGTTGCCGTGGCACTTTCATCAAATGCTATTCCCGCAGCAATTGTGCTTTATTTTACAGGTTATTTTCAGCAGGATATTTTTGAGAAAGTAATTCTTATCTCGACAGGTTATACACTGATACTTGGGGTTGTAGGAACTGCAGCAGCTACAGTTATTTTTTATATGTTGATCAAAAGAGCAGGGATAGTTTTCTCCTCTATGGTAACTTATGCAATACCTATTGTTGCAGTGTTTTGGGGTATTTTGTATGGTGAACAAGTCGGTTGGCAACAGATTGCTTGTTTACTCATTATTCTTACTGGAGTGTACGTTGCCAATAAATCTCAAAATAAAGTGGTTAATTAAAAATTAATTTCTTTTTTACGCCGGTATATTTATCAAAAAATATAATTTCTTTTTTAAGGGTGTTTATCAAAGCTTTATTGCCAAGCAGATTATTACCTTTTTTATTATAAAACTTTAGGTACAATGTGTCTCCGTTTACACTGTACTTGCCCGGGTAAGATGTGTTTTTTAAACTATCAAAAAGCTCTCTGTAAAATTCAAAAAAGTTATTTTCTTTAATTACAAAATAAGCATCATTCATATCTGCAACGGCTTTGTATTTTGTAACAACTCTTGATGATTCAAATAAGCTTTTATCTTTTTTAAAACTGTTTAATGGACTACAAGACATTAAAAAAGCCAGGGGAAAAAGTAGGGTTA
>JAYTCO010000390.1:0-3510 GCA_043736415.1 Ferruginibacter sp. | reverse complement strand
TTGGCAAAAAAAGTACTAAGAAATTTTGTAAAATCTTCCACAAAGGAAATCACGATAGATGCTATCCAAAAGATGGTATGCGAATATTTTGATGTTGCTTATGATAAGTTGTTACAAAAAACACGTAAGCGTGAAATTGTTCAGGCAAGACAAATTTCTATGTTTTTATCAAAAGCGTTTACGAAAAATTCATTAAAAACAATTGGTGAGCATTTTGGTGGAAGGGACCATACAACCGTTATACACAGCTGTCAAACAGTAAAGGATTTAATGGATACTGATAATTTATTTAAAGAAAGTGTGTTGGAGCTTCAGCAAAAAGTACAGCTTGCAGCAATGTAGAATAAAAATATTTAAAACGATTTTACCATATCAACTTTAAAATTAACCAACTTCTTTTTTATTTTTCCTTTGTATCATTTATATATAGGGCAGTTTTTTAAAATTTGCTTTTTTATTATTAATATTTCAGATTGGGGTAACACAAACCTATTTTGTATTACGTAGTAACAGATTGGCTTTTTGAAATTTTCAGTTTCCATGATTTAATCGTATTTAAAAATTTATAATTCGCAATTATTTTAGTACGCTCTCGCAAACAAAACTCTTTCCCTGCTGGGTTTTCCGCTTAATATACAAACACCTTCTTCTTGTTTGTTATCTAAAGGAATACACCTGATGGTTGCTTTTGTCTGTTCTTTTATTTTTTCCTCCGTTTCCTCAGTACCATCCCAGTGTGCTGAAATAAAGCCACCTTTTTCATCGAGCAGTTTTACCAATTCTTCAAATGAATTGGCTTCTCTAATATTTTCGTTTCTAAAAGTTAGTGCACGGTTATAAATATTTTGCTGAATTTCATCCAACAAATTTTTAAGATAATCAGTAATTCTATCCAAAGAAATTGTTTGCTTTTCTTTGGTATCTCTGCGGGCAACTTCAACAACATTATTTTCTAAATCCCGCATACCAAGTGCAACACGAATAGGCACACCCTTCAATTCATATTCTGCAAACTTCCAGCCTGGTCTTGAATTATCAGCGTCATCATATTTTACTCTAATACCCAATGCTTTCAGTTCACTCATCATAGCATGGGCTTTTTCATCAATAACCGGTTTACTTTCTTCGCCTTTGTAAATAGGCACAATTACCACTTGCAACGGGGCAATTTTTGGCGGCATTACAAGTCCCTGGTCATCGCTATGCGCCATTATTAATGCACCGATTAATCTTGTGGAAACACCCCAGCTTGTTGCCCACACATATTCCAGTTTGTTGTTTTTGTCACTAAATTTTACATCGAATGCTTTTGCAAAGTTTTGTCCGAGAAAATGTGACGTTCCGGCCTGTAATGCCTTACCATCCTGCATTAAGGCTTCAATACAATAAGTATCTTCAGCACCTGCAAAACGTTCACTTGCAGTTTTTAAACCTTTTATCACGGGCACTGCCATGTATTCTTCAACAAAATCTGCATACACATTTACCATTTTTACCGTCTCTTCAATTGCTTCTTCTTTTGTTGCATGTGCGGTATGTCCTTCTTGCCACAAAAACTCTGCAGTACGCAAAAACAAACGGGTACGCATTTCCCAGCGCACAACATTTGCCCACTGGTTTATGAGCAATGGCAAATCTCTGTACGATTGTATCCAGCCTTTGTATGTGTTCCAAATAATTGCTTCACTTGTTGGGCGAACTATCAATTCTTCCTCCAGTTTTGCTTCCGGATCTACAATTAATTTTCCTTTATTATTTGGGTCGGCCTTTAAACGGTAATGCGTAACTACAGCACATTCTTTTGCAAAACCTTCTGCATTTGTTTCCTCCGCCTCAAATAAACTTTTAGGCACAAATAAAGGAAAGTATGCATTTACATGCCCCGTATCTTTAAACATTTTATCTAACTGATCACGCATATTCTCCCACAACGCATAACCATAGGGCTTTATAACCATGCAGCCACGCACCGCAGAGTGATCTGCCAGTTGACTTTTCACTACCAGTTCATTGTACCATTCAGAATAATTATCGGCTCTTTTTGTAAGTTCTTTGCTCATGTTCGTTCTTGTATCTAATATCTAAAATTTTGTGTGTTTGGTATTTTTATTAGCCAAACAAAGAAGCAACTATGTTGATCTTCGGTGGCGTCGCACATTTCATCTTCACCTAAATATTTAGCTTTAATTATGCAATTTGGTATTGAGCGAAGATAAGAATTGATAACAGAAATTATTTTTGTTTAAACAATACGATTTATGGTCAACACATTTCTACAATTTTACGGTTATATCTCATTACATCATACTCACTACTCAATACTATTCCCTAAATTGCCGCACATAAAAATAACCAATGGATATCCAGTTTAATAAAAACGAAGACGAACAAAAACTTGCCTGGGGAACAGTAAAAAAACAGTTGGAGAAAATTTACGAAGGTGGCGGTAAAAAAGCCATTGAAAAGCAGAAAGAAAAAAATAAACTCGTAGCCCGTGAGCGAATTGCTTACCTCTGCGATGCCGGTAAACCCTTTATAGAAATTGGTGCTTTTGCCGGTTTCGGTATGTATGAAGAATATGGCGGTTGCCCTGCAGGTGGCACTGTTAGCGGCATTGGATATGTAAGCGGCAGGCAATGTGTTATTGTTGCCAACGACCAAACTGTAAAGGCAGGTGCATGGTTTCCAATCACAGGAAAAAAGAATTTGCGCATGCAGGAAATTGCTATGGAAAATCATTTACCCGTTATTTATATTGTAGACAGTGCAGGTGTTTTTCTACCCCTGCAGGATGAAATTTTTCCAGATAAAGAACATTTCGGCAGAATATTTAGGAACAATGCAAAGATGAGTGCCATGGGCATTACACAAATTGCAGCCGTTACCGGTGCATGCGTTGCAGGTGGTGCTTACCTGCCCATCATGAGTGATGAAACCTTAATGGTGGAAGGTGCGGGATCTATATTTTTGGCCGGTCCATATTTGGTTAAAGCTGCTATTGGCGAAGATGCAGATGCAGAAACCCTTGGTGGTGCTGCAACACACAACGAACTAAGCGGTATTGCAGATTATAAATTTAAAACGGAAGAGGAATGTCTGGACAGGGTAAAAAGAATCATCAGCAAATTAGGCAAACCAAAAACTGCTGGTTTTGACAGAATCGAAGCGATTGCGCCATCAAAAAAGACAACTGATATATATGGCATCATAGCAGCAGATAACAGCAAACCATATAACGTACTTGATATAATAAACAGCATTGCTGATGGAGATAGTTTTGATGAATTTAAACAGGATTATGGCAAAACAATTGTGTGCGGATACGCACGTGTAGATGGTTGGGCGGTAGGCATTGTTGCCAACCAGCGTATAATTGTAAAAAGTAAAAAAGGTGAAATGCAACTCGGCGGTGTAATTTATAACGACAGCGCAGATAAAGCAGCAAGGTTTATTATGAATTGCAATCAGAAAAAAATTCCACTAGTTTTTTTACAGGATGTTACAGGCTTT
>JAYTCO010000389.1:0-3522 GCA_043736415.1 Ferruginibacter sp. | reverse complement strand
TAGTTCATCCGAGAACTTAAATCTGTCAAGCATTTTTTCTTTCATCTGTTTTGAGTTTTTCCTGAAAACTGTAAAGCTATAGACGTATAATACCGGTTAATTAATAAATCCTGATGTGGTTATACAAATATAATTTTTAATCCTGCAATTGCTATACAGCTGTTTTTTCATGATTATAATTGTGGTTATAGTTCTTCCATCTTTTATTCAGTTGTCCTGATGTTAAATGCGTTTCTTCAGGTGTCATATAATCGCAACTGGCATGTGGTCTTAGATTATTATAAGCATTAATCCTTTTACTTATCAGCTTACCGGTTTGCTCAAAACCCTAAACACATGTTTTTTGTATTTGCGCAGGTGTCTCTGCATCGCATTGCTGCAATTAACTTGTAGTAAAACGAATATTTATTATTAATGCATTAAAAACAAGATTAAAGCCTTAAAATCTAAACGCTAAATTTTCCTCTGTATAATAATAAAGTAATTCCCTCGTTAGTTATTCGAACAAAACAATCCAATTCAAATTCTCTACAATCCTTATCCGCAATGCCATGCATTGTTAAAAAACAGCGTATGAAATCGCATTCTTTTTACAACATAATTTCAATTCGCATACAATTTGCAGTCTGCTTTTTACTGTTGAGTTTTACAGTATTTTCCCAACAAACATTGCGTACCAATTTATTTGTTGTTGGCTCGGATGGTAGCAAAACTTTAATAGATGGGAATATGACCATCTATGACGATATTTATTGCAACTGTGTAAATTGGGAAGACGCATTAAAATTGACAAACCCGGGAGAGAATTGGGGGCTTGTAAGAAGTGGCACTACACTAGCGGTTGAGCGGAGAAGATTTATTCCTGATACAGATACTACTTACATACGCATGTGGAACCTGCAACAGCGCAATTTTACCATGCAGGTTATTGGTAGAAACATTGCTAAAACCGACCGAATTGCATATGTAAAAGACAATTACACAAACTCAACTACAACAGTAAATTTAAGTGATACTACCTATGTTGATTTTACTGTTAACAGCAATAGTGGTTCATCTGCACAAAATCGCTTTTCTATTATTTTCGCAAAAAATGCACCTATACCTCCGCCTGTTAAATTCACGGATGTAAAGTTGTTCAGAAAAGACGCTTACGTAAATGTTGAATTTGCGGTTAATGATGAGAAGGCAGTTTCACTTTACTCAATTCAGTTTACAAAAGATACCCTCAACTTTAAAGATGTAAAATCAATTACTCCAAAAAATTTGGGAGGCAGCGAAGTGTATAGTGAAGATGCGGGTACTTGCAACATAGGCGAAAATTATTATAGGATAAGGGCGGTAGATGCTATTGGTAGAATAACCTACAGTAGCGTTGCTAAATTAATTCTACCTGTTGCCGAACCGTCAATGAATATTTACCCCAACCCTTCTACCTCAAGGCAACTCTTCTTATATATTGCAATTGCGAGAGAGGGTAGGTACCAGGTAAGGGCGCTTGGTTTAAATGGACATGTATACCAACTTGGATCTTTACAACTTTCGGGTTTTAAAATAACGCAACCCATTAAGCTTCCAGATAATATTACGCCGGGTATGTACAAAGTGCAATTAATAGGACCAGGCAACACGGTCATTGTAAAGACCGTTACTATTTTATAATAAATTTTTAGGTGTTAGATGTTAGGGAACCTCAATATTGTGGTTCTTTTTTTATGTAAATGCTTTTTTAAAAAGAACCTGTAATTACAGCAAAATCTTAAAAGAAAAGCGTTTATATAAAAGTTGCAGTCCAAACTTTTATTTACCATTTTAGATTTTGAAATTATTCCAAATAAAACTGCTCTAATCGATACAACACCTGCAAAAATAATTTAATATTTTTTAGGTTTTTGATTGATATATTAAAAATCTATTTATATATTTGTAGTATAAATACTACAATCTCCTAATAAGTAGTATTACAAGTTTCTGTAAAATCCTCAGGAAAATTACATTTCCAAATCCAATCTTCTATTTGATTAACTGCTGTTAATAGCAGTACTCACGATGTTTATGTAGCAAAAGCAAGTATTTGTTTTTTTTTAATTGTGGTGTTATGCATATCTACAGGTTTAAAAAATTAATAAAGCAGAACAGAAATACTATTCTGAAATTAAATATTAGGTATGAAAACAATTCTACGAATTCAGGAATTTTTATATGATAATTTGGATCAAAGATTATTTGCAAACTATCGATTAAATTCTATTAGGTTATCTCAAAATAGCCTACAATTAATTGTTGCAGTTTTAGTGATTTTGATGGCACTAGCCCCGGGTAAAAGTTTCGGCCAAGTTACTATCACTACTTCATCAGCAACTTTATACGCCTGTGGAGGGAGTTTTCCGACATTTTCATCAACACTTGGGAACATAGTCATCACTGAAAATCAACAAGGGAATATATCTTCATTTGGGACAATGGTACTTACAGCGCCTTTAAATTTCGAATTTACTTCTGCAGGAAGTGCTAGTTTTACAGCCTCGAATAATATATCTGCAATAAGTACCTCACTAACAAGTTCTACAACTATTACGGTAACAATTAACGGAACTGGCACAAATAAAATTGATGTTTTTACGCTGGCAGGAATACAAGTTAGAGCGATTAATGCAATTACTGGATCAAGTCCGGTAACAAGCAGTGGAGGTACTGCTACTATAAATGGAGTGACTAACGGGGTCACTTTATTTGCAAGTCTAACATCAGTGTCTCAGAATATACCTTCAATTATTAGTGCTGCTTCAAATTCTGTATGCAATAACACAGCACAAAATTATAATATTACGAGCAGTGTTGGAGGCTCAACATATAATTGGGGTCGGGCTGCAGTAATAGGTATTAGTAATCCTGCAGTTACCAATCAAACAAGTGCATCAATTACTGAATCTTTAGCAAATACGACGTCTTCTCCTATTAATGTCACTTACGTTATCACACCATCTTCCAATGGGTGTTCTGGTTCTTCATTTAATTATGTTGTTACGGTAAATCCTACTCCTGTTTTAAGCAGCTCCCTTACTGATGTAAGATGCAGTAATACCTCTGCAACATATACAGCAACAAGTGCTACATCAGGTACAACTTACAGTTGGACAAGAGCCGCAGTTGCAGGGATCAGCAATGTTGCAGGCAGTGGAAGCACGGGCACAATTACAGAAACGCTTGTGAACACGACTACTGCCCCAATCAATGTGATTTACAGCATAACGCTTACGGCCAATAGTTGTAGCAATATACAAAGTGTAACGGCTACGGTAAATCCTACTCCTGTTTTAAGCAGCTCCCTTACTGATGTAAGATGCAGTAATACCTCTGCAACATATACAGCAGCAAGTGCTACATCAGGTGCAACTTACAGTTGGACAAGAGCAGCAGTTACAGGGATCAGCAATGTTGCAGGAAGTGGAAGCACGGGCACAATTACGGAAACGCTTGTGAACACGACTACTGCCCCAATCAATGTGATTTACAGCATTA
>JAYTCO010000388.1:0-8254 GCA_043736415.1 Ferruginibacter sp. | reverse complement strand
CTCTCCAGCAGAGCTTGCTTCCTCTTAAAGTTGACCGACACAATTAAAGAATTTTAAACCAGAAATCCACCAACTATTTTTCAGTACATTACCATTATACAAATTACTTGCGTGCATGGCTACTACCAACAGCAGGAAACATATGTTGATAAATATTTCTGCTGCCCATGCTCCTAAAAAAATAATATAAGCAATTACATATTTCTTCTGTATTGCCCGCCAACGCTGTACAAAGCATTTGTAATTTCGCCGAGTGAACAATGCTTTACTGTCTCCATTAATTCTTCAAATAAGTTTCCGTTGGCAATAGCAACCTCCTGTAACTTCAACAACATGGCTGCGCTCTTCTCAATATGCCTTTCTTTAAATGCATCAAGCATGGTAATTTGCAATTCCTTTTCTTCGGTGGTTGACCGTATAACCTCTGCAGGCAAAACTGTTGGCGAACCGTTTTTATTTAGAAAAGTATTTACGCCAACAATTGGAAATTCGCCTGTGTGTTTTAATGTTTCGTAATACAGACTTTCTTCCTGAATTTTATTGCGCTGGTACATTCTTTCCATTGCACCGAGCACGCCGCCACGTTCTGTAATTCTTTCAAACTCAGCCAGCACAGCCTGTTCTACAAGGTCAGTCATTTCTTCAATTAAGAACGATCCCTGGTTTGGATTTTCATTTTTTGCCGTACCCAACTCTCTGTTTATAATCAACTGAATGGCCATCGCACGGCGCACACTTTCTTCTGTTGGCGTTGTAATTGCCTCGTCGTATGCATTTGTATGCAGGGAATTACAGTTGTCGTATATGGCATACAAAGCCTGCAATGTTGTACGAATATCGTTGAAGTCAATTTCCTGCGCATGCAAACTTCTACCACTTGTTTGTATATGGTATTTTAATTTTTGGCTGCGGTCGTTTCCCTTGTATTTATATTTCATTGCTTTGGCCCAAATGCGACGGGCTACTCTCCCAATCACTGCATATTCAGGATCCATACCATTGCTAAAAAAGAAGGAAAGGTTTGGCGCAAAGTCGTCAATCTTCATTCCACGGCTTAAATAATATTCTACAAAAGTAAAACCGTTGCTTAAAGTAAATGCAAGCTGTGTTATAGGATTGGCACCGGCTTCAGCAATATGATAACCGCTGATACTTACGCTGTAAAAATTTTGAATCTTGTTTGTAATAAAATATTCCTGCACATCGCCCATTAATTTTAATGCAAACTCTGTAGAAAAAATACAGGTATTTTGTGCCTGGTCTTCTTTTAAAATATCTGCCTGCACGGTACCACGAACTGACGACAATGCTTTTGCTTTTATGGTTGCATAAACATCGGCAGGCAAAACATCAGAGCCACTTAAGCCCAGCAAACGCAAACCAAGGCCATCATTGCCTTGAGGCAATACGCCGGCAAAATTTCCCAATGCAGGTGTTACCGCTTTTCCATCAGCACCAATGTATTTTGGTAAATTTTCAATATTGAATTTTGCTTCAATTATGTTATTTACTTCTTCTCTTAAATTATTTTCGATGATGTATTTTTCACACATTTGATCAATAGCGGCATTCATAAAAAATGCTAACAGCATTGGTGCCGGACCATTAATCGTCATGCTCACAGACGTTTTTGGATCGCACAAATCAAAACCGCTATACAGTTTTTTTGCATCATCAACCGTTGCAATACTTACACCGCTGTTGCCGACTTTTCCATAAATATCCGGACGGTGCGCAGGATCTTCGCCATACAGCGTAACACTGTCAAACGCAGTGCTGAGGCGCTTTGCGGGCTGTCCTACACTCACATAATGAAAACGCCTGTTCGTTCTTTCTGGTCCACCTTCACCTGCAAACATTCTTGTAGGATCTTCGCCATCTCTCTTTAAAGGAAATACGCCGGCTGTAAAAGGAAATTCTCCAGGCACATTTTCCTGCAACTGCCAGGTTAAAATATCGCCCCAGTCTTTGTACTTAGGAAGAATAACTTTTGCAATTTTTGTACCCGATAAACTGGAAAAAGTAAGCGGTTGTTTTATTACTTTATCTCTTACTTTAAATTCGTAAAAATCCTGTTTGTAACTATCCAAAAGTGTACTCCAATTATCGAGTAATTTTTTATTGGAAGGTGTTAGGTTTTGTTCAATGTTGTTTTTTATTTTATTTAATTCTGTAACAGCATCAGATGATTTTATGGTTTTTAATACACCTTCAATTTGATACAATTGTGTTGCCAAAGCACTTTGCTCTTTCACCCACAAATCATATTCAGCAATGGTTTCAGAAATTTCTGCCAGGTACCGAACTCTTTTTGGTGGAATAATAGAACCGTCCATACCACCACTTTTTGCAAAAGCTTCGTGGGATCCAAAATCATTTCCTGTTTTTGCAGCAATAACTTTTATCAGTTTATCAAACAAATTATTTACACCTGCATCGTTAAATTGTGCAGCAATGGTGCCTACCACAGGAACTTCTTCATCTTTTGCATCCCACAATCCGTAATTGCGTTTGTATTGTTTACATACATCGTGCAATGCATCTAATGCACCGGCTTTATCAAATTTATTTAGGCAAATTACATCTGCATAATCCAGCATATTTATTTTTTCCAGCTGGGATGGTGCGCCATATTCCGGTGTCATCACGTACATACTTACATCACAATGTTCTAAAATAGACGCATCGCTTTGCCCGACACCTGCACTTTCTAAAATGATTAAATCGAAACCTGCCTCTTTACAAATTTCTAAAGCCTCTGCTACATATTGGCTTAACGCTTTGTCACTCTCCCGGGTAGCCAGACTGCGCATGTATGCACGGGGCGATGAAATAGAATTCATTCTTATTCTATCTCCAAGCAAAGCGCCGCCTGTTTTCTTTTTGCTGGGATCAACAGAAATTACCGCAATGGTTTTGTCTGTATAGTTGTTTAAAAACCGGCGGACGATTTCATCAGTTACAGAAGATTTCCCTGCACCACCAGTGCCGGTGATGCCGAGAACAGGATTTTTTGTAGAATCTTTTTTATCGACTTTTTTACTTTCAAGAGTAGATTCCCCATTTTCAGCTTTGGTAATATTTCTTGCTATGCTAATAATATCCTTCCATTCCTCCAAGGCATATTTACCACCATTACCGTTTTGCTTTTGTTGTGGAATATCCTCTTGAAGAACAGCTTTGCTTTTATCAATCACATCTTGTATCATCCCTTCCAAGCCCATTCTGCGACCATCATCGGGGCTGTAAATTCTTGTGATTCCGTAGTTATGTAATTCTTCAATTTCGGATGGTAAAATAGTACCGCCGCCACCACCAAATATTTTTATATGACCACAACCATTTTCTACCAATAGATCTTTCATGTATTTAAAAAACTCCACATGACCTCCCTGGTAACTTGTTATTGCAATACCCTGAACATCTTCTTCAATAGCACATTCCACAATGTCTGCAACACTTCTGTTGTGCCCAAGGTGTATAATTTCTGCGCCTTTGCTTTGCAAAATTCTGCGCATGATGTTTATTGCAGCGTCATGCCCATCAAATAATGCTGCGGCAGTTACAAGTCTTACTTTCGTTTCTGTTGGTTGGTTCATTTAAATTTATGTATTAAGAATCTAGGTATTAAAGATTCATTTTAAATTTTTGATTAATTCTTTTAATTCTTTATCCGAAATATTGCTGACCTCTGATTTGTCATAAATGGACAGAAGATTTACTATTATTTCTTCTGTTGAAACTTTTTCAGCATAGCCAATGATTTCGGTTTCAATGAATGAGATTACTCTGGCTCCGCCACTTTTACCTTGACCCTTACTAGAAATTTTTAATCGAATTTTGTAGAGATTTTTTCCAAGAGAAGTACCAAGTTGAGGAGTAAGCAACAATTGATTTTGTAGTTTTTCTAAATCTTTTGAGAGAGAACGATATTTTTTCAACAAAGGTTTCGCCTCAGTCTTAAAACCATTTGTAATTCTAATTGTTACTTTCATCCAAAAAATCTTTGAGGGTCTGCAATTTCTTCCCTGTTTTTTTTGCTTCTTTTATTTCTTCCCAACCATTTTGAATGTTTGAAAAAACCTTCATTTTTTTTTGCAGATTGGAAAAGTCCTGATTCAATTTATTCCAGGTTTTTAAAGGAACCAATACGGATGTTGTTGTTCCCTTTTCATCAATTATATATTTTAATGCGGTCGGCATAATTTTTATATTAAATGTACATTTTTTATATCATTCTAAAAGTTAGTGCAGCAAAATCTTCTATACTTAAAACCTCTGCACGTTTATTAAATAATTCATCCTGTAATTCTTCCTGCGTAAACAATGATTTTACCGCATTGCGCAATGTTTTACGCCGCTGTTGAAAAGCTGTTTTAACCAATACTTTGTATGCTCTTTCGGATTTTACAATTATTGGTTCTACTTTTCTGGTAAGCCTTATAACACCACTTATTACTTTTGGCGGAGGATTAAAACTTTCAGGTGGAACATCAAACAGGTATTCAATATCGTAAAAAGGCTGTATAAGTGCGCTCGTAACACCATATATTTTATTCCCGGGTTTGGAAGCAACTCTTTGCGCAACTTCTTTTTGAAACATGCCTATTACAACACGAACTTCATCTTTCCAATCAAGTATTTTAAACAAAATTTCTGTCGATATATTGTAGGGAAAATTTCCAATGATGGTAAATTTTTCTTCGAATGGTTTTTCAATCTGCAAAAAATCCTGATGTATAATTTTATCGTTTAAGACGGGATATTTTTGTTTAAGAAGCGGAACTTTTTCATCATCAAGTTCTACCGCCTTAAAATTTATGTTTTCAATTTTTATTAATTCTTTTGTAAGTGCGCCACCACCGGGTCCTACTTCCAATAAATTTGTAAATGAATTTTCTCGTAAGGCATCCACAATTTTCTTTATGATAAGATCATCTTTTAAAAAGTGTTGCCCAAGCGATTTCTTCAACTTATACATGCCGCAAAAATACAATAAAAAAGCCCCTTCTTTTTCAGGAGAAGAGGCTTTTAAAAAATGAACTTATTTTAATTAATAAGGAACTTTAAATTTTGTAATTCTTCATTGGCAATTGTAATTTTAACTATGTACAACCCGCTATGCAAGCCTACTACAGATATTTCCGTCATAGCTGCAACTTTTTTTATTTCAGTACTTTTTATTTGTCTGCCTGCTGCATCATAAATAGTAAATAATATATCTTTTCCTATTGCATCTGCCGTTCTTATCTGCAGTATATCCTGTACCGGATTATTAACAATACTGAAAGAAGAAGATTTTACTGATCTAATTTTTACAATTTTTGAATACAAGTAAATCCCTTCTATATTTTTATATTTAGCCCTGTAATAATTATCGGTTTCCAAGGGCTTTATATCATTAAATAAATATTTCATTAAAGTCGAAGTATTTGCTTGTAATAACATTGTACCAATATCTTCAAAATTATTACCATTTGCAGAGCGTTCTAAAATTACCGCTGAGTTGATTGAATTATCATCTAGTGTAAGTGATGCTTCGTTATAAGTTGGATGCTGTTTTACTTTGAAATCTGTAACTTTTAAGTCTAGTACGGTTTGTACGCTCATCGCACCTGTACTCATTGTCGTTGCGCCATCATCATAAGCAATAAAATTGGGAGCAAATGATAAATTATAGTAAAGAGTATTTGCACTCGTTGGATCGACACCATTTCCCGCTTTTGACATTAAACTGGTTCCACTTACCGTTCCTCTGTCATAAAACACTATCGTAGTATCATTACCAACAGCAGGTCCTTTGACGTGAATCACAACTGGAATATTAAAATATTTAGCTACGGTTGCATCGGCTGCACCGCCTCCTAATTTTCTTGTTTGTGATAAAACCCTTAAAGCAAGAGATTTGTTACCTGTACCATAATATTGATACCCAATATTGTAATCCGGATATCCTGATGAATCAACATTTTCAAAGAAAAACTTATCTAAGTTTAATCCTAACGTGTCAGCAAACCTTTTTTTAAGTGTATCTGTTGTTGCAGATTTATATTGGAGTGTAGCAGCTGTTTGATAATCTTTCAAAATATTGAAATATTTTGTATCTCCGCTAAGCCTCCGAAGCATAGAAAGTACCATAGCGCCTCTGTTATAAACGCTACTTCCGTATCCAGTAGCACCATTCCCTGATGTCCAAATTGTTTGAGAAGATGCAATGCCTGATGCAGGTATTCGAACGGGTGCTGTTTCAGCTAAAGCATTTGTTTTTATGTTACTTAAAAAATCAAAAGCTGTAAAACCCGTTCCTGTGATAGTTTCAGCTGCTAGTGAAGGTGCATATTCTGCAAAACCCTCTGCTAGCCATAAATCATTCCAAGTAGAAAAACTTACCTTATCGCCAAACCACTGGTGCATTAGTTCATGTATTAATATTGAAACGTTGGTCAATGATGCTGTACCCATAGCAGAAAATGTTTGATGTTCCATTCCTCCGCCAGGACTTAGACCTTCATAAAAACCATGCTTACCGCCTTTTGTGGGGTCTGTAAAACCATAATTACCAAACTTGTTACTGAATAACGTTAAGGCTTCTGTAGCTTTATCCATTGCAGACAAAATAAGGTTATAATCTGCTTTTCCCGGATATAAATAATAAACTACCGGAACATTATTACCACCAATATTAATTGTTCCCCGATAATAGCGGTTATACCTTGCGACACCAACACATACAAGGTAACTTGTCATTGGATATCGATTGATATATTTAAATGTTCTGGACTTTGCAGTCGCATCAATTGAAGAGTCAACTAAAGTTCCATTACTTGCAACCCAAAAGGTATCTGTCGTAGATGTTTTTTTCCAGGGTACATTTACGGTAATATCAATGGTATCTGCTTTGTCCTGCATATCTGCCTTACAAGGCCACCAATCTCTGTCTTCGTAAGATTCTGACAAAGTATTTACCATATTACCAGAACCAGTCGATACAGGAAAGTTAGTTTTACCACTTGATAGAGAAGTTGACTCCGCTGCTGTTACAGAAGGATCATTACCTAAATTATAACCTGCCGCTAAACCGCTTGCAACAGGAGGGATTCCAATATAAGAAATAATTAAAGAATCTCTTGTACCTTGTATTGGGATATTAACTGGAACTGTAACAATGTTAGAAGCATTCGGTTGAGGGGTTGTTATTAATGCTGCTCCATTCCAAATAATGCTATTTACTGTGAAACCGGAAGCTTTAGGGGAAGTTACTTTTTTACGTAAATCAAACGTAATTGAACTAACATTAGCAATAGTAGTTTTAAATTTAATTTTTACTGTACCAGTTATACCCAATGCGCTATCAGGGTTTATTCTCCAATAAATCTGGTAATTATCTACGTCTATATTAGCACCTGTGCCACTAAAGCCAGTCGTACCTTGCCCCAAACTTAAAATTGAAATTAAAGAAAAAGCAATTAATAAATAAAAATTACGCATAATTTTGTTTTGGAATTTTAAAAGAAATATGCAACATGGCTGTATTTCATTTTTCATTGTTAATACGAACTTTATAGCAAATTATTGTATAGAAGTTCTTCTAAAAAGCGATTTTTTCCAAAATATTTTAAACAAACTGTGTTTGGCTGTTATTTATACTTTTAAAATAAATGTCTAAGCACGTATTATATTTAACTATGAGCAATGCAGAACATAAGCCGATTATAGGTATAAGTTGTGGAGACATTAATGGAATAGGGCCAGAGATTATTGTAAAAACTCTTAGTGACAGCCGGATGCTGGATATTTGCATACCCGTTATTTTTGCGAATAACAAAGTTTTAAATTTCTACAGGAAAACACTTCCTGAAAACAACATTACTTTTAATATAGCGAAAGATTCGACCCATATAAATACCAAACAAGTTAATGTTTATAATTGTTGGGAAGATGATGTTGCAGTAACACCCGGCGAGTTAAATGACACAGGTGGAAAATATGCATTACTTAGCCTTACAACTGCAGCAGGTGCTTTAAAAGAAAACATGATTGACGGACTTGTGACTGCACCTATTCATAAAAAGAACATTCAAAGCGATGAATTTAATTATACAGGACATACACCTTATTTAAAAAATCTTTTTGAAGTAAAAGATGTTGCGATGATGATGGTGGCAGATAATATGAAAGTTGCATTGCTTACAGAGCATGTGGCTATTAAAGATGTTGCGCAATTTATTACCAAAGAAAATATTTTAAGCAAGCT
>JAYTCO010000387.1:0-8268 GCA_043736415.1 Ferruginibacter sp. | reverse complement strand
CTCCATGTAAATAAGTACATTTCTACAGCTTACAAAATCAATTTTGCTAAAGGGTGGATCTTTTAAAAAATTGTGTACAGCAAATACACACATATCCCGCAGCTCCTTATTTATCCGAAAACCAACTTCCGTTTTAGTAAAAAATTCCTTCACTCTTTCATCACTCACTTTATTTATTTCTGCTTTTGTGTAAGTTCCTGTTCGTGCTTTTGCAATGGCAGGCACACTTATATCAGTTGCAAAAATCTGTACTCTTTCGTGGCTTTTTCCTAAAAATTCTTTTAGGCAGATGGCAATTGAATATGCCTCTTCGCCCGTGCTGCAGCCTGCAACCCAAACTCTTATAGGAGTGTTTTTATCTTTACTTTTTAAAATGAGCGGAAAAACAGTTTCACATAAATTATCAAAAACTTTTGCTTCTCTAAAAAATGATGTTACGGGTATCAGCAAATCCTGATATAATGCATCCTGTTCGGGCTTATGCTTTTTGGCGTATGTAAGATATTCTTCAATATTTTCTTTTTTGTTTATTGCCATTCTGCGCAATATTCTTCTTCGTACAGTTGTTTGTTTATAGTATGTAAAATCTGTCCCTTTTCTTAAACGCAGCAGGGTTAAAATCTGTTTATAAATATCTTCCTGGCGCTTGGGTAAATTATCAAAATCTTTTTCATCAAGATTTATTTTCGCTACCAGTTCTCCTATTTTTTGGGGAATTTCTTCCGGTGGCAAAATAAAATCTACCACGCCGGCATATACGGCACTTTGTGGCATTCCATCATACTCTGCAGATAAATCCTGTGCAATGGTTATACCACCATTGTCTTTAATGGCTTTTAAACCAAGAGTACCGTCAGATGCGGTGCCGGATAATACAACACCAATTGCATGGCTCTGGTGAATTTCTGCCAAAGAGGTAAAAAATAAATCGATTGGTAAATTGAGTTTGTTTTTAGTTTTATCAGGCCTTGGGCTTAACTCCAGCTTACCATCATTTGCAATCAGCATTTTATTGCTGGGAATAATATAAATATGATTCGGTAAAACGGTAACATTATCCGCTATTTCCTTTACAGGTATTTTAGTAACTTTTTGTAAAATTTCTGCAAGAAAACTTTCGTGCCCAGGGTGAAGATGCTGCACCAAAACATAAGCCATTCCTGAATCTTCAGGTATTGAAGTAAGTAATTTTTTAAATGCATCTAACCCACCCGCAGATGCACCAATACCTACCACCGGAAAATTATTCTCAGATTTTATTAACTCTTTATCGGGGCTGTTATCGTTTTCCTGTGCATTCATAATGCATTAATTTCTGCAGTTAGCACAAATTTTTCTATGGAAGGTTGCTTGTAATTACCTGCAGCGATTAAATTGATAACCAATGACATTAATTTTTTTAAATGCGCAAATAAACTTGGTTTTTTAATATAAAAAAAAGCACCGTTTTCGTGAAGCAATTTTATAATATTTTCATCAAGAGATGTTGAAATGATGATGACAGGGATCGTTTTATAACGCTCACTTTGCCTAATTTCTACCAGGCATTCATAGCCATTTTTACATGGCATGTTCATATCTAAGAATATAATATCAGGTAAATTATCCTTATTCTCTAAGAAATTCATCAGTTGCTCACCGTCAAAAACAGTTTTTAATTTAAAAGGCACTTTTAATTCTTCAAGCGCATTGGCAAAAAACATACAGTCATCAGTATCATCATCTGCCAGTAAAATATATTTTTCATCGGCTAAATCTTCACTTGTGAAGTTCTTTTCATGTTTGTTCATGTAAATTTTTTACTCTGTGACGGCTCCTGTCTTATAAAAAATGAAATACGGTTAAAAGGCGTAAATTAGTAGTACAAGATAGTCTTATTATAATTTAATAATTAACAAACCGAACGCATTCAATTTTGTTATTAAAAAAATAAGTGTTGCTATATGCCTGTATAATTAAAACTTAAAAAGTTGTGTCGGTTAGTCAATAAACAGCTTTATTTGTTCTGTAACTTCTTTGGCTCTGTTTACAATCATTAAATGCGCACCGCCATTAATTGTTGCATGGCATGTTACATATTTATAAGGAAGTATTCTGTCTGCATTGCCATGAATATGAAAAAGATTTTTAGGCACAACAGTATTTTGCCAGCAAGCTATTTTTTCAACAGCCCATTTTAAAAATACAGGTTCCGTATCATGCAGTATAGCTGAAAGCATTTTCTTATCTTCAACAGTTCTGTTGCTAAAAAACCAGTTGGTAAAAACGTTTATGTGTATTAAAGTTTTTGAAGGGATTATTTTAGGGAGTTTTAGTTTGCCGGCGAGCCTAAAATAAAATGGAATTTCATTTTTGCTTTTTGCTGATGATATTAAAATAATTTTTTCTGCAGCAATATGTTTGGCAACTTCCACCGCCATCATTCCACCAAAAGAAAGACCAATTAAAACCGGAAGTGGCTTTGTTATTTGTGATGTTAACCGCAGCGCATAACTTTCAATACTTTCATTTTTTTGAGGAGTTATCCATTTAATAAAATGAACATCATAACTGCTAAAATCAATTTTATGAAAAACCCGTTCATCTGCACCCAGCCCGCTAAAAACATACACTGTTTTCATTCAATATTTTTTCAGTAAGGTTATTCGCTCTGTATATTTTTATTGTAGGCTTTTAAAAATATAGCACCAAGGTTTTTATAAGGAGGTATATAATCATCCCAGCTGTCCCTTATACTTTTGCTTGGGTCTTTAGAAAAAATTCCTGTAAGGCTTTGCCACATTTTGGGCCACGATAAATTATTGTTGGCAGCAAACACCTGGTTAATATAAGTAAGTATCGGCCGGTTAATATCTCCCGTTCCAATTTCTTTTGTAGATATAATATGTGCCTCGGGGTTTATTTCTAAAATTTCATTTAAGTTTTGGTAACCGCCACATGATCCCAACACTACAATCTTTGCATCGCCCGGCATTCTGCTCATAGTACGATCGAGCCAGTAACTGTGCCCACGATGCACTATTACTGCAGGTTTAAGACTTTGTTCTTGTAAATATTTTGCAAGGTGTATCTGTGCACTATCATCCAAATTGGCATCATTATCCAGCGGCTTATTTGCAAATACCATTACATTTCCTTTTATAGAAACTGCCTCCATCCATTCTTTCTTTTCAGTTACTTTCCATTCTTTACTTGAAAAAGAATTTCTAAACGATGGATAAAATAATTTACCGTCTTTATCTCCATAAAAAAACACCTGCTCTACAAGGTTGCCATTTCCATCCCTTATATATTTATCGTCAACTTCATAAATAGGCGGTATACCAATTTGTGTAGAAAGATCAACCTTGTTATCATTTAAAGAAAGAAAAATAGTTTTTAATAACCCATAAATAACTTTTGCTTTACCGTTATTTGTTGCAATGGCAGCAAGCTCGTTATCAGTTACATTCTGCAGCATGGCCTCTTGCAATTTTTTGTTAGAAATACTGCTGTAAGAATCTGCAACATCTACTGCACCTTCCAGGTTATTTTCAAGCTGCGATACAAAAGCTTTCATTAGCTGCTCCGACCTTTCCGGCGGCATTGTTTTTAAAAAAGTATCCAGCTGGTTGTAGTTGGCAGCCATTTTTATAAACTTTCTAAACTGGTTAAAATTTACAGCAAGTAAAAGGGAATCGCCTTTTGGCTTAGGGCCCATCAACTGCAGAAAGCGCTCAAAGCTGTGCTTGTAACTGCTGGTATAAATATCGTTTTCACCCATCACCATCATGTAATAAAGTTCAGCCGGGGTAAGGGGTTGTATGGCCCGCATTCTTACAGCAAGGTTGTTTTCTTCGTGCAGGTTGTTTATGGGAATTATAAAATGCTGCAGCGCTTTTTTATGCAACGTTTTTAAAAGCCCGTTTGCACCATAATAGGCAATAGCAGTATCATAAAATGGCTTCGCCATTCTTTTGGAGTAGGCCGTTGCAGTTTTAACCAGCAGTTTAAAATATCCTACACTGTCATATCCTTTGTCGCCATCACCAACATATTTTTTAATGCTGTCTATGCTTTGTCTTTCAGAAAGCAGATCATCCAAAAAAGGAAAGTAAAAAAGTGCATTGTCTGTTTTACTAAGTGCTGCAACCTGCACTACCATTCTGTCTGTATTGCGCCGTATTAATTTACCAACAGTACTTCCGTCAGATTGGGCATAATTATAAAACTGCACCGGGTTTAATTTACATGCAACCACCACAAGGCTGTCAGCAAATGCTTCTTTTGCAAATGGCGCAATTGTCTGTAATATTTTATCGGTATTAAGGCTTACATATTTTAAATATATTATAGCTTCAGCAGCATTTCTATCTTTTTCTTCTGCAAATATTCTGGTATTTAATTTAGCTACCATGTAAGATGAAGCCTGTAAAAATGGTAAAATAGATTCTCCGGAAACTTTTGCTTTCAGCATTTTTTCAAACGTGTTAAGCAATGCGGGGAGTTCAGTTATTTTTATTTCATTTAATTTTCGGCTTATTTTAAAATAAGTTAATATTTCTGCTACGTTTCTTAAATAACGAACCTTATCATTGTTGGTGGGCAATTGCGTATCATTGGTTTCAATCCACTGGCGCATTTCATTGGGTTTGCGGTAAAGCGCATCAGCAAGCTGGTTATTAATATTTTCATCGGCTCCGGCGCTAACCATGCCATCAAATTTGCCATCAAGTTTATCAATGTTTATCTGTTCTTTACGAATATCGTCGTGCCTGCTTTTTCGGCCAATAGGAATATTTGTGGTATCCGAAAAGGCAACCGCATCAAACAAAACAAGAAAAAAATAACAGGTAAAAAATATAAACTTCATATGATAATATTCATTTGCAAATATGGTGCATTTTTAATGTTGTAAGTTGTAAGGACTGTTATTTTAAATAAACTGTTGCACCGCCGTTAACAATTTAATAATGTTATAACGTTCATTTAACGCAACTATGGCTTACCAGAAAGTATACTTTTGCTCAACCTTTAGATTATGAGTACAGTAAAAAAAATTCTTATTGCTGATGATGAGCCGGATATCCTTGAAATTTTATCTTTCAATCTTTCTGCCGAAGGATATGAAATAGTTACTGCTAAAAATGGTAACGAAGCTTTAGATAAAGCAAAGCAGCACATGCCTGATCTTATTATTCTTGATATGATGATGCCCGGCAAAAATGGTATTGAAGTTTGCAACATACTCCGCTCTCAGCCAATATTTAACCCAACACTAATTATTTTTTTAACAGCAATGGCTGATGAGAATTCAGAAATTAAAGGGCTCGAAACCGGTGCAGACGATTACATAACCAAACCTGTGAGTCCTAAAATACTTACAAGTAAAGTAAATGCACTTTTTAGAAGGCTGGCAAATGAAGGAACCAGCACAATAAAAGTGGGCAATTTTGTAATAGACAGAGAAAAGTATTTGGTTTCTTTTGGCGAAACCGAAATTGTACTTGCAAGAAAAGAGTTTGAGCTTGTAGCCTTGCTTGCATCAAAACCCGGAAAGGTTTTTTTGAGAAATGAAATACTAAACAGAATATGGGGTACAGATGTTATTGTGGGCGACAGAACAATTGATGTGCACATTAGAAAAATACGGCAAAAGTTGGGAGTTGATTGTATTTCAACCGTAAAAGGTGTGGGGTATAAATTTGAGATTTAATTGTCAACATACGACTGACCACAGACCTAACTCATAACTTACAACTTATAACTTACAACTCTCACCTATAACTTTCAACCTAAAACTCCTTACCAACTCCTTTTCATATCTTGTGTCTATTGTCTTACACCTAACATCTTGTGTCTAACATCTAACCCATGCCTTCTACGAGACATTTATCTCCACAACAATTATCGCTTCTCACCGCAGCTATATTATCTATACCCATAAGCATAGCTATTTTAATTTTTGAACCGGGTTGGTGGGTGGCTCCTTTATCGTTTATCATCATCTTTGCGGGCAGTTACTGGTTAATTTTATTTACACTGCAAACATTTATTTACCGAAAAATAAAACTGATTTATAAACTCATTTATCAAACGAAAGCCACTAAAAGAGAAGAGTTTTATTATAAAAATATTTTACCGCAAAAAGGTATTGATGAAGTAAGAGAAGATGTGGAAGCGTGGGCAGAACAGCGAAAAAAAGAAATAGAAACCCTTCAGCAAAACGAAACTTTTAGAAAAGAATTTTTACAGAACCTCAGCCACGAATTAAAGACACCAATTTTTGCTATACAGGGATATGTACACACATTGCTAAACGGTGCATTACACAACAATGCAGTAAACGAAAAGTTTTTGGCAAATGCATCAAGAAACATTGACAGGCTGGTAAATCTGCTCGATGATCTGGATGAAATTTCGAGCCTGGAAATTGGTGAAATGAAGTTAAACCACCAACCTTTTATTGTGCAGGATCTTATAAAAGAAGTTTTCGATTCGCTGCAACTGCAGGCTGCAGAAAAAAATATAGTTTTCGGTATAAAAAAAGGCTGCGAATTTCCTTTAACTGTATTTGCAGATAAAGAAAAGATAAGACAGGTATTTTTAAATTTTACAGAAAACGGTATAAAATACGGCAAAGAAAACGGTATTATAGAAGCCAGTTTTTACAATGTTGATGGCAAGAACGTGTTGATAGAAATAAGCGATAACGGTTATGGAATTGCCGAAGAACACCTCTCCAGAATATTTGAACGTTTTTACAGAACCGATCTTGCACGTAGCCGCAAAGCAGGCGGCAGCGGGCTTGGCCTCGCCATTTGCAAACACATTGTAGAAGCGCACCAACAAACAATTCATGTACGCAGCAAAGTTGATGTTGGCACCAGCTTTGGTTTTACGCTGCCTGCAAAAAAAGAATAATAAATGGCGATGTTAATTGTTTAGAGCTACTCAACAATTAATCAATAGAAACAGCGCTGTTAATTTGCTTTGCTTTTCTCAATATTATTTAAGAAGTGCTGTTTGGATAGCCTTAAACTTGTCCCCTCGTAATAAATTTATTTGCAACAAACCGCCGGTCACCGGTTCTTTTTATTCTCTAGAATTTCAGCTTTAATTCTCTTGTTGATGTCAATTTTTGAACCGACAAAAACAAATATTGCAGTTCCGAATTCTCTTGAATATTTGTTTGTTATAGACCCTCCTATAAATGAAGTTTGAAAAAAAGGCGATGTTTCTTTAAGTTCAGTATCTGTACTTTTTAATTCTTTTATTCGAAGTAAGTTTTCATACTTTTTAGTTAGGTCAAACCAATCTATATAATCAGCATTAAAAGAAACGGCCTTTATGTTTTGCTGCGTGTAATAATTTATTGCTCCTGCCTGTCCATAATTATCACAAAGAATAAGAGTCTTTTCCTTGCCTGGTAATTTTGAATAAATGCTGTCAACTTTAATTGCTAATTCTTTCCAACCTAACATATCCGCATAGTCTTGTGGTAATGAATGGTCTTTACCGTCTTCCCAACGGAGTAAGCCAAGTTTTTGATAAGACTGTTTGTGGGCTATTATATATTCAGGGCTCTTATTTGGAAAAAATATATTGTACATCGGAAGGAAAAATAAAATTGGGACAGCAATAAAAACCGGTTGCAGATATTTTTTCCAACCCTGTTTTACTTTTTCTGCAATAAAAACAGAACCAAAAGAAATATAAATTGGGTAAAGTCCGATTGCATAATAATCTTTCGCCTTAAAATAAATAAAAACAAATAACGTAAAAAATAGTACTAAGAAAAATATCTTGAACTTTTTAAAAGGCAGATAAAATATTAAGGCAAATAAGGCAGATAAAATTACAAATAGGGAGCCTACAAAGAAAAATAATTGAGATTTCAAAAAGTTTATTCTATCTACATTAACCAACTGAGTATTTGCCAATTCCTTTAAATGATGTATAACCGGAAAGTTATTTTTGTATTGCCAAATAAGATTGGGTAAAATAATGAGAAGTCCAATAATAAGCGAATAGTAAAATTCTTTTCTGGCAATTATTTTACGTTGTTCAGTCAATAAAATAGAAGGTAGAAGTCCAATTAAAAGGAAGGTATTATACGTCTATAGCTTTACAGTTTTGAGGAAATACTCAAAACAGATGAAAGAAAAAATGCTTGACAGATTTAAGTTTTCGGATGAACTAAAAGAGAAACTGGTAATGCTGGTGGTTTATCAAAATCGCCCTCTCAAAGAACTATCCAGACAGTATGGATTACCCAATGCTCATATG
>JAYTCO010000386.1:0-8336 GCA_043736415.1 Ferruginibacter sp. | reverse complement strand
GTAGGTGATGAAGGTGGCTTTGCACCAAACATTCAAAGCAATGAAGAAGCAATAGAAACAGTTTTGGAAGCTATACAGGCAGCAGGTTATAAAACCGGTAGCCAGATTGGTATTGCCATGGATGCTGCCAACAGTGAATTATGGAATGCAAAAGAGAAAAAATATATATTCCATAAAAGCGACGGAAAGAAAATGACAAGCGAGCAACTGGTTAAATACTGGGAAAGCTGGGTTAAACAATATCCGATTATTTCTATTGAAGACGGTATGGCCGAAGATGATTGGAAAGGCTGGAAAATGATGACGGAATCATTAGGTAAAAAATGCCAGATTGTAGGAGATGATTTATTTGTAACCAATGTAGAACGTTTAGCAAGAGGAATTAAAGAAGATATTGCCAATGCTTTGTTGGTAAAAGTGAACCAGATTGGGACACTTACTGAAACCATTAATGCAGTAAGCATGGCACAGCAGGCAGGTTACAATACTATTATGAGCCACCGCAGCGGCGAAACGGAAGACAGTACGATTGCAGATCTTGCAGTTGCACTAAATTGCGGACAAATAAAAACAGGATCCGCAAGCCGAAGCGATCGGATGGCAAAATACAACCAGCTTTTAAGAATTGAAGAAATATTGGCTGATAGTGGCCAGTATCCTGCAGGCAAAATAAAATTCGGTAAATAATCATTAATTTAACAGCATGAAATTTATTACTCCTGTTTTAAATGTTTTAAAAAACAAATACTTTATTGCAGCTGTAGGGTTTGTGGTTTGGATGTTATTTTTCGATCCTAAAGATTGGGGACTTATAACATCCAGAAACAATAAATTAAAAGAATTGAAGCTGAGTGAGCACCATTTAACACTGTTAATAAAGGATACCAAAAAGGAATTATCTCTTTTAAAGACTGATGCAGCATCTATTGAAAAATATGCAAGAGAGAAGTTTTTTATGAAAAAAGACAATGAAGACTTATTTATAATTAAAACGCCATAATAATATCGATCATCGTACAATATGTTTATTATGTTTGCGTTAATAGCAAGTACAAAGACTTTTTTAACCAATTAAAAGAATTTATGGCGAATATCACGCAGGATGACCTTCTAAACTATTTGTATAAAGAAGGCTCTGCAGAAAAGATAGAATACATAGAGCAATTATTAGAAACCGATATTGACTTGCAGGAAAGAATTGAAGTTTTAAAAACTGCAAAATCACGTCTCGATCAAATAAAACTAATATCCCCGAACAGCAGATCAGTGGATAATATACTTAATTATGCAGAACGAAGAGTTATAGAACTGCATTCACACGATTAATAACAATTGTTATATAATTTTATGGCCCGTACTTTAAACTGCGGGCTTTTTTATGAAAATAGGTGACAGATACAAATTCATTATTGCATATTTTTTAGAGCATGCGCCGGAAGCAGAAACAGAACTTATTTATGACGATCCATTTCAGTTATTGGTATCGGTAATTTTATCTGCACAGTGCACAGATAAAAGAGTGAATATGACCACTCCTTTTATCTTTGAAAAATATCCTGATGCTTTATCAATGAGCAAGGCAACAGTGGATGAACTTTTTGCGTTAATAAAAAGTATATCGTACCCTAACAACAAAGCAAAACATTTGGCAGGCATGAGCAAACTGCTGACGGAGAAATTCGATGGGGTGGTACCGATGACGGTAGATGAATTGGTAGAGTTGCCGGGTGTTGGCAGGAAAACTGCTAACGTAGTAACTTCTGTTATTGATGAACAACCAAACATGGCAGTTGATACGCACGTGTTTAGGGTAAGTGCAAGAATTGGATTAACGGTAAATGCAAAAACGCCTAGGGCAACCGAAAAGCAATTAATAAGGCACTTGCCAAAAGAATATGTGTACCGTGCACACCATTGGTTAATATTACATGGGCGATACACTTGTGTAGCAAGAAAACCAAAATGTGCCAACTGTGGGCTGAAGCCGGTATGCAAATTTTATTTCAAGCATGAATTTGAATTTTTAAAAAGTAAAGGGTAATGCATTATTTTGTAAATTGATTAATATAATAAGAATTTCTATCTTCAATAACTATTGTAATGAAAAAGATATTTTTAACTACAGGTTTAATTATTGTTTTATTGATTGGTTCCAAAAATATCAATGCCCAGTATTATTTTTTTGATGGTGAATATTATGATAATCCTATTTTGTATGAAGCCGGCATATCATTAAATGGCATGAACTGCCTTACCGATTTGGGCGGGAAAAAAGGATTAGGAACAAAATTTTTGAAAGATTTAAATTTAGGTAAAACACATTTAAGCGGTGGCGTTTTTTTTAGTGTTGCATACAAAAATGCTGTTGCATTAAGATTGGAAGGTACTTTTGGACAAATTTCAGGTAACGACAACGTTTTGGTGGGCATTACAGATATTGCCAAAGAACGCTACAACAGAAACCTTAATTTTAGAAGTTATATAATTGATGTAACAGCTATGCTGGAACTACATCCAATGTATATTTTTATTGATTGGCCGGCAAAAGAAACTACACCTCCCCGCACCTCACCTTATATTGTTGGTGGTGTTGGTTATTTTTCATTTAACCCGCAAACAAAACAGGGTAACAGGTACATTGACTTGCAACCCCTAAGTACAGAGGGTCAGGGCTTTGCCGAATATCCTGAGAGAAAAGTGTATAAATTAAATCAGATAAACATTCCTTTAGGTGCAGGTGTAAAGTATGAGGTATCACCACTAATTAATGCACGAGCAGAGGTGGTTTACCGTACAACTTTTACTGATTATCTTGATGACCTAAGTACTACTTATATTGATCCTGCTTTGTTTGATAAATATTTTGGCGTAGGCTCTCAGAAAGCCATCAACGCAAGGGCACTTTATGACCAGCAACTGGAAAAACACGGAGGCATTAATGGCAGAAGGGGAAATCCTAAAAATACAGATGGTTATTTTACTGCCTGTTTAAAAATAAGCGTAATTATCGGCAGGGAAAGAATAAGAAGATAAATTTTAATTCACAGGATATTATAAAAGAAAATGATTTAAAGGACCATTCTCTTTTATTTTAAGAAATATTTTATTTTAAGAAAAAACAGGAAGCTTGCTTACAATTTTCTGTCCTTTTCTTTGTCTGCTTCTTTTTTAGTTTCATCATCTTCCAAACCATCTTTTACTCCCTGCACAAGTGAAGATATCGGTCCTTCCATATTATCCTGTGGGTCGGGTGTATGCAATGTTTCGGGTTCCGGTTTTACGGCTGCATCTTTGTGCTGCTCTTTTCTGTTTTTATTTTCTTCATTTTGGTCTGTCATAATAATTTGGTTTTAGTTAGATAAATTTTCCTGCAAATCTTTCACCATAATTTTAAGCATTCAAAGTATTGATGCAGACTGCTTATTCTTTTACAAGATTTTGTTTAATATAATCTTTTACAGAATTGAATGCTGCAACTTTTTTAAGATCGTCAATCAGTAAATTAAGTCTTTCTGTCAATTCAATTCCTGATAACTTTTTTATATAAAATGGCAATTTAAATACACTGATATCTGTAAACTCCCATGGATGAAAATACAGAGATAAATAACCATCTTTTTGTAAGGTTTGCATGGCTAGTTCAAGGTATAATTTATAAGGAAAGTTTTTAAAACTAAGCCAGAACAATGGAATGCGAAGGTTAGGCGTAACAGAACCAGGCATTCTTAAAAAATTGTTTTCTTTATAAAATGTTCTTGAAAGGTGAAGGTTGTTATAACGACCCGGTAAAATAGTTGGGTTGATAGAGGCATCGTAAGTGTAACCTGCATTTTTAAGGTCAATAACATTTACCGGTTTCATTCGGGGCATTCTAAACCCTTCCACCTGCTTACCGGTTATATCCTGCAACAGCAGTTTTGATTCAAGCAGATCAGTTGTTTTAAATGTAGAATGAAAAAGTGAATGAGAAGCAATTTCATTTTTTGCTGATAAATTTTTGATGACCTCGGGATAAACTTTAGCAAAAGAACCTGTAGTAAAAAGTGTACACGCAACAGCATGTTCATTTATAACAGTAGTAATTACATCAAGTCCTTCTTTACCAATTTCCATCTGCCGGTCTAAAGCAATTTCTTCTTTAAACTCCAATGGCAAATCAAATTCTTCCACATCAAACGTCAGTAATATGGTTGGTTGTTTATGCAACATCTTTTAAAGCTGGTTTATTTTTTCTCTCACGGGCAAGATCAACCTTTAAAAATTGTTTGATATAGAGTTGCACACTCAAAACTATCCATATAACAAAACAAGGCAAAGCTTTTAAAGAATAGGGTCTTACAATATGTGTGCGCACATAAGGTGTAAAAATATCCGAGTAAGAATAACAGGTTAACAACAATGCAAAAATAAACAGCGCATTATTAATTTTAGTTGGTGTTTGCATTAGGTACCAAACACAAACCATAGGGAATGCAATAATGTAGGTGGGCGATTCTGAACTTGTATTAAAAATAACAACGGCAATGCATACCGAACAAAGTATATAAAGTTTAAAACGCAGATCTTTATAATGAGCAACATGTATAAACTGAAAAGCAAACATTACAGCAGCTACAAGAAGTACCCAAATTGTTTTAAAATTTGGTAGATTAAATATGCGCTTTATCATACCCATCACACTAATATCCTGAAGGTCGTTGTGTATATCCATTCTAATATTTTTAGCTGCTTTTTCTGCAACTGCATTGTACCAGTCCGCATAAGAATGTGTAGCAAAATAAGAGCCCGCAATCAGCATCGGTAATAAAAACAAAACGACAGACCATATAACTGCCCAAACTATAAATGACCATTTTTTTTCATTAAAGAAAAAAAATGCAAAACCAACAATACCGTACAGTTTTATAAAAGTAGCTAGTAAAATAAAGAGCAGCGCCAAACTATTTTTTCCTTTTTCAGCATATACAAACCCTAATATAAGCAGGGCAAGTATAAAAGGATTTATCTGGCTCCAAGCAGTGTTGTTGAGCATTTCGTTGCAGCTAAAAATAAGAACTGCATTTTGCCATTGTTTTTGAATAGGCAGTTTTCTTATGGCAAAATAAAGTATCCATGCATTAAACAGACTCCACAAAATAAAACCGAGCTTCACAGGCAGCAATGCAAAAGGGGCAATTACCACACTGAATATTGGTCCGTATAAATTTACATCTGCATATTCTAAAGGGTATTCATTATATAAATTTAAGTGTTGAATACTGTGGTAAAATACACTTCTAAAAATGAGGAAATTATTAATGCGATTATCAACTATCAGCGTTCTCACGATGCTAAAAATTGGCAGCCCAAACCAGAGCAAGATGGCTAAACGCCTATTATATAAAAAATCTCCCGATAACACCCACTGCTTTGCCTGTTTTAATCGTGTAAGTGACTCCATTACAACAGCGCTTTTATTTCATTTATAATGTAGCGAGGTCTTTGTTTAGACTGCATAAATATTTTACCCAGGTAAAGACCAATAATACCCAGCACCATCAATTGCACCCCACCAAAAAAAGCAATGGTAGCAATAATAGAGGCCCAACCTGAAATAGCCATTCCTTCATATAAACTGTACAGTACATACGGCACATATAAAAGTGAAATAAACGATGTAAAAAAACCTACATAGATGGCCATGGTAAGGGGCTTGGTACTAAATGAGGTAATGTTGTGCAGGGCTATTTTTACAAGTGCTTTGGTAGGGTATTTTGTTTCGCCGTTTAACCGTGCTTCTACCCGGTATGGAATACCAAGCTGTTTAAAACCAACCCATTTAAAAAGACCTCTAAAAAAAGGTGCATCTTCTTTCATTTCCTTTATTACAGCAAGTACTTTTTTATCAAAAATCTTAAAATCAGCAATACCGTTTTCCAGTTCCACATCTGCCAGTTTTGACATTACCCAGTAAAACATTTTAGAACTTGTCTTGGCAAAAAAGGATACGTGCTCATTGCTTTTTTCCCGGTAGGTATAAACGACATCATTACCTGCCTTCCAGTGTTTTATTAGAGTCGGTATTAATGATGGAGGGTGCTGCATATCAGCATCTATAGTAATTACTGCATCAATGGCGGCAGGTATATTTTGAAAGCCTGCAAGCAATGCAGCTTCTTTACCAAAGTTTTTTGAAAAACTAATATAAGCAACCCGAGCATCTTCAGCTGCAAGTTGTTTAATTACATTTAGAGTTACATCTTTGCTTCCGTCATCAACAAAGAGTATTTTATATTGGGAATTTACCACTTCTTCAAAAACTTTGCTGATAGCTTGGTTGATGGCTATTGCATTTTTTTCCTCATTATATAAAGGTATAAGTACAACAATCGTAAAGGGTTTGTTAGTACCTGCGTTCAAGGTGTGTATTTTGAGTTAGTAATGATAAATGAAGGTATAATATTTTAATTAATATTGCCCGCAAGCTCACTTGCAAACCATTCCGTTTGCTATAATTTCAAAATTTCTTACAAAAAAATAACCCTTCTGCATTAATCTATTCTCAATAAAGGTATGTCGATGGTCTTATTTTATAACTAGATCCTTTACAAATTTCAGACTGATTGATTTTACATCCTCTATTGTCCGGATTACAAAAACATTCATTTTGCTATCCAACATGTATTTACTTTCACCATTAACGTATTTCAGTAAATGCCGGCTACAGAAATCCTTTATACACATCTTTGTAAATTCTGTATTTATATGCTAAATACTGTGAATTTAAAAAATGGGATGAAAATTTAAGAATTTAAAACATATATAATTGTCATTCTACAAGAGTATTCTGCATTTAGTAACTATGTAATCAGACAACAATTGGGGCACATTTTCACAAAAAATTTCCTCTTATACCATCTCAAAAATTAAAATAGAAGTATGAATCCCATAGTTTCGAGTATAAATACGCTTTTTACCGTATTTTTCTTATATTTTTTTTAGGTAGATATACGATTGAAATACAATTACATACAACAAAACTTTTATATTATTCTGAGCTTTTACGCAGTATCTCAAAGTAAAATGAACTAAAAGACAAAATATTACGTTTACTTTGTAGTAGAAATCCTAACGTATACTCGAAAATTGCCTGAGTGATACCTAGAAATTTTGTTACCATTATGAAACCACAAAAAACTATCATTATGAAAGCAATTATACGCTTTTGTAAAGAATTGTCTTTAAGACAGTTTACCAAAAGACAATACGCAGTATTTATTATTGCATCTACATTATCGTTTACAAGCCTTTCGGCTCAAACTACAATCACCTGGATTGGAGCTGGAACATTAACAGGCAGCAACACAACCGTTGGCCAAGACCTCAATAATCGACTTAACTGGAACGCACTGTCAGTACCTACCGCATCTGACAATGTAGTAATTTCACTTACAGGAGGGGCTACTTTAAACCTTACTGGCAATTTAAGTGTAAAAAACCTTACCCTCGTGGTATTACATGCCAATGTAAACAACCCTAACAACAACAACAATCCCGATTATTTGAATGTTAGTGCGTATACCCTTACGGTAAATGGTAATACTACAATAGAGATATCTGACGATCACCCCCTCAACAGGTTCTATGTAGGCGTTACAGATGGCTCAACTTCAGCTGGTACTATAGATTTTGTGGGCGATGTGGTAGCAGGTACTACAAATGTTAGGGATGGAGTGGTGTTTATGGGTAACTCAAACAGTACCATTATTTGCCGCAGTAATCTCACACTCAATATAAGAGCACAGGTCCTCATAGGTTCTGAGCCGGGTACGCTTTTATTTGATGGTACAGGCACACAAACCGTTACCTACAATAATCTCAGCACGAACGCTCAGGGCTGTCGTTTTAAAAATGTAGTTATTGGCAAAACCAATAATCCCACAGTAGTAATGGCAGGTACCACGTCGCCTGATAATTTAGTGGGTGATTTAACGGTAAACGGAAGGTCGGTATTAGATTTAACCGATCGCCAACTTAACAGACATTTAAATGGTGGAAACTTATTTCTTAAAAATACATCAACGCTTCGCTTAGGCGGCTTGGTAAGCTCAGCTAACTATGGTACTGCTTCACTTATACCTGGTAGTAACTTCCCATCAGGCTTCACCAATATTGTGTTAGACTCTACCAGCACAGTAGAGTTTTATGGTGCTAACCAATCTATTCCCGGTGCTGCAAATAATACGGTAAATAATACTGGAACGACAAATAATATTACAGGCGGCTATGGTAACCTTACGCTTACTAACAATACAAAAACTCCTATTAGCAGTTTTGCTATGTTTAGAAAACTAACA
>JAYTCO010000385.1:0-3563 GCA_043736415.1 Ferruginibacter sp. | reverse complement strand
GAATTGCCCTATTTTCGCAGCCGGAAATTTTATATGGTCCTGTGACCGAGTGGCTAGGTAGAGCTCTGCAAAAGCTTCCACAGCGGTTCGAATCCGCTCGGGACCTCAAAAAAAGGATTACAGCAATGTGATCCTTTTTTAGTTTTATCAAGGCTTACTTTAATCTATTGATTTTCAGATTTTTCTAATAGAGCTATCATTTTCCTCCTTTCTAACTTTACTCTAGCAGACACAACTTTAATCGACAATAAAGAGTGTTCGATTAGAACCTTTTGTTTTTCGATGGTGTCACAAACAAGAAGTAATGCTACTCCCGCTTAAATTAATCTGTGGTAAACATGCCCTCCAGGATGGCACCAATCCCATTTATATTCAATACTGTTTTCAGGCCGACAAACGAACCTTTTTAAACACTGAAATTTACCTTCCTGCGCGATGTTGCTTTATCAGAAAATAAAAATACTTTGGAAGCGTTAGTTTTTGCCAATGCTGTTGGAGGATTATCAGTTACTAAACCAGATACTATTCCATCATACCATCTCAGAAAAGAGGTTGATGAATTTTTATGGAAGTCATGTGAAATTGACAGAGGCAAATAAGTCTTACCTGCTAAAGCATTAATTAACTCAAAAGACATTTTACAATGAAAATTACGACCATAAAACGCTGGTTACTTATCGTATTTATTTTCCTGCTTGTTGTTCAAAAATCACAGGCACAACACACTCAAGAATACCTCGCCTTCCCCTTTTCACAATTTGTAATCAGGTCAGACTGGGCAATGCCTATTACATGGAAGTATCAGCAGTTTGAGGACATCAAAGAAAATGAAACAGTTATTGCTCCGCCCGCATTTGATGAAGACTGGAATGCGTGGTATAAAAAGATGAAGGATTATCAAACTTATTTGAGAGGCAATCTTAATGATACTGCTGCCATGTTCCTCCAGACGAAGGTGTCAAAAGGCAATAGCGTAAGACTACATTTTAAACGTGTGTTAAACGACATGCGCCTTCGTCCCAACGATAAAATTACTTTTAACGGCTTTGCAAAAAATAACACCGGTAATACACGGTTCAGAATAAATCTCATCTACATTAAAATCGGGCAGGAAATGAGCCATGCAATAATCAAGACGGAAAACATCAGCTCCGTAAATATTACTCCTGCATGGACTTCTTTGCACAGTGAATTTCGTTTGCCGGATTTTGATACATCAAAACTGATGGTGCAGCCGGTGGTTTTTTTTGAAGGAGATACTACTGCAGAAATTCAAATTAAAGGGCTTACATTTTCTATTCCTTCAAGCAAAATAAACAAAGAAAAATATGATGCGTTGAAGTCTTCCTTCTATCCAAAATCAACTGCAGTTGACCGGCAATTGTATGACAGAAAAGAAATGCAATGGATAAAGAGCAATTTTATTTCGGGCTTTGCATACCTGTGGGACCACGATTTTTGGGATGCAGATAAAAAAGAGTTTACAATTCAGAAATATTGCGATAAGATGAAGAAGGAATTTGGCGGTTTTCAATCCGTGCTCATTTGGTTCAGCTATCCAAACATCGGGATAGATGACCGTAATACCTGGGAATTTTTAAATGCTGTACCCGGTGGATTAAATGGTTTAAAAGCAGTTGTAAAAACCTTTCATGATAATGGCGTAAAGGTATATTTTCCATACACTCCCTGGGAGATTGATACCCGCAGAACCGACCAACTTTCTGATGCGAAACACTGGTCAAACATCATAAGTAAGATTGATGCAGACGGATTATTTTTCGATACCTTTTTTGATGCAGGCGATTTTCAAAAAGATTTGGATAAAGCAAAAAGGGGCATCAGCATTGGTACAGAACATCACCCGAGTTTACAAAACATTCAGGGCTATAATGCCATTACAGGTTCATGGGGGCAAACCATTCAACCTTACAACAACAATGGTATTTCAAAAGTGAAATGGCTAATACCCGAACACATACAATGGAAGATAAACAGGAATGAAAAGGACAGGCAAAACACCCTGGCATATAGCTGGATAAACGGGCAGGGTATTTTAATTTGGGAGAATGTTTTTGGTTACATGAATACCTTGAATGCTAAAAACAGAAAGGACTTGAGAAAGATGAACGCCATCTATCAGCAGTTCGCAAGCTTATACACTTCCGATACATGGCAACCTTATTTACCCGGTGGTCATCGCAACGTTCATATTTCTTCGTGGGAAAATAAAGACCATAAAATCTGGAACATAGTTACCGATACAATGAATATTGTTAAGCAGGTTGCAGTGGATGTAAGCGACAACAATATGGAGTATTATGATGTATGGAGCGGAGAAAAATTAACCATCGAAAATAAAAAAGTACTGGTGCCTGTTGAAAGGTTTGGTTGTGTGTTAGGTATAAAAAATAAACCATCCGCAGCTATTGAATTGTTGTTGAGCAAACAAAAAGCTGAGACGGCAAACGCTTTAACGGCAAATGATACACATATAGAATTCGTATCCACCAAATCGTACAAATCACCTCCTCCTGTTTTTTCATCTAATATAAAGACCAGTGAAAAATTATTGAATGTAAAAGGCGATGAATATAACCTCATTACTAAAGGCGTTAAAAGAGAAAGCGGAAGTTTCCCGGATGCTAACGGGAAAAATAATGATGATTATACAATAGAAAAAAATGAATTTGGTAAAGAGCTGATTGTTCATCATACAAAAGTTACAACGGCAAATTTTAAAATAATGCCACGGGTTGTTACAAATGGTGAGTATGAAATTTTTATAAAAGTAACTGGTTATAATCCCGCAGATAAAGTAAATTATCTGCAACATTGGAATGGCAAAACCTGCCCGGCTTCTATTAAAAATAAAGCGGTGGTATATGTTTCTTTAGATGATGCAAGGGCTTATGCAAAATGGGCAGGAATGCGTTTGCCAACTGAGTGGGAATGGCAAATTGCAGGAGAAACAAATGGCAACAATTTTATTTTTAATGAAGTGTGGGAGTGGAATGAAAGCGAACGCTTCGATGGTCATAATCATTTTGTTTCGCTGCGTGGAGGCTGCGCCAACTGGGCGTTGCAAACTTCCGACTGGTATTTTCCCGGCACATACAATAACAAAAAACCGGGGGGTGCACAGCCTTTAAATTTTCATTGCAAATATTTTATCATGAAAGCCGGTTTCGACAGGGCAGGCACAATTGGGTTTAGATGTATGAAATAAAGATTGTGTCCTGTGATTGTAACAAAAGGATTGGAAATTTTATCTATAGAATGAAGGCTGGCGAATTCAAATAACGATATAGAAAATTAAATAACAAGAACCATTGATGGTCCCAGAATCACCACTTGGCCCGGGAAAATGGTTTTCACACCTTCAACGTAAGAATTGAAGGATAACTGCTTCTGAAAATAGATTGTTGTATGAAATACTTCAAAAACTTATAAAATAAAAGTAACTGGTGGTAAGAAAAAGATTTGGGCAATTGCTGCTGATGAACAAACAAGCAGGAAATCAAAAAAGGAAAGCCGGCCCTGCGTTTGGAAAGAAGGATTGA
>JAYTCO010000384.1:0-3568 GCA_043736415.1 Ferruginibacter sp. | reverse complement strand
TTTTTATTTGCTTCATTTACTTCGTAATATTTTGAATTGCCGTTTGCTTTTAATTGCTGTAAAAACAAATGCGCTGAATATTTTAATAAACTTCCCTTAGGTGTTTCCTTACCATTAAAGTCATTTTGCTGCCAAACCTGCCTGCCGGCAGGCAGGTTAAATGAATATGATTTGGCATAATTACAAAAGCGTAAACAGTAATTAACTCTTTGTCTGATAAATATTTTAATGAATCGATAATGATTTTTTTGTTTAAATCACTTTCTAAAAGTGGCATCCCTGTCCGAAAGGTTCCAGCCAGGCGGGCATTTATGAATAGTAGCTGTCCAAAAATAAATTTTATTTAGTGCAGTGTACGATTTTCGTAGTTCGCTAAGCATGCTTGAAATTATAACTTTATTGGCTTGACCTTAGCGAACGGTTCGTGGCTACACGAACCGAGGCGGAGGGATCCCCATTTTTGTAATAATTAATCTCACAATTGTTTAGAGTTGTTCCAAGTAGTATGAATACTCCTAAACCGTATTGATAGTCGTTCTCTGTCTCATGGGTAAAACCCCGAAGTTTTTCATCATCTTGTCCTTTTCCGCTCCAATGTCCTTTGAATTCAATAACTATTACATTTTTATCTTAACTATCCGTAGAGTTAAGCGTAGCGTCTCCACGGATTTAAAATAAAGATGAGTATTTACTCATCTAATTTAAATTTTATCGAGCTATATTTATTAGTCCTTTGCCTGTGTTATAATAATCTATTGCACTGCTATATCGGTAATCTTCTGCCCTCCATACAAAGCCTGCCCTCACAGGGTTCTCATGCAAATAATTCATTCTAGTTGCTAATATTTCTTCGGTACTGCACTCTATTGGGTGATTATCATGTTGCCAAAATTGATAAGTTGTATTACGTTCATTGTTTTCACCTGCTTTTCTAAATATCCATAGCATCCAATTTCTTCTACTCTCTTTGCTGTTTTGTTCAATAGTTTTTAAAATCTTTGCTGAAGTAAATTTCTTGAAGTCTCTTATTATGTCAGACAAATTATTATGCACTGCTGAAATAATTAAATGTAAATGGTTTGGCATTATGCAATATGCGTGTACTAATAAACCTTTTTCTTTTTGACAATAAGCAATACTATCAACGACAATATTTACATATTCACTTCTTGTAAATACATCAATCCATTGCACAGTTGCAAAAGTTATAAAATGTACAGCTTGTTGATCTCTTATTTTGTAACCATCCACACTCATCCTTAAAATTAATATTATTGGTCGAGACAAAGTCTCTCCTCTATTTAAAAATCCTTAGAGACGCTTCGCTTAACTCTAAGGATAGTGGGGGTTTGCATCAGGGCTACCGTAAAAATCAGCCATTCTTGGTATAGTAGCAGTTAATTTTTCAACTTCTTGGTTTGTTAGATTAAAGAAAAAATCTGTTATAGTAAAATATTGATTTCTTAATTCTGTGAAATCAGGAATATTTATATCTTCTTCGAATTTTTCCATCAAGTAAAATTTCTTACCTATAAAAGAAGGATAGTCATTTGCACTCCTTTCATAGTTAAGACTTAAGGTGGTATCGATTGGTTTGGGTTTAATTGTATTGTATTTTTTGGAACTAACTTCTTCTACAATTATTTGGCAGTTAGCTTGACAACCTAACATTAAGAATGCGGCAATGATTATGAATTTCATTTAACCAAATTAGGTATTTTTTTATATCATATCACCAATTTGCATCGGATTGAGTTCATGCTTATTTTTATTTTTCATCAATATTTAAAATGATGTATAGGTATTTGTGTTGTAGCGATGCATCAACCAATGGAAATATTTGAAACATAAAGTTTAAGCCCTCATTGAAAGTGCGCTACACCTTTCTTTGGGGCATTAATTTTTAATGTATAGTTATTATGAAGGTGGTATAAAGACTACAACAAACGGCACAGAAATCAGTTTTGATATTTTGCAAAACTTATTAAAGCCTTAACTCTAAGGATAGTGGAGCTAGTAGGGTAGTGGAGCAACAATTTTATTTGTTTTTTATCATAGAATGCGCTATAAGGGGAATTATATTTTTTCAATTTGTCTCATTATTCCATCTCTGAAAATTTCAATAAATATAACTTTAATCTCTTCAAGGCTGATTTTATCTTCTTTAAAAGGTACATGATACACAACCTTTGGCTCATTTCCTCCAAACACAATAATATCTAAATAACCGTTTTTAATATGAATAGCAGGTTGCGGGCGAAAACTCACTTTATCATCATACCTCAACCCAATAAATACATTTACAAGAATAAAATATTCATCAGGTTTGTCAATGAGGTAAAAATTCTCTTTGGTGCCTATATACTGAATGATTTTATCTTGATTCACATAATTACCACCTGTATATGTCACTAATTCCTGCCCTTTTATATTATTCGTCACATAAAGGGGGGCATCACTTATAATACAATACCTTATTTTATCAACAAGTATATTACGATTAATACGTGTCAAGTCAGAAATCTCAATTTCAACCTTTCTTCCCTTAATTTTTTCAATATCAACATATGTTATGTTTGCACTGTTATATAAGTCTGCTAATTCAAATCCGGCTCTAACTGCACCCAATCTTTTGTCTAAATTTGGATGGGTTGATAATGAATCATTGTAATTAGATGTAATTTTATAGTATAAACTAAATATTTGTTGCAAGGAAGCCCCATATTTATTCATTATAAAGCCTGCAAATTTATCTGCTTCAAGCTCTTGTATTCTACTTTCTTTCAAATACTTCAACTTTATATCATCACATTTTGTTTTGTCAAAATTTTTACTTTCCGGTACACAAAACTTTGCAGTATCAGCCTTATACGCCTGAAAACTCAGTGATAATGTATGACCTGATAAATGATGACCTATCTCATGTGCAAGTGCAGTAATGGTTTCATATCTTGAAGAATCACTATCAAAACTTTTCAAAAAGCTATCATCATAAACTATATATCTTACCCCCTTTGGATCCAAGGCAGCGTATGCATTATTAATTTTTTTTGTTTTGCACACAGTAAAATTCATTGGGATACCAGCCAGCTTCATTATTTTCTCAATTTCACGATATGCCCTTTCAGTATTCGTAAATCCACAATCAAAAGTTTGAACTATGTTACTCGAATTGCCGAATTCACCTCTCTGAAGATCCTTCTGTACGTAACAGAGAGGAAATCTTTGCTGAGCAAAGCAGTTGAATATAAAAATATCAAAAACTATAAAAATTAAAAATCTTTTCATTATCAAAGAGATGCAGTATTTAATTTTTTCCATACAAATGAATATAAAGTTTTAATAACAATAAGTAGCGCAAAAACAATTACAGCGGAAAACAAAATAAAGGTATTATTGTTCGAGACAAAGTCTCTCGACTATTTAAAAATCCTTAGAGACGCTGCGCTTAACTCTAAGGATAGTGGGTGTGGTTATCCTGTTGCCAAAATTGATAAGTTGTATTACGTTCATTGTTTTCACCTGCTTTTTTAAATATCCATAGCATCCAATTTCTTCTGCTTTCTTT
>JAYTCO010000383.1:0-8383 GCA_043736415.1 Ferruginibacter sp. | reverse complement strand
AAAAAATCAATTATTTTTCATGCCTGAATCTGACTTATTCTCTTAATTTTTTTCCTTCTGTCTTTTTAGGATTATTTGTTTTGTTGCGATTTAAGTTTTGTTTCATTTGTTTTTCAGCGGAAGAATCGGGTGGTGCTATACCAAATCTTAACTTTAATGCTCTTAATCCTGATTTTATTTCATTCAATAAATGCGGAGGCTGTTTATATCCATAAGCTCTGTATTTTCCTGGGTGGACTTTGCCTTTACTGCCTACAAAATTTGTAAAGTTTAAAACCCATTGCTCAAAACTTTTCATATACTCTTTTTCATCAACAACATCTTCGCTTTGGTTTTCGCTGTATTTTTTTCCTATGCCGCTGTCTGCATAAGCCCATAACTGCTCAGGTACTTCAATCCCACCATAGCGGCATTGCCAAACCAAAGGGGCGTAGGCTTGCCGCATATCTTTAAAAGGTTCGCTGCTCCCATCAAAATATTCTTTATGCCGGAGAATCTTTGGAATATTATTTTCATCCATTTCATCGCCTCCCTGGTCACCATAACAAAAGAAACCGGCCGTTCTTCCTTCAAGATGATTTATGCTTAATTCTTTCCAAAATTCAGTGTGCTCCAAAGCCATGGCTTTTTCAGGGTCTTTGTGGGCTATCAAATTTTCATCGGGGTTACCGCCATTCATACACACCATCCTGTCAAACATTAATTTTAAATTGCTGGTGGGGGCGTACCAGTTTACCGGACCAATAATAGCCCATGCATCTGCCATATCTAATCTTGCATACAAATCTGCATTCCACATAAAATCCGCTTCAGCATGGCTGTTCTTTGCGTAACAATTACATGGCCATACACACAAAGCCATTGAGGTAGATACGCAAGCATTGCAACTTTGAATATGTGCACGGCCATAAGCATTACTCAGGTCTTCATAGTCAATTTCCCAATCCTGCGGTAACATATCTGCCATCTTTAACATGAGCATTCTTGCTTTTCCATCTATACCGGGACAGTTATATTGTTTTCTTGCTGAGCCTGCAATTATTAAAATTCTAAATGGTCTCTGTTCGGTAGGCAAAGAGGAATTCTTGTCATTTGGTTTCATAAATTTATTTTAATAATTACAGATATTATAACAAACTTTACCTTCACAATCTGTTCCAATAATTAATTAATTTTTATAACTAGTGTGGGAAGCCATCAAGGAATATTATACAACCATTGGCAACAAATACCATGTTGATCCGATTATATTTCTGGGTATTCATGTTGTGGCAACTCCTTTATTTATATTTGCTGCAGCATGGCTTGTAAAAAGGTATAAAAACAAACAAACCATTATTTTACCTGCTGTCACATGCGTATTTATTTTTAATGCTGCCAATATTTACCTTGTTCTGTTCGGCAAAAATTTACCCTTGTTCATTTATTTTATTCTTGCCATCACCAGTATTATTACAGGTTATTTCAGCTATGTCAAAATAAAAAATAAATTAGATCATTAATAATATCAACAACCTTACCATCATCATAAAAAAATGTGGGGCTTCTAAAAAAAATATCAGTCATCTTTAATGCTGCTGATGCACATTTTTTATTGCATACGGCTTTGAAATATTTACCATCAATAGATGCCCTTAATGATTAATAAAAAAATCAATTTGCCATAATATTAAACAGCCTTTTTTCGAAAAAAATACCTAGCACATCAAAAGGAATGAGTGTTTAAAGACAGATAGTTCAAATTTTTTAATTAATGGAGTTGTATACAGATTTAAACCACGTACCCATTTTGGTTAAAAATTGATATGCACTTAAAAGGCAGCAGCAATTAATTTCTTATTATCTGATTTGCCAATCGCTATATTTTCTTTTACAACCCCAGTGATTTAAATTATGTTTTCTCAATTTCTTTGGTAAATAATCTGCCGTAGATGCTAAGTAAAATTCAGCTGCAGTTATTAGGAGTTTACAAGAAAATTATCAGAGATAATAAAGAAAGGCTACCAATCGGTAACCTTTCTTTGTGGGAGCACACGGGTTCGAACCGCGGACCCTTCCGATTTAAGATCGGAATGCTCTAACCCGCTTAGCTATTTATTAAAGTTTGAATTTTTGATCTACTCTTCCAAGCTTTAATCTCTTTCTCTCTTACCATGGCCTCTTGCTTCGTGGTAAAAATTTCTGTATAAACGACCTGCCAATCATTAAACTTTCCTGTGAAACCTTTGTGATTAGAATTGTGTTTTCTTAGACGTTCTTCTATTTCGTCCCCTGTGAATCCCACATAGAATCTTTCTGCTGTTGAAGAATAAATGATGTAAACTGTATATTGCATAAAAGAAGAAAGGCTACCAATCGGTAACCTTTCTTTGTGGGAGCACACGGGTTCGAACCGCGGACCCTCTGCTTGTAAGGCAGATGCTCTAAACCAGCTGAGCTATGCTCCCTTTTTTATTTGGGATGGCAAAGATAGGCGTATTTTTTTCTTGACAAGATTTTTTTAAAAAAATAATAAATTACTTTTTACAGTTTAAACTTTATAGTACGATTGTTGTTAAAGTAAAGAAAGCGAAATTCGAGAAAAAAATAATTTATGATTGCAGAACTAAATACGTACAGAATATTAATTGTTGATGATGATGAGGATGATTTTTTTATAACCAATCAATACATAAAAAATATAAAGGGTTATAATTTTAAAGTTGAATGGCGTTACGATTATAAAAGTGCCATGCAGGATGTCTGTAAAAAGAAGTACGATTTATATCTGGTAGATTACTATTTGGGTGCAAAAACAGGATTGGATTTTATAAAAGAAGCTTTTGAAAAAAAATGTGATGAACCAATTATCATTCTTACCGGTAGAGCTGCACCTGAGCTCGATGCTGAAGTAATGCATGCAGGTGCAGTCGATTATTTGATAAAAGGAGAAATGGATACTGAAAAACTTGAAAGATGTATTCGCCATGTAATAGAAAAAAGTGTTTCAGTTAGAACCTTAAAATCAAACGAAAGAAAGTTCAGGCACATTTTTGAAAGATCGAAGGATGCAGTGTTTTTAATTGATGTAGAAACCATGCTTTTCACCGACGTAAATGAAGCAATGAATTTGCTTTTTGGTTACGACAGTGAAGAAATTAAAGAACTTTCAATATTTGAACTGGTGGTGAATGAAGTTGATAAAATAATGATCAAAAATCAACTTCAATCAGGAGAAATTAATGATAAAGAAATACAGATGCTAACCAAAGATGAGGAACTCATCTTTGGAGTTCTTTCTCTTTCAAAAGAAATAGACAGCAATGGTAAAGCTTTTTTGCAGGGTATAATTCATGACATTACAGAATTTAAAAAAATTGAAAAAAATAATGTTCGTATGGAGAAACTTGGTATGGCCGAAAGGCTTGTCCGAACTCTTGCGCATGAAGTTAGAAATCCGCTTAACAACATTAATCTCTCACTTGAACAGTTGATGGAAGAAATTAAATCTGAAGATGCAAATCTTTATCTCGAAATAATTACCCGCAACAGCAAACGCATTGAAACACTTATAACAGAATTGCTCGGCGCATCAAGACCGGAAATTATGCTTCAGGAAAATGATCTGGTGGAAATTTTAAAAGAAAGCATAGATGCCGCCGCAGACAGGATTATGTTGAGGCATATAATGATGGACAAAGTTTTTCCTGATAAAATATTATTAATTAATGCGGACAAAGAAAAGTTGAAAATTGCATTTTTGAATATCATTATAAACGCTGTTGAGGCAATGGAAGAAAATGGGCATTTATCTCTTAAACTCGAAGAATTAAAGGATGAATACAGTTTATCTATCTCAGATAATGGGTGTGGTATAAGTGAAGAAAATCTTTCCAGATTATTTGAGCCTTATTTTACCGCAAAGAAAAACGGTATGGGTTTGGGTTTGGCAGCAACCATGAATATTTTAAAGTCTCATAACGCAGCAATTGAAGTGACTTCTAAATTAAAAGAAGGAACTACATTTTTAATAACTATTCCAAAAACTATAGAATTAAAAGTCTAAATAATAATCTTTTAAAAGTTCTATAAATTCTGTTGAATATTCCTTTTCACTTTTTTTAATTGATAAGGAATATTCTGATAAATCTTCTTTTATTGTAGAAATTAGCAACATGCTTCTAAAAAAAGGGTGAAGAGGGGAATGAGCAACATTCATTTTTTCTACAATAAAAAGTTGTTGTGTAAATAAAACTTCTTCAAAGTTTTTTACGAATGAATAGGGCAGTAATACAGCTGCAAGTCCTTTTTTACTTACATTATTTTTTAAGGCATTTGCTAATTCTAAAAAAGAAAGGGTAGTGGCATGCATAGCCTTATTACGTCCGTCATCATTGCTTTTCAACTGATTTTCATAAAAAGGTGGGTTGCAAATTATTAGTTCATATTTGTTAGATGATTTAAAATTTGTAACGGAATTATGGTAAATATTAATTTTTTCTCTCCAGGCTGATAAAGCAATATTTTCTTTGGCCTGATCAAATGCATCTTTATCTATTTCTACAGCATCTATTTGTGCTGATGATTTTTGCGCAACCATCAACGATAACAATCCTGTACCGCACCCAATATCCAAAATATTATCAGCTTTAATTTTATTTTCTTCAATTTTCTTTGCTACCCAAGCCCCAAATAAACAGGCATCGGTACACACTTTCATCGCAGACTTTTCCTGATGAATTGTAAACTGTTTAAATTGAAACCAGGTATTCATCTTGATAATTTAAAAAAAATAATTAAAATGAACTGCTTGCTGTTGGTGCAATATCAATTGCAGCAAACTCTTTTGCAAGATATTTATGATATCCGGTAACTGCAATCATAGCAGCGTTATCTGTACAATATTCAAATGCCGGAATAAAAGTTTCCCATCCAAGTACTGTTCCTGTTTCTGTAAGTTTTTTACGTAACGCACTGTTGGCACTTACTCCACCGGCTATACAAACATTTGTAATACCCGTTTGCACAACAGCTTTTTTTAATTTATTTATAAGGATACTTATAATCCTATCCTGAACAGATGCACAGATATTATTCAAATTTTCTTCAATAAATTTTTTTCTTTCTTCTGCAGATACGGTTAATGCTGTTTTATAAACATTGGCTGTGCCTGCATTGTTTAAAAAATATAAAATAGATGTTTTTAAACCTGAAAAACTAAAATTTAATCCTTCAATTTTTGGTTCAGGAAATTTATATATTGCTTCTCCCAATTGTGCATATTTATCTATTAATGGTCCACCGGGATACGGCAAGCCCAATAGTTTTGCTGTTTTATCAAATGCTTCACCAGCAGCATCATCAATTGTTTCGCCAATGACTTTCATAGAAGTTGCAGATGTGCACAAAACTATTTGTGTATGACCACCACTAACGGTTAAACATAAAAAGGGAAAAGCGGGAGCCGGATCCTGCAACAAATTTGCAAGCACATGCGCCTGCATATGATGTACAGCTATTAATGGTTTGTTGAGTGCTAATGCAAGCGATTTTGCAAACTGCCCACCAACCAGCAAAGCTCCAATTAAGCCCGGAGCCTGGGTGAAAGCAATACCATCAATATCATCCAAAGCCAATCCTGATTTCTTCATGGCAGCATCTACAACCGGAACAATATTTTCCATGTGTGCACGGCTGGCAAGTTCAGGTACAACGCCACCATATTGCTCGTGGATTTTTTGAGTAGCAATAATGTTGCTAAGGATTTTGCCCTTGCTGTAAACTGCCGCAGCCGTTTCATCGCAGGATGATTCTATTGCAAGAATATTTGGTTGTAAGTTGATCAGGGAAATAAAAGTTATGGGTTAGAAGATTAAAGTTTTGGGTTGTTGGTTACGAGTTTAGTTGTTGTTTATTATCTGTTGTCTGATTTTCAACGTTTAAATTCAATTTTCAATTTATAAAATGAATCTGAGGTGAAAAAATTAGCATATCAGCTTATTGACAAATTATCACATTAGCTTCTTATTGCTACCACAGGGTCCATTTTGGCAGCCTGCCTTGCCGGAATAATACCTGCAAGTATCCCAACAACAATACAGATTATAACAGTTGCAAACATAAGCGGTACCGAAATAAATACTGGAAATTTTAGAGGACCCGAAAGAACAAGTGTTAGAAGCCACACAAAAAATAATCCTATAGCACCACCTAAAATGCACATCAGTGCGGCTTCCATTAAAAATTCAAGCAATATGGAAGAGCTCTTTGCACCAATTGCTTTTTTTAAACCAATAACAGAAGTTCTTTCTTTAACTGTTACAAACATAATATTGGCAATACCAAACAAACCGACTATCAAACTGATTCCGCCAATAAAACCACCCACAATATTCAGCGTTACAAAAAAACCGGATATTGCTTTGCTAAAAGCTTCCACGCTGTTTAATGAAAAATTATCTTCTTCTCTTGGCCCCAAACGTCTTACCTGGCGCATAATTCCTCTTAACTCCTGGTATAATGCATCTGTAGTTACACCATTTTTGCCTTTTACAATTAATACCGGATTGGCATTTTTTTCGTCAAACAATTGTCTGCAATATTTGTACGGCATCATTATGCAATGGTCATAATCCCAGCCGATCATATTTTTTCCTACTTTTTTAATTACACCAACAATCGTCATTACTTTCCCTTTAACTTCCACCTGTTTTCCGGCAGCTCTTTCGGCAGACCCAAATAAACTTTCCGCATTTTCAAAACCAATTATACAAACATTGGTGCCGTTGTTAAATTCGTTCGATGAAAAATAGCGGCCTGCATCAAAAACCAATGGCTGCAAAGCAATCTGAGGTTCATTTATACCATATACAGCCACATTACTCAATATATCATTTTTATAAGATAAACTTCCACCCGTTTGCATTAAAAAAGTTACGTCCTGTGTAAGTTCAGATCGCTCTTTTACCATATTCTGTTCTTCATATTTCATTACAGGTCTTGCCCTAAGTTTCCAGAAAGGTTTGTTTGGACCACCACTGTAATCCCATTTGTCAATATAAATTGTATTGCTGCCGAGGCTGCTTACCTCATTCTGTATATTTTGTTCTAAACTGTTTACTGTTGCCAATACCCCAATAATACAGAATATACCAAACGCAACACCAGTAAGGCTTAGCGCAGTTCTAGTTTTATTTACTTTTAATTCCTGCAGTGTAAGCCGCAGAGAATTCCCGAGTATCTTTAGCATTTTTGCCATGTAGTAAAGTTAACAACAAAAAATACTTCGTGTTATCCGGAGAGCTATTTAAAAATGCCGTTTATATAATTAATGTGTTGCTTTTTAGCCGGGCAAAGAAGCAGCAACTTTCAGCATTTGTGGCAAATGTATTTTGTTGTTTTTTTCTCTTTGGGGAAAAGAAAAAGGGAACCACATTTCATCTTCAACTAAATATTTGGCTTTTATTATGTAATAAATTAGAGGTTAAATACTGTTATCCGCTCTTCTTTGAGCCTTGCACTTCAAACCTTACCTTTGCGCTCGCAAAAACAGCAGATGAAATACACCACAGAAATTAACCGCCGCAAAACTTTCGCTATCATTTCTCATCCCGATGCAGGAAAGACAACACTTACAGAAAAGTTTCTGTTGTTTGGAGGTGCCATACAAACTGCCGGTGCGGTGAAAAGTAATAAAATTAAAAAGCATGCTACTTCCGATTTTATGGAAATTGAAAGACAGCGTGGTATTTCTGTTGCTACATCTGTAATGACGTTTGAATACGATGGACATTTAATTAATTTGTTAGATACGCCCGGCCACAAAGATTTTGCTGAAGATACTTTTCGCACACTTACTGCAGTAGACAGTGTGGTATTGGTAATAGATTCTGTAAACGGTGTTGAGCCGCAAACCAGAAAATTAATGGAAGTAATCGCCATGCGCAAAACGCCGGTGATTGTTTTTATAAATAAAATGGATAGAGATGGTAAAAACCGTTTTGATCTGATGGAGGAAATTGAGAATGAATTAAAAATACAGCTACACCCAATGACTGTGCCCATAAACAGTGGTAAAGATTTTAAAGGTGTGTACGATTTGCATAAAAAAAGTCTTGTGTTATTTTCTGCAGGCACAAAAGCAAATGATGAAAATGTTTTAGAGATTACTGATATAAATGATAAAATTTTAGATGCTAAAATAGGTGAGAAGGATGCAAAAATTTTGCGGGAAGATGTAGAATTGATTGATGGTGTTTATGGTGAATTAAATTCAGAAGACTATTTAAGCGGAAATACTGCACCTGTATTTTTTGGAAGTGCAGTAAATAATTTTGGTGTAAAAGAAATGCTTGATACGTTTGTACGAATAGCGCCAACACCACGCCCACGCCATACTACAACA
>JAYTCO010000382.1:0-3574 GCA_043736415.1 Ferruginibacter sp. | reverse complement strand
ACGTAGGGTGTTCTGTTGCTAAAAATTGGCCATTTATCGTTGAACCTTCAACTAAACCATTTCCATTTATGTCTGTAGTATTTGGATCAGTAACCGCTCCAAAATAAGTATGACGTAAAAAGAATTCCAGTTTTTTGTAATTAAGTGTATTTATCAAAGCTAATTTTGACCTTGGCACTGCGGATTCTAAGTAAATGCGGCTTGCTTCATCAAAATAATTATTGATGTTACCTGTATTTTTTAAAATATCAGATGCTTTAATATCTCCTACTTTTCTTGTTCTGGAAATTGTTCCGGCTAAATCTGTTTTTAAAGTAAATCCATCAAAATTAAATTTGTTGGAAAGGATATAATCTATTCCTTTAGATTCTGTATTAATTGCATTGGTGAAAAATGTTGCTGACGTTGCCCCTGCTTGGTCGAAAGCCTGCTGCAGTACTAATTGATCTCTTGTTGGAGTACCCGACGGACGTGCAAATTGTCCGGTTAAAATTATACGGTCTCTTATTTTGATAAAATATCCATCTACCGTTAATGTTAGTGTTGAATTTGGAACTCTATAAGTTGCACCTGCACTGTAGCTATTAGATGTTTCCTGTTTTAAATTTGGAATACCCAATAATGTTGCAGCTTTAGATTCATTTGTAAAAGTACCTACTTCAAATGGTATGCCTCCTAAAAACTGGGTGGCTGTAGAATTGAAATATTTTTGTTGTAATGATGGTGCTCTAAAACCTGTTGCTATTGCACCTCTTAAATTTAAACCTTTGCCTGCTTTAATTCTTGTAGCAAATTTATAACTGAATGTACTTCCAAAATCAGAGTAGTTTTCATATCGTACTGCTCCGTTTAGTAACCAGGCTTTGGTAGGATTTAATTCTACATCAACATAACCTGCCTGACTGTTTCTATTTCTGCTTAAAGCATTTTCAGGTCTAAAGCCTGGAAAAACCTGTGCGCCACCCGGTCTTCCGCTTCCAAAAAAGTCAGTTGGTAATTGCGTAGGAACGGTGGTAGAAGTTGCGGGTAAACCATTTATATCATAACGCTCATAAGAATTTTGTTCTCCAGCTTTTATCTTATAATTTTCAAGCCTTAACTCTCCGCCAACGGCAAGGTTTAACCCTGCAAGTACATCATACTCATGCGAAAAATCGAGGTTTGAAGTATTTTGCGAAAAGCCTAATTTACCTGCTTCGAATTCTTTAGGGGATTTTAGACCAAGGGTTGCATTTGAAGTATTTTTTATAGTATACTTAAACTGATTTTGACCATAAGTATTGCTGATGTCATAATTCCAGGTTCCTAATTTACCTTTTACGCCAACTGCTATAGATGCATCTGTAATGTAAGAACCTATTTCAGGCAAAAACCCATTTGGATATAGCTCTGTAAGTGTTCTGTTTTGTACCGGTCTTCTGTAAAAACCTGCACTGTTACCATCTCTAATGCCATATCCACCAAAGCTGTAAAAAGTATTATTTGCATTTATCGGTAATGAAGCATTCATAAATAACTGACCACTTGATAATTTAGACTGACCAATTCGCATATTAAAATTTCTTCTTTCCAGCCCTCTAAAAGCAAGTTCATTATTTGTAACATTTGTATTGCCATCTGTAATTGCAGACAGTGCTGATTGCATTGCTCCAACAGTATTGGCATTTTGAATATTTGTTTGCTGTGCTGCAGAAAAATAAGCAACATTGGGCGCATAGGTTTTAATAGTGCTCAAAATTTGTGCAGTATTAGGCGTGTTATTTATATTGCTAAAGAGGGACGAAAGGTTTACACCTCCAACGGCTGCCCTGCGTTCAATAGCATTGTAAGCATTAAAAATTGTGCCGTTGTAATCAGTGGCTCTCCTAGTAGCTTCTCTTGTTACAAAACTTCCTGTGAAGTTTACCAATCCACCTTTTTTACCAAGACCCACACCATAATTTAAATCAACCTGTACCTGCTTACCATCCATTCCACCTCTGTGATCGTTGGCACCTTTACTTGCATTACCGCCAACAGATATAGATGATGTGAATTTGTTTATATTTTTTTTCATTACTACATTAATAACACCTGCAATAGCATCGGAGCCATATTGAGCAGCAGCACCGTCTCTTAAAACTTCAATTCTTTCAATGGCAAAAGCTGGAATAGCATTTAAATCTGTACCAACCGAACCTCTACCTGGCGTACCATTTACATTTACCAAAGAGGAAGAATGGCGGCGTTTGCCGTTTAACAAAACAAGTACCTGATCAGGTCCCAAACCACGAAGCTGAGCCGGATCAATATGGTCAGTACCATCAGCAACTGTCTGTGTGTTTGAAGTAAAGGAAGGAGCTACATAATTTAAGATCTGATTTAAATTTGTTTGAGGTGCAGCTCTTGTAAGATCGCTAATGTTAAGTACATCTACCGGCACTGCGGTTTCTGTATTTACTCTGCGTAAACTACGAGAACCCAATACAACTATACCAACTAAATCACCGGTATTTGAAAGGGTGAAGTTTTGAGTTGTGGTTTGGCCTGCAATTATAATAACCTGTTTTACATCTGCAGTTTTGCCTGCATAACTGGCGGTAAAACTGTAATTTCCGGCTGGTAAATTTAAAGTGAAACTGCCGTCATTACCCGCTACTGTTGAAGATTTAAATGCTTTGGTTAAAGCAATTAAAGAGGCTCCGGATAATGCTGTGCCATCTGCATCTTTTACAGAACCTGTTACAGTTCCGTTTTGTGCCATAATATTATTTATGCTTAAAATAATAAACAATAGAACGAGCATGTGGGTTTTAAGATTTGTAATAATTGTCATGTTGGAAATTTTGATTAGGGAAATATTACTTTAATAATGAAGATACATTTTCTTGTTGTGGCTGCTAATTTAATTCCGCATAAAGTCAGAATGTATTATTCACTAAAAAAATAAAAAATAGAGTGCTTTGTGAGATAGCCTATTCCAATATTTTAATCTCTGTCCTACGATTCATTGCCTTTCCTACGGTAGTAACATTTGAAGCAACAGGAATAGAACTACCATAACCTTTGGCAGTAAGTCTATCAGCATCAATACCTTTTGTGATAACATAAGCCATAACTGATTTAGCCCGCTCCATAGACAATAAAATGTTGGCTGCCGGTTTTCCAACATTATCAGTATGGCCGCCAATTTCAATCCGCTCGTCATCTTTTCTATTTAGGTAAGCAACTAACTCATCAAGTACCGGGAAAGATTCAATTTTAAGATCTGCTTTTCCAGTCTCAAAATTTACATCATCCAAAACAAAAGTTTTTGCAGGCTGGTGAAACAAATCCACTTTTTGAGCTGTTTTATAAGATTGGTTCGGACCTAATGCCGGTATATCTAATGTTATGTTGCTTACAGAATCTTTAAACCCCAAAATAAAAATATCATACTTATCACCTGCAGGTAAACGCAAAGAAAATTTTCCATCCTCCTGGCTAAGGCCCTGATATTCTTTTTGATTTAACTGGCTGCGAAAAACTACAATTTCATGCACCAGCATGTTCTTCTTAAAATCTGAAATACTAACATCAACAGGAGCATCTTTTG
>JAYTCO010000381.1:0-3578 GCA_043736415.1 Ferruginibacter sp. | reverse complement strand
TTTAATCTTTTTTACCAATGATTACAGCACCAACCATTGCACTCAAAAACAATACACTGCTTATTTCAAATGGCAATACATAATCTGTAAAAAGTACTTTACCAAGCGTCTTAATTAAACCGGCATTTCCCCCGGCAACCATCACGGGATGCGAATCCTTAACAGTCATGATGGCTGATAATAAAATTAAAAGTAAACTGCCGCCTGAGATAATAGCAATAAATTGTAGCCTATGATTTTTTGCAGGCTCACTTTCCGCATTTAAATTCATCAACATTACTACAAATAAAAACAAAACCATAATAGCGCCTGCGTAAACGATGATGTTTACGATTGCTAAGAACTGGGCGTTTAATAATATGTAATGACCGGAAATGGCAAAGAATAAAACGATTAGCCAAAGAATACTGTTTACAGGATTTTTACTGAGAATCATCATAATCCCACTTCCGATGGCCATGATGGATAAGAGTATAAAAGAAATTGTTGTAATGCCCATCTTACTTAATTGTCCAAATGTTTTTTAGGCCTGTTACCCAATGCTTTTTCGTATGCTTCTTTATCTGTAACCGGATTTGGTATTAAAAGATCCTGTTTGTTGTAAACAAATTGCTTTCGCTGGTAATCAGCAGGTGTAAATGTTTCGCTTAAATAAATAGCGTCTTTCGGGCAAGCCTCTTCGCACAAACCACAAAAAATACAACGCAGCATATTTATTTCATACTTAGCGGCATATTTTTCTTCTCTGTATAAGTGTTCTTCACCCGGTAATCTTTCTGCAGCTTCCATTGTGATGGCTTCTGCCGGACAAGCAACTGCGCAAAGACCGCATGCTGTGCAGTTTTCACGACCATCTTCATCTCTGTTTAAAATTTGCAATCCTCTAAATACCGGACTAAATGCTCTTTTCTGTTCAGGATAATGAATGGTAGGATTTCTTGTAAAAATATGCCTGAAAGTGATCAGCATTCCTTTAAAGATGGCAAGTAAATACATCCGCTCCCAAAAATTCATGGGTTTGCGGTCTACACTTTCTGCTCTGTTGGTTAATGCCTGCATAGTTATTTCAATGGTTGCAAAAATAGTGGTTTAAATTTCTTTATTAATTGCGATTATAATTTTCTTTTAAAACTTTTATTTTCCAAAATATAAAATTGCGCCGCCTGTAGCTAGCATATTAAACAATGCTAATGGAATTAAAATTCTCCATCCCAAATGCATAAGTTGATCATACCGAAACCTTGGAACCGTCCAACGTACCCACATGAATATGAAAATAAAAATCACAATCTTTATTAAAAATGCTCCAAGCCCAATAAGCGCAAGCCAATTGCCCATGTCTGCATGTGCGGCTTCATTAAAAAACGGCACATCATAACCGCCAAAATATAAACTTGCCATTACAGCGCTGCTGATAAACATATTTATATATTCTGCAAAAAGATAAAACCCCAATTTCATAGATGAATATTCTGTATGGTAACCACCAATTAATTCGCTCTCTGCTTCTGCAAGATCAAAAGGAGTACGATTACATTCTGCAAATGCACAAATAATAAAAATCAAAAAACCAAGCGGCTGGTAAATAATATTCCAATGCCCTGCCTGTTGCTGCAAAACCATTTCTTTTAAACTTAATGTGCCTGTAAACATGAGCAAAGCGATGATAGAAATACCCATGGCAAGTTCGTAACTGATAATTTGCGAGGCGGCACGCAAACCTCCCATTAATGAGTATTTGTTGTTACTGGCCCACGCACCAATCATAATCCCATATACGCCTAAACTTACCACGCCAAAAACATAGAGTATACCAATATTTATATCTGCAATTTGCAGTGAAATGTCTCTGTTGAATAAATGAACTTTATCGCCCCAGGGAATAACAGCGCTTGTCATAATTGCTGTCATCATTGCAAGAGCAGGTCCCATTACAAATAGTGCCTTCGATGAAAAGTTGGGAATAATTTCTTCTTTAAAAAAAAGTTTTAATCCATCTGCCAATGGTTGAAACATACCAAAGGGCCCTGCTCTATTTGGCCCCGGACGATCCTGTAACCAACCGGCCACTTTACGTTCTGCAAAAGTCGTGTACATGGCAACTACCAATGATCCCATTACCACTATTACAATGAGTACGAGTTTTTCTATGATGGTTGCAAGTTCGATGGATAGAAACATAATTAATGGATATTCTTAATTTTATTATTGGTTACCAAATTCTTTTACTTCGGGCATCTGTATAAAATCAGTTGAATGCGCAGGACCGTCAATTTCACTTAACTCTAAGCCTTCTCTGTTTACTTCACTTACAGAATGTATATCCATCAACAATTTAGGGCTGCGTCCACTCATTACTTTCGTCATGGTTTCCTGTGGTTTGTTTAGAACTTTATATTTGTTAGCACCAATAACAGAATGACGGCTAATGGTTGTTACACCTTCAATTGTCCAATCTGCTGTTTCTTTTTTATCAAATCTACAGGTGTTGCATATCCACCCCGGTTTACCATCATAACTCTGTACTTCACCCCATTCATCTTTGCGGGCAGTTACTCTAAATACTTCATTGCCTCTCAGCCACAACGTAGCTTTACCACAACATTTAGGGTTTTCGCAATTGCGATGTGCATCTACGGGTTTTGTAAACCATACACGGTTTTTAAAACGGAATGTTTTGTCTGTTAATGCGCCAACCGGACAAACATCAATCATGTTCCCACTAAAATCATTATCTACCGCTTTTGAAATATAGGTAGAAATGGCTGCATGATCGCCACGGTCAACTATACCATGAACTCGCTTATCTGTAATTTGATCTGCAACATAAGTGCATCTGTAACAAAGTATACACCTCGTCATATGCAGTTGTATGTATTGACCAATATCTTCTCTTACAAATGTTCTTCTTGCAAACTGGTAACGGGTTCCTGCACGGCCATGATCATAGCCCAGATCCTGTAAATGACATTCACCTGCCTGGTCACAAATAGGACAATCAAGCGGATGATTAATTAGTAAAAGTTCTACCACACCGGCTCTGGCATCCTGTACTTTTTCGCTGGTAATATTTTTTACAATCATTCCATCCATAACTGTGGTACGACAACTTGCCACCAACTTCGGCATAGGACGGGGATCGGCTGTTGAACCGGCAGCCACTTCAACTAAACAGGTTCTGCACTTACCACCACTTCCTTCCAGCTTGCTGTAATAACACATTGCAGGCGGGGTAACATCGCCACCAATCATACGTGCAGCATTTAGTACGGTTGTACCTGGTACTACATCTATAGTAATGTTATCAATGGTTACTTTAAAATTTGGTTTTTTTTCTGACATAAATTATTATGATTCTTTCTGTCTTCTAAATATTTTTATAAAAATAAATCACTTCATTCCGCTTTTCTTTTTCAAATCCATTGTTCTCAAAACAATTTAAAATTTCTTTAAAGTGATTTTATTTTTTTCTATTTCGTGAAATTCTACAGCAAAATTTCGACATAATAAAAATAGATTTTGAGGGTGGAGAATGGCGGATTTTTAAGAAAATAATAGAACATCAATTAATACCAAAA
>JAYTCO010000380.1:0-8395 GCA_043736415.1 Ferruginibacter sp. | reverse complement strand
TCCTAAACACAGAGGAATAGCAACTAAAAAAACAACCAGTGCCGATGGCAAATCACTGCCAATGGTTTTAAAATATTTTTGCATGTATAAAAAGTATTCTAAACGCATACTTTCTTCAAAAAGATATGCATTGAATTAAAAAATTAAAAAAAAATGCATTAAGCATTTGGTGGCTGAATACTTAAATCAGCGAAGGGGTTTTTATAAAAATTTATATTTTCAGTATCAACTAAAATAATGAGCGATAAAGTTGGCTCTACACAATAATCTGAACTAAAAAATTCTTTAGAAAATTCTTTTATATCTTTTTTTTCTACGCTGTTACAAGCGTCATCTTCAACAAAGCTGCTTTCAAAAATACACCTACCCAGCTCTTTTACAGGAAGACATTGAATGCTGATGATGATAAGTAGAAATATAGAAATTATTTTTTTCATTAGACGTGCAAATATAAACATCAAAAGTTTTAGAACAAATGATTGCTTAATTCCAAAGGTTAAATTTATTCTATTTCTAATGGATTCTAAAAATTTATAAATATTTTTCCATCATAATATCAGCCCTTTCGTAATGTATTTCGGAAGGTAATGTTACTTCGATAAAGCCAAACTTTTTGTAAAGATGAATGGCTGATTGTAATTTGTTATTTGAAAATAAAGTGAGTTTTGTTGCATTTAATTTTACGGCTTCACACAAACAATGTTCCAACAGCATTTGCCCTATACCCTGCCCTTTAAATTTTTCAGTTACCGCCATTTTTGCTAGTTCATATTCGCTAATACCTTTTTTCATTAATGAAGAAGTACCTACTATTTCATCCTTGTATTTTGCAAAATAAATATGGCCGCCTTTGTCAATAATATAAGATTGCGGGTCAGACAATTGCTCAACATCCCCTGGCTCTATAAAAAAATACTTCTCCAGCCATTCATAATTCAGTGCTTTTATATGCTCCTTATATTCATTTATATAAGGCACAATTATAATCTCTTCGTTTGTCATTTTAAATATTCAATCCGCCGCAAACACTTATGGTTTGCCCTGTTATATAATTACCCATATCGCATGCAAGAAAAAGTGCTGTATTGGCGATGTCTTCCGCACTGGCAAACCTACCGAGCGGTATAGAAGCTTTGTATTTATCGGATGCTTCACCTTCTTTTAAATAGCTCGTCATATCTGTTTCTACAAAGCCCGGTGCTATTGCATTGCAGCGTATATTTCTGCTTCCTAATTCTTTTGCTATGCTCTTAGTGAAGCCAATTATACCTGCTTTGCTTGCTGCATAACTACTTTGGCCTGCATTGCCTGTTTCGCCTATTATACTACTCATATTTATGATGCTGCCACTGCGTGCTTTCATCATAGGTTTTATAACCTGTTTTGTAATGTTGAAAACGCTCTTTAGATTTACGTTCATTACATCATCCCACTGCTCAGGCGTCATGCGCAGCAGTAAATTATCTTTGGAGATACCTGCATTGTTAACGCAAATATCAATCTGCCCAAATTCTTTTATTACATCTGCTACAAAAATTTCAGCAGCTGCGTAATCACCGGCATTGGTCTGGTAAGCTTTTGCCTTTACGCCCATTGCTGTTAGTTTTCCAACCAATAAATTTGCTTTGTCAGTGCTGCTGTCACTAACATAAGTAAAAGCTACATTACAACCCTGTTCAGCAAATTTTATTGCTATTGCTTCTCCAATACCTCTTGCTGCCCCGGTAATGACAGCGGTTTTATTTTCTAAAAGTTTCATCTTTAATTGTTGTGTATGCCTGCAAATTTAATGGGTATCATTATTTCTGCCGAATTGAGTTTTTATTTCTGCTGAATAAATTTATTTCAAATATTTATCAAACCATTTAATGTACCGTTCAAAACGATCTACCTGATAAGATGGTTTTGAGATGCCATGAAACTGCCCCGGATAAATGATTAATTGTGTAGGAATATTTAATGAACGCAACGCCTGGTACATTTGCTCAGAGCCTGCAGAAGGCACATTAAAATCTTTTTCGCCTGCCATAAAAAGCGTAGGTGTTTTAATTTTATCTGCATTAAAAAAAGGATAGGATAAATCCATCCATTTCTTTGGATTTTTCCATGGTGCACCCAGCTCGGTTTCATACTGCGATACATATTGATCTACACCATACATACTTAATTGTAAGGAACTGCCCGCACCACTTGCTGCAGCTTTAAACCTGGTAGTGCTGGCAATTGTATAATTGGTAAGTATACCTCCATAACTCCATCCACCAATGCCCATATTGTTTTCATCTGCAATACCCATTTTTACCAGGTAGTCTGCCGCCCCTAAAATATCGAGTACTTCTTTATTGCCCCAGTCTGCATAAATGGCTTTTGTAAATTCTATTCCTCTACCATTACTGCCTCTGTAATTTACTGCCGCTACCGCATAACCGGCAGCAGCAAGCATTTGGCGGGAAAGATCAAAGCCGTAATCATCCTGACCAACCGGACCACCGTGTATAAAAATAATTGTTGGAAGTTTTTTACCTGCAACAGCATTTACGGGGCGATATAATATGCCGGATATTTTTGCACCATCTTTACTTACAGATGTAAAACCTTCGGCTTTAGAAAACTCAATTTGGTTTGTTATAGAATCCTGAATATGTGTAAGCCTTCTCAATTGTTTATTTTCTATTACATACAATTCACCGGGCAATTGTGGTTCACTCAAAACTGTTGCAACCGTATTTCCAGAACTGTTTATTTGTATGTCTGAAAAACTCCTTTCATCTCCAACAATTGTTGACAAAACATTTGTGGCCAGAGAAACATTTCCAACATATTGCTTTCTGTCGTCCGTAATTAAACAGATAATATTTTTACCGTCATTTGTCCATTGTAAATCGCTTACGTTTCTATCAACCGTTCCTGCCAATGACCTGATAACTCCTGTGGCCGGCGTTACCAGCGAAATACCATTTTGACCGTACATTGTAAAATTAAGGTTGCTCGAAGTACTTGTGTAGGCAATGGTTTCGCCATCAGGACTCCATTTTGGGTTTTTATCAGCACCCGGCCAATCAGTCAGTTTTTTGATTGCAGCATTTTTCTCCGCATTCATTAAACAAATATCTTCATTATCATTTCTATCGGGGTCTGTAGTACGGTTGCTTACAAAGGCAAGTTGCATTCCATTAGGACTCCATTGCGGTGCAGTTTCATTAAAGTTGCCTTTGGTTAATGTGTCCATTTTTTTGCTGTCCAAATCAAAAACATACAAGTGGTTAAATCTGTTTTCAATCCAGCCATCTCTATCTTGTTTAAAATGATAACGATCCATTACATAAGGTAATCTTGTTTTAGTTTTTGATGTATCAGTAAAATCCTGATCGAGTATGCTCATGGCAATTTTTTTACCATCGGGGCTCCAGGTATATTCTCCAACATCGCCTTTTATATCTGTAAGTTTTTTTGCCTCACCACCTCTTCTGTCCATCAACCATACCTGGGAATGTTTGTCAGCATTTCTCGATGCTAAAAACGAAAGGTATTTACCATCAGGGCTCCATCTTGGGCTTGATTCTCCGTCTTCAGTATTCGTCATTTGCAGGTTTTCTTTTCCATCCCAGCTAATCATCCATATATCGCTGTTGCGTTTGTCTTTGCCGGTATCAACCGCACTTAAAACGTATGCCACCCATTTTCCGTCAGGCGATATTTGAGGATCCCCAATGGTTTTTATTTTATAAACATCTGTAGGTTTTAATGATCTTTTTGTATTGTTCTGCGCAAATGAACTGCACACAAAAACAATCATAAAAATTAGCAAGTGAAGTAATTTCATGTAGTGTTGGTTTTAAATATTTAGGTAAAAATAAATGTTTTGCAAAAAGTATTTTGTACTGATAAACGATATTTTAAAATTTGGTTATTATTTTAATGCCAGAATTTCTTCTACAATTTTTCTTTCGTTGCTTAACCTTGGCACTTTGTGCTGCCCGCCAACCTTACCTTTTGTGCGAAGCCACTCTGTAAATGTTCCCGCCTTTAAAGCATGCACTACAGGCATACGAAGTGCAATATCCTTATGGCGTTTTGCTTCGTAATCGCTGTTTACAGCTTTTAAAGCGGCATCCATTTCTTTTGTAAAAAGTGAAAGGTTTTCCGGCGCTTTGTCAAACTCTATTAACCACTCATGTGCACCGTTGCTGTTGGCTGTAAAGTGAATGGGTGCAGCAGTATAATCTTTTACAACTGCATTTGTTTTGAGAGCTGCTGCTGCAATGGCTACATCTGCATTATCTACAATTACTTCTTCGCCAAAAGCATTCATATAATGTTTTAACCTGCCGGTAATTTTTATTTTGTAGGGATTTAAAGAAGTAAACTCAATCGTATCGCCCATAACATAGCGCCACAAACCACCTGTTGTACTGATGACAATTGCGTAATTTTTATTTAACTGCACAGCCTTTAACCCCAGGGTTTTTGGGTGACTTTTTTTATATTCTTCCAGCGGCATAAATTCATAAAAAATACCATGCTCTGTAAACAAGAGCATGCCATTATCGTCAGGTTTTTCCTGCCCGGCAATAAAACCTTCGCTGGCATTGTAAATTTCTAAATAGTTAATTGGTTTGCCAATGATGGCTTCAAATTGCTGGCGATAGGGGATAAAGGATACGCCACCGTTGATGTACAATTCCAGGTTTGGCCACACTTCTTTTATGGTTTGCTTTTGCGTTATTTCCAGTATTCTTTTCAGCAAAAGCAAAGTCCAGGTGGGTACACCAGCAAGCATGGTTACATTTTCTACTGAAGTTGCCTGAGCTAATTGTTCAATTTTATTTTCCCATTCATCCAGTAAGGCAATACTCAATTCCGGCGTTCGTAGCCATTGTCCCCAAAACGGAGAATTCTGCATCAATACAGCACTCAAATCGCCACACTGTATGTCATCGCTCAGTTGGCTTATCTGGTGAGATCCACCTACCACAAGGCTTTTACCCGTAAGTAAATCGCTTGATGGAAAGTTGTTGTAATATTTTGTAAGCACATCTTTGCTTGCTTTAAAATGGTTCTCTTTTAGGCTTTCTTCACTTACAGGAATGAACTTGCTTTTATCATTAGAAGTGCCACTGCTTTTTGCAAACCATTTCACCGGCGTATTCCACAATACATTTTCTTCACCCTTCATCATCCGCTCTATGTAAGGACTCATCTGTTCATAATCTGATAAGGGAACCCGCTCTTTAAATTCTTTTACAGTAAACATTTTTGCAAAATTGTATTGCTTACCAAACACGGTGTATTGCGCATCAGTAATTAAAGATTGAAGTACTTCCCGCTGTGCTGCTGCAGGATGGTATATCCAATTGTGTATGCGACTGTATCGTAACCTTGCAAGAAATGATATTGATTTTGACAACAAATTCATTGGGTGGCAAGATAAAATATTTTATCAGTAATGAAATTATTAGTACTAATGAAAAGGGCTTTGTAAAGTCTGTGCATTGTTGATTGTCTAAACAAAACCCCATGATGTATGTAATCCTGATGCCTGCAAAAATTTACCCCTTAGTGGTATTGCGGGGTGACACAGACAAACTAATTTACAGTATTAAATAAAAATACTTAAACACGATTTAATTTTTATGAAAAAAATACTGCTATTTGTATTCTTGATAATTCTGCTTTCCAGTTGTGGTAAACCATGCATTGAATCAAGAGGTATTGAAGGAGCCGGACTAACCATTACCTTTTTCCATACTGCCAACAACGAATATTTCTATCCGGAAAACACAAATCTCTCACCATATAAAATAGATAGTTTACGGGTCAAAGATTCACAAGGGCATTTATTGACGACGCCCTATAAATTGAACCAAGACCCTATAAATCCATTGAAAAGGTTTTATGTGGTAGATATTTATCCAATTTTTATTCCTAGCGATGACCAAGCTGCTTTTGACAGCGAACAAACAAAATATATCTATATTAAGTACAACTATAACACTTTCGACACATTAAAGCTTGTGTATAAGGCAAAAAAAGAAAAATGTGCTAACAAGTATGAATATCTTAAAGCCTATTATAAAAATACTTTGATATCTGAATCTTACAATTCCTATTCACAAGGCTTGCTTTTCAAATTAAATCATTAAATAATGAGCTAGGTCTACAACAAGCGTTTTATTGCAATCCTCTCGCTACCACAATCGTATTTTTAAACTTCTTGGTTTTACCCTGCAGGTTAAATACTTCTGTATAAATAATATAAAGTCCTACGGGCAACTTTTGCATTTTTTCTCCAAGCCCATCCCAACGGTAATGACCTTTTACTCCGCTTAAGGCATTCCGTTCCAAATATCTAACAGGCCTGCCTGCTGCATCAAATATGGTAATGTTGGCAACATAACCCGGCTCAGGAAAACTGTATTGTATGGTGGCAAAATCATCTATGCCATCGTTATCAGGACTAACAATTGCCGGCGTAATTGTAATATCTCCCTGCACTTCCAAATCAATTCTATTTTGCGAATTTTTATACGTTGGTGTGCCGTAACCTACGCTGGAGGATGCACTGTGAAAATTACTTTGTACGCTAGAAGCATCCGGATTTATTCTTTCCAGCGCTACATCTTCTTCGTTGCTTATTAATGCGAAATGCCATTTGGCACTGTATTTTACTTCGTCAGTTACAATTCCCTGTTCATTTAAAACAATTACATTTCCTTTATCATCATTAAAAGAAGGCATTGTCTTTATCTGCAAAAATGCATTTCCATCATTGGCAACATGATCTCTTTTTACAAGCGATGGATCTTCCGTTACAACAATATAATCACCGGGGAAAAACAAATAATCTTCTGTGGTAAACTGTGCAATACCTGAAACTGCCCCGGCTGTATTTCTATTGGCTATGTAAGTATTTTTTAGGTTAAGTATTTTTTTACTGCGGTTATAAAACTCCACATAGTCCGTGCCATTTGCTTTTGGGTTGAACAATATTTCGTTTACAACAATATTAAAACTATCTGTACGTGCGGTTAAACCAACCCTTGCCGTTTTACTGCTGCCAATTGCATTACCTGAACAATCTGTAACCGTATTTGCAGTAATGGTATAAATTTTATTTGCAATAAGTGGTGCTGAAAGTGTGAGCGAAACTCTGTCAAACGAGACAGATAAGGGCAATGCATTTGTAATGGAAACTCCATCGCTTAAGCTGTAACTGGCTGCTGAGGCTGCGCTGGTGCTGTCAACCGGTTCATCAAATACCAAGGTTACATGTCTAGGATCGGGCGCATAAGCACGCAATAATTTTGGTGCAACTATATCTGCATTCACGGCATCTACACTGTTTTTTGCAGCCGGTGTGCCACCTCTTACATCGGTACTTGCTTTCCAGTTATTGATGCCGGTGCAAGGGTTTTTGGTATCAATCATTTCCAGCGACCAGCCACCCCCTTTCTTTAATTCGTTTTTATACCAAGCATCGGTATAGTTTACAGAATGTATAATTACCCCTTGTGACGAACGCAAATAAATTCGATCAGCATCATTATTTAAAGATGGGAAACTCGTTACAGAAATAACAGGACCGAAGACACTCATAGCAGCAACTGCACTGGCGGCACAAACAATTATATATCCACCGGCAGGTAAAATATAAGCAGGCATTGCACCACTTTCCCCGGTTGCTTTACCGAGTTTCCAGTTGAGTAAATTGATGGGAAATGCAGAAGTATTTTTAAGTTCTAGCCATTCGTTTGCAGGCAAAGCAACAACTGGTGTTGGGTCAGCCATCAGCTCATCTATTACAACATCGTATTGCAGAGGAACAAAATAAATGAATGTATTTGTGCCATTGATTAAAGTATTATTTGATAGATCTTTTACGCCATTAATGGTAATGGTAAGGTTTGTCCGTGCAGGAATATTGGCTGCAAAAGTTAAGTGTAGTAATGATGTATTACCCGTATCTCTCACCACAGTGGCAGGAGATCCTACGCCATTGCTGACAATATAATTTGCGGTAGTCTGGCTGCTTGCAGGATCAACCGATTCGTTAAACAATACATCAACTGTTGTTGCTGACAATGCAGTAACAGAACTAATAGCAGGCGGCGTAACATCAGGTACAAAAGTCTGTATTTGTATATCATCAAAGAAGTGATTCTGAAAAAGAGTGGATGTGCTTTGCCTGATGAGAATGCCAAAAAATGAGGAGTTACTATAAGTATTATCCGTAACGGTACCTTCTATAAAATAATTGTTTCCAGTGTTTGTTATGTCACGGGATAATGTCCAAAGGTTTGCAGCATTTCTTACAACTCTTATTTTTAAGATATTGTTACTTGTATTTAAAATCCCATCTACCCCATCAATAATTTTAGTAACAATACCGGCAGCA
>JAYTCO010000379.1:0-3579 GCA_043736415.1 Ferruginibacter sp. | reverse complement strand
GTTTATTGTTAACCAAACCCATAAGCCGTGCAAAAATAATTGGCGTTAAATTTTTTGCGTCTATAATTTATACAGTCGCCTTGTTGGTTTTTATGGCGATCCTGGCGTTATTTTTAAGCATGGCCATTTTTGGCACAAATGATCTGCTGGTTTTTAGAGCAAAAGATACAGAGTCTCAAATATTACAAATTATGCAGGACGATGTAATGTGGCGTTACCTCGCAGCTTTTGCTTATGCCGCCGTTGCATTAACCGTCATTGCCGCCCTCGCTTTATTCTTGTCAGTATTTGCAGAAAATTCTATCGGGCCAATTGTTGCCACCGTTTGTATTGTAATTGTGTGTACGATTATTTCAAATTTAAATATTCCAATAATTGATAAAAACGTAAGGCCATGGCTCTTTACATCGTACCTCGTTGGCTGGAAGGGTTTTTTTTACATAGCGATAGATGCAGATAATGTACCAATTAAAGGAAGTATGGAAAATTGGCCCGCCATTAGAAATAGTCTGTTAATTCTTTTAGCACATATTGGCGTTTTATTTGGAGGAGCCGTTTGGTTTTTTAAGCGAAAAGATATTCTTACCTAAATACGGGATAATAATTTTTTTGCAAAAAATCATTAACCAAACAAGAACAACAGCAATGAGGAGCAGTTGTGGCGTCGCACATTTCATCTTCAGCTAAATATTAAACATTACTGAATTATTTTTTTTTATCTGTATCAATCTTTTTAAATCTGTGAGCAAAAAACTCTCAGTAGCAATAAAATCTTAATCACAATTATGAAAAAAATATCCATCATATTCTTTCTTTTCTGCAGTATAAAAGCATCGGCCCAGCAAGATATAAATGTACTTCTTGCAAAAGCAAAATCCACCATAGAATCAGTAAATGATTACAAAGCTACTGGCCGTATGAAAACCAATGTAGCTTTTTTAAAAGTGCCCATTGCCAATGTGAGCGTTTATTTTAAGAAGCCCAATAAACTAAAAGTAAAAAGCGAAAAAGGAATATCATTTATACCGAAAGGCGCTGTAAGCATCAACCTTACCAACTTAACAGGTACAAATAAATTTACGGTAATAGATGCAGGTACAGATAAGATTGCGGGTACAATTGTAAGGGTTGCTAAACTATTACCTACTGATGATAATAGCGATGTTGTGTTGAGCACGGTTTATATTGACGAAGCTACAAGCCTTATTAAAAAAGCAAAAACTACCACAAAAGACAATGGAACTTACGAGTTGGAAATGACTTATGGAAAATATGCATCCTTTGGTTTGCCCGATAAAATTATTTTCTCTTTTAATGCAAAAGATTACAAACTTCCAAAAGGAATTACGTTCGATTTCGATGATGGCGCAACCCCAACTGCAGCCAATAAATTAAAAGGAAAAAAAGGCCGAGCAGAAATTACTTTTAGTAATTATATTGTGAATAAAGGTGTAGAGGATGAATTTTTTAAATAGAAGTATTGCTAACTCCAGTGTCGCCTTTAGAACATGCTGTAAAAAATTACTCTAAAATAATTTTCTCATCCACTACGTTTCTCAGCACAAAAGCACTTCTCTTTTTTAACGGATTAGCATATTGACCTTTAATCTCATTTTTCATATTTACAATATCAACACATTTAAATATTGCTTCTCTAAAAGAGGCTTCATCAGCAATTCCTTTTCCGGCAATATCAAATGCAGTTCCATGGTCCGGTGATGTACGTACTCCTTCAATACCTGCGGTATAATTAATACCTTCCCCAAACGCTAGAGATTTAAAAGGTATTAATCCCTGATCATGATATAGGGCCAAAACACAATCAAATTTTTCATAACTGCCTCTTGCAAAAAATGCATCAGCGCTGTAAGGTCCAAAACAAAAAATCCCTTTTTTATTGGCTTCCTCTAGAGCGGGTTTTATAACCTCAATTTCTTCTTTCCCTACCAGGCCACCATCTCCTGTATGCGGGTTCAAACCCAACACGGCAATCTTGGGTTTATTTATGCCAAAATCTTTTTTAAGAGAATCGTTTATGATTTTGAGCTTGCTTAAAATATTTTCTTTAGTAATAAATTGTGCAACATCTTTTATAGCAACATGTTCGGTAAGCAATGCAACTTTCATATTATCTGCCACCATCATCATCGCAACATCTTTTACTTCAAAAAGATTTTTTAAATAAGGTGTATGCCCTGTATAATTAAATTCATCGCTTTGAATATTCTTTTTATGAATTGGTGCAGTCACAAGGCCGTCAATCATATTTTCTTTTAAAGCACCTGCTGCAGTTGTAAGGCTAAGTAATGCATATTTTCCACCTGTTTCATTAAGTTCTCCGGGAGTAACAGCAACATCATCTTCCCAGCAATTATAAACATTAACTTGTTTGGTATTTATATGGGTCGAATCTTTCGCAATATTAAAAGTAATGTTGTTTTCAGACAGTGTTTTCCTGTAGAAATTTAAAACCTTATTATTGCCAAAAATAACGGGTGTGCAAATATCCAGCATACGGCTGTCACTAAAAGTTTTTACAATAATCTCGGGACCAATTCCATTTATGTCTCCACAACTAATTCCTATTACAGGTTTAAAATCAACAGTACTCATATTTCGGATGTATATATTATTACAAAATTATGCGTAATTTTTATTTATCGTCTTTTTTACTTCCATTATGCGATGCTTTTACAAAATCAATGTATAAAATGATAAGTTGATTATTTTAAAAGCTTGTTTATTGAAATTGCAGGTACCTTTTTATTGTATTTTTGCGGCATGTATAAGTTGAAGAAATCGCTTGGGCAACACTTTTTAAAGGATGACCTTGTAATAAAGAAAATTGTTGATGCTTTGAGGGAAAATTCATTTACAAATTTATTAGAAGTAGGACCCGGTGGGGGCGCACTTACAAAAGAATTAATAAAAATTGAAAACATAAATTTTAAGGCGGTAGAACTTGATGATGAAAAAGTTCCGCTTCTTAAACAAAAATATCCTGTCTTAAACGATAAAATTATACACGAAGATTTTTTGCAGATTGAAAAACCTTTCGAAGAAAAATTTACCATCATCGGTAATTTTCCCTATAATATTTCAACAGAAATTTTGTTTAAAATACTTGACTGGAAAGATGAAGTTCCGGTTGTAATAGGCATGTTTCAAAAAGAAGTTGCACTAAGAGTTGCTTCCAAACCCGGGAATAAAATATATGGTGTTACGAGCGCACTTATCCAGCCTTTTTACGATATTGAATATCTGTTTGATGTTCCACCTGAAAGTTTTAATCCTCCGCCAAAAGTAATGAGTGGTGTAATAAGGCTTACAAGAAAATTAGAACCTTTGGTTGTAAAATCAGAAAGAGCATACAAAGTATTAATTAAGACAGCATTTCAGCAAAGGCGTAAAACCCTGCGCAATGCTGTAAAATCATTGTTTACACAGGAAGAATTACAGGATGAATTATTTAATAAACGGGCAGAGGTTTTAAGTATTGAAGATTTTGCAGCGCTTACTTTTAGAATGCAAGGAGCAGAAGCCCCTCCTAACCTCCCCAAAGGGGAGGAATTATCTTAG
>JAYTCO010000378.1:0-3580 GCA_043736415.1 Ferruginibacter sp. | reverse complement strand
TGCCGCATGGTATTTTGCAAGTTTGCCTGTTAATTCCTGGTTTTTTTGAGGAGTGAGTGGGTTTACTCTTGAGGGAACACCCGGCTGAAAAAAGAAAGTCGCATTGCTGCCTTGCTCATGATGATCTGTTAGAATATTTGGTTTCCATTTGTGAAACCATTTCAACCTGTTTTGGCTTTCAACATGCACAGCAGGCAACCAGTCACGGTTAAGATCAAACCAATAATGATTAAATCTGCCGCCGGGCCAAACCTCATTAAATTCTCTTGAATTTGGATCGCTTACAAGGTTTTTACTTTTGTGCTGGTTTGCCCAAGTAGAAAAACGTTGCAATCCATCAGGGTTAAAAGATGGATCAAATAGAATGACAACATTATCGAGTAATTCATCTATATTTTTACCTTGAGCAGCTGCAAGATAATAGGCGCTTATCAAGCTTGCATTTGCTCCACTTGGTTCGTTGCCATGTATTGAATGGCCTATGCAAACAACTATTGGCATGTTTTCAATATTTACCGATTCAGATTTTTTAGGATCTGATAATTGCAAATGCTGAAGCCGTATTTCTTCCAGACGAAGTTGGTTTTTTGGAGAAGTAATGATGAGCAAAACCTGCGGGCGGTTTTCATATGTATAGCCCATCGTTTCCAGCTTTACTCTTTCAGGCGCAGCTGCAGCAATGGCTTTCATGTAATTTACAAGGCGGTCGTGGGTTACATGCCACTCTCCAGGATTATGAAAAATAATCTCTTTTGGTGTTGGAATTGCCTTATTGTAAGTAACACTGTCCGGCAAATAATAACTTAAATCCTGTGCAAATATGCCTGATTGAATGGCGATGAAAAAAAGAAAAATAAAAAGTTTTTTCATAAAGTCTTGGTTAGTTTAGGTTTCGTAAGTTATATAATTATAAGAATTAAAAATTTAACTGCTACCAATAAAATATTTGCAGTACGGGTTTTAAAATTCTTGTTGATCCACTGAAATATTCCATTTTTTATTTTTACAAACATCCTACCCTTAAAAAACAATAAGTCTCTTTTTACAAGAGACTTATGAATTAATTATGTTTTGGTAAATGCTTTTACAACTACGGCAATTCTACGTAAGCTTTCGCCTGAAAATGCTTTGACAGTGAATCTTTTATTCTTAATGTATCATTTAACGGGTTAATAAATTGCATGCGTAATTTAAAGTTTATTGAATCTTTGGTTGATAAAATGACGCTGTTTCCCAAACTTAAATATCTCTTTAAACTTTTTTCTGCAGTTGCAAAATCTGTGTATTCTTTTATAACTACAAAAAAAGTATTGTTGTCTTTTAATGCACCGGTTACAGGAGGGACTGGGACATTTTGTCTTAAAACAGTATCTTTTTTTACCACAGGTAAAGTGTCTGTAACTGCATTTTCTGTTGAGGCTAAGGTCTTTTCATCAGCCTTGTTTTTATTAAAGAAAAATATTGCTGCAACCGTACCTAATACAATAATCACGGCCAATAAAAGCCATAATACATTTTTATTGTTGGCTCCGTTTTTTTCTTTTTGGGGGGTAGCAAAAGTTATTTTTTCCTTCAGCTTTTCAGTTATTATTTTAGGCAATTCCTCTGTAGTAACATGTGATGTTGCTGCCTGGGTAAACGCATAATCTCCACCCTGCGTTTTTTGCAAAGTTCCCATTCCTTCAAAAACCAATGGCTTACCTATGTTTAAAAACTGTTTGTTTAAAATAATAAAAGATTCAAGATCGGAGTAAGCAAGTGGTTTTATTTTACGGGTACTTTCCATTATAAATGCAACCAAACCATCATCAACAGGAGCTTTTGGATCATATACAAACTGTATAGTATCTGCGGGTAAAACAATATCCTTGTCACTGTCTTCAGGTATAATTATTTCAGATGTAATATTAAATACGCCTATATCTTGTAATGTTACTTTTTTGTTGCTGTACAGGTATTGAACTATCAGTTGCTCCGTTTTCATCAATGCTTTATTTTCCTTTTAAAAATATAATTAACAAACCTACAAGTAAATAAGAATATAGCCAAGCAAACGGTTAAATTCAATTATTTTTGCAAAATGCTTACCGACGATGAAACCCGATTTTTAGCCTTTTGGGATAAAAATAAAGAACTGCACAGTACATTTAGCAGTAAACTTTTAAGAGGCTTGCCCATGGCCTGTATGTTTGGTCTTCCAATTCTTTTATTGATTGCGTGTGTATATCTTTTTTTACCTGAATGGTATACTAAAATTTCAAAAACTTCTCCTGAAACGTTTGTAATTGTAACAATTGCAGTTTTTATAGCAATATTTTTTTATGCATTTACAAGAATGCATTTTAAATGGGAGATGAATGAACAGCTTTACAAAGAAATAAAATACAAAGAAAAAAAAATGGAACAAATGCAGCCATTACCTTCAACTAATATTCCTAATAATAAATAAAATAAAGACAAATGAAAAAATGGTTTTTTGTAAGTGCTTTTTTAGCATTGGCAGCTTTGGGCTGTAAAAAAAATGATGGTTGTAAATCTGTAGCTCCCACCACAACTGCATCAGCATCAGAAAGTGCTTACCTGCAAAATTATTTGACAGCTAATAACATAACTGCAAGCCAAAAAAATGGAATGTATTATGTAATTACTTCTCAGGGTACTGGTTCATCACCTAATTTATGTTCATCTATTTCGGTTGATTACGTTGGTAAACTAATAAACGGAACTTCTGATGGTGCTCAGTTTGATGCATCTAAACCAAATTATCCATTTGTATCGAGTTTAAATAATTTAATAGCAGGTTGGCAGTTGGTTTTGCCGCTTGTAAAGGCAGGCGGAACAGTTACTTTGTATATTCCACCATCTTTAGGATATGGTTCGCAGGCATCGGGGCCAATACCTGCTAATTCTTATTTAAAGTTTTTAATCACGGTAAAATCGGTTAATTAATATCATTTCTTAAAGTTAATTTGGGTTCTAAAATCCCTATAACTTTTTTATAAATTTTTTTTGTGGCACACGAATCTATATCTGTATTTGATATGTTTAAAATTGGCGTAGGGCCAAGCAGTAGTCACACGCTTGGTCCATGGCGTGCAGCTCAATTATTCATAAAACAACTTGAAGTAAAAAATATTTTAAACAGCGTAACAGCTATTGAAGTTTTGTTATATGGATCTCTGGCTAAAACCGGTGTTGGGCATGGCACGGCCATTGCTGTGCAGCTTGGCTTAAGCGGCGATGATCCTGTAACATTTGATGTTGAAAATATTGATGCAAAAATTGCTGATATAAAAAGTATGCAAAAACTTTTGCTTGCCGGCAGACATGAAATAGATTTTATTCCATCTGATGATATTGAATTTCTTTTTACCGAAACTTTGCCCTATCATCCAAATGCACTTACTTTTTTAGTATCACTAAATGATGGAAATAATTTTGCAGAAACATATTATTCCATAGGCGGTGGTTTTGTAACACAGGAAAAGAAAGAAAATACAAAAAATAATAATACTCAGGCAGATATTTCTCTTCCTTTTCCGGTTAATACCGCAGACGAATTATTGCACTGGTGCCGCAA
>JAYTCO010000377.1:0-62094 GCA_043736415.1 Ferruginibacter sp. | reverse complement strand
GTGGCGGCAAAAGTTTGTGTTATCAACTTCCGGCAATGGTAAGCAAAGGAGTTGCAATAGTAGTATCTCCGTTAATTGCTTTAATGAAAAACCAGGTAGATCTTATGCGTGGCTTTAGCAGTAAAGATCATATTGCTCATTTTTTAAACAGTACATTAAACAAGGGGCAGGTAAAACTTGTAAAAGATGATTTACTTGCAGGTCGTACAAAAATGCTTTACGTGGCGCCTGAAACCATGACCAAGGAAGAGAATGTGGAGTTTTTTAAAACGCTTGATATATCATTTTTTGCTGTAGACGAAGCACATTGTATATCAGAATGGGGGCACGATTTTAGACCCGAATACCGTCGGTTAAAAGAAATGACCGAACAGATAAATCCCAATGTACCCATTATTGCACTTACGGCAACGGCAACTCCAAAAGTACAAAGTGATATTGTAAAGAATCTTGGGTTAAGAGAGCCAAACATTTTTATCTCTTCCTTTAACAGAGCCAATCTTTATTACGAAGTGCAACCCAAAGTAAATCTTGAACAAACCAATAAAAGCATTGTACGTTTTATAAATAATTACAAAAATAAGAGTGGTATAATTTACACCCTTAACAGAAAAACAACTGAAGAACTTGCAGCAATGTTAAATGCCAATGGTATAACTGCAGTAGCTTACCATGCAGGGCTTGATGCAAAATTGAGGGCACATAGACAGGATCTTTTTTTGAATGATGAAGTAAATGTAATTGTTGCCACTATCGCATTTGGAATGGGCATTGATAAACCCGATGTTCGTTTCGTAATTCATTACAACATTCCAAAATCTATAGAAAATTATTATCAGGAAACAGGCCGAGCAGGCCGAGATGGTATGGAAGGAAAATGTCTTTTATATTATTCTCATAAAGATGTGAGCAAGCTGGAACATTTAATGCGTGATAAAAGTTTAAGTGAAAGAGAAGTAGGTGCACAGCTTATCAATGAAACAGTTTCTTATGCAGAAAGCAGTATTTGCAGAAGAAAAACGTTGCTCTATTATTTCGGTGAAAATTATGATGATGGTGCAAGTTGTGGCCATTGCGACAATTGCTTGACCCCTAAAGAAAAAGTAGAAGCAAAAGAGGAGACAGTTTGTGTTTTAAAAACCATTGATGCCTTAGGTGAACAATTTGCCATAGAATATGTGTTGCTGATACTTACAGGAAAAGCAACACCTGCAGTAAAAATGTATCGTCATGAAGAATTGGATGTTTTTGCCTGCGGCAATGATAAAGAACCACATTTATGGAACAGCCTTATAAGGCAAATGTTGCTGCAGGGCTTGCTCGATAAAGATATTGTAGAGTATGGTGTTTTAAAAATAACAAAGGCGGGCAGAGCTTTCCTAAAAAAACCTGCTTCATTTAAAATTGCATTAAATAATTTGTTTGAAGATGCCCATGCAGATGATGAAGCTGCAGGCCCTGAAGGAGAAGTAGAAAGTGTAAAAGATGAGAAATTACTGCAAATTTTAAAAGATCTCCGTAAGAAAGTATCTAAAGAAAAAAACCTCCCTCCCTTTGTAATATTTCTTGAAAGTTCGTTGGAAGATATGGCAACCATGTACCCTACTACAATGGAAGAACTGGAAAAGATTAGTGGCGTAAGTAAAGGAAAATCTTTGCGCTATGGAAAACCTTTTTTAGATGCTATTGTTACATATGCTGAAGATAATGACATTATAAAGCCAGATGATTTTGTGATGAAATCTGTTGCCAACAAAAACAGCAATAAGATTTTTATTATACAGAACGTAGATAAAAAAATGACGCTGGAAACCATTGCTAAAAACAAGAATTTAAAAATAGAAGAGTTGCTGGAAGAAATGGAAACTATTGTTGCCAGTGGTACTAAATTAAACCTTGGGTATGCCATAGATGAAATGGTAGATGAGTATGAGCAGGAAGAAATAATGGATTATTTTAAAGGCTGCCAGACCTCTGATCTTTTAGTAGCTCAGGAAGAACTTTCTGAAGGAGATTTTACCTGGGAGCAATTAAAATTAATGCGAATTAAGTTTTTAAGTGAGTATGGAAATTAAATACAAATTGCATCCGGCTAAAAACTAACACTCACAATTCATGTTCGAAAATTCTATTGAAGCTGTAGCAAACTTTACAAGACCCGTAAACAGTATTATAAGAACGTATGGCGGCAAACAGATTATTCCGGGTTCTGCAACTTTGTTTTTTGTAAATGATGAGGGTTATGCCATTACCTGCAAGCATGTGGTTGATCTGCTGGCATCTTCAGAAAAAATTAATAATAACTACGCTGCTTTTAAAAAAGAAAGAGATAACCTACCCAAAGATGGAAAATACAAAATGGGATTAAAAGGGTTGGAATTAAAGTATAAGTATACAGAAGATTCTATCATTCAGATAAAAAATACATTTGTTGATTGTGTAGACAGCATGTCTGGCTACACCTGCCATGTACACCCCACACAAGATCTTGCAATATTAAAATTTAATGACTTTAATAAACTGTATTACAGCAGCCACGCAACATTTTTAAAAGATGCTACCAAAATAAGACAGGGGAATTTCTTATGCCGACTTGGCTTTCCTTTCCCGGAGTTTACCAATTTTATTTTTAATGAAGCAGCAGATGATATTGAATGGACAACTACCGGTATTCAGGTATCGCCAAGGTTTCCTATTGAAGGAATGGTAACCCGGTTTTTAGCAGATGCGGGCAAATTAACCGGTATTGAAATGAGTACTCCGGGTTTAAGAGGGCAAAGTGGTGGACCTCTTTTTGATAATGATGGAACCGTTTACGGTATGCAATTTTCTACAAAGCATCTTCATCTTGGTTTTGATTTGGTAGACAAAGAAATACTGATAGATAATAAAATAAAAAAAATCTCTGATTATTCTTTTATACACCTTGGGCAGTGTATACATGTTGATATTATTAAAGCCTTTTTAGCAGAACATCAGGTTAGCTTTTATGAGCAGGATTGAGGAGATAAATAATATTTGTATTACTTGCTCATGTAACCAGAACTCCTTATTTTTGCAGCCCCTTCGGGGATATTTCTTTAAATTCTTTTTTAGAAATACGGTGTGATAGCTCAGTTGGTAGAGCAATGGACTGAAAATCCATGTGTCGCCGGTTCAACCCCGGCTCGCACCACAAGGCTGAAACACTTACTAGTTAAGTGTTTCAGCTAAATTTAAGACATACTTTCGCACTGTAGCATTCATTAATAGTTAATAAAATCGTTAATAATGCTACTACTTCCCAACGGCTGTTCTTGCAGTCAGCCTTCTGTTTTTCCTAAAAATTGGAATGCCACCGGTGCATCTGTAAAGATGGATTGGAGAATACAATATTACTTTTACGATCCTCAGCTTGCAGAGAAATATCCAAAAGGATCTCTCCGAATTATTAAAGGCATGAATTCATTTAGAACTTTAACTGAAAGGCGTGAAGCTGTGAAAGTTTTGCTCGATGAATTAATGGAGGCTCTTCAGCATGAGGGATACAATCCAATTACAAAAAAGAAGGTTGAGCCAGTAGTTACAGATTACGAAATTGATCCGTCGACAAAATTTATTGATGCGCTTAATCAGGTACTCCCAAAGTTGGATGTTGTAGATAGTACCCGCAGTAATTTGAAGGGAGTTATTAAAGATGTGAAAGGTGCAGCTGAGCACATGCGTCTGGACCGGTTACCCATCTCTGAAATCAGGCGCAAACATATTAAAGCAATACTTGAACATATCAGCAAAACGAAAAAGGATTTCTCTGCACACCGGTATAACAAACATCGTTCATACTTGATGATGCTTTTTAAAGAGCTGGATGAATTGGAGGCGACCGATATAGATCCTGTTTCTAAAATCTCAAAAAAGAAAACAGAAACGAAATTGCGGGAGCTGCTTACAGATGATCAACGGATTTTAATTGACAAGCACCTTAAAAAGAAGACTTATACTTTTTGGAGGTTCTTACACATCTTCTTTCATTCAGGTGCTCGAGAAACAGAGCTTCTTAAATTACAGGCAAAGCATGTTGACTTAGCCAGACAAAGATTTATGCCTTTGGTAAAAAAAGGGAAGAATATTAAATGGACTAGCCGGACCATAAAAGATGTTGTGCTACCATTGTGGGAAGAATTATTAATAGGCGCAAAGCCTGATGATTATCTTTTTAGTATAGGATTGAAGCCTGGACCAAAATCAATTAGAGTGGACCAAATACCTCGTCGTTGGAGAACGCATGTAAAAGCTGATGTAAAAAAGGGTGGGCTTGGAATTACGGCTGACTTCTACAGTTTGAAACATTTAAACCTGGATGAGACTGCTGCAACATTAGATATTCATGCGGCTGCTGCCATGGCCGGGCATACTACACCAATAATTACATTAAAACATTATACTCAAGGTGAAGGGGATAGGCAGCATGAAAGATTGAGAAAGGTTGCGAATTCTTTTGCTTGACCATCAAATTATATTAATTCATTTTTGCACATAGGATAATTTTAAATTCTATAATTATTAGCTTGCTAAAATATTTATAGAATTAGATATGTCAAAGGAGTTGGGACCTCGCCCAATTTCTACATTTTATTGTAAATGTGAAGGTTACTCAATAATAGATGAATGTAGACTACCAAAAGCAATATTGGTGATGGATATGTAGATATGTGGTGTTGTGACTAATGTGTAATTGCAACTAAAAACATAAGGCTTGGGAGTAGCGTAATAAATAATAAACCTGAAATTACTTATGAAGAGTAACACATTTCTTTTACTTGCAATTGTACTTTTGTTCTCCTGTAATCATCCAGCTGATTACCAAGACAAATCGCTTTTAACGTACGATTCATTATGGAAGGTACAAAAATTAAAAACATTTCTTTTCTCCGAAGACAGTTTAATAGAAGATAAAAAGAAATACTCCTATTATGTTGATTTAAATTCCAAAAAACCTGACCACGCAACAGGTTTTTTTATTAAATTTAAAATGAAAAAATATTTTGTTAGTGCTTATCATGTATTTACATCTCAAGATGTGACAAACAAAAAAAGACTTTCTAACAGCTGGGATAAGTTAAGTATTAGATATACAAGTTCTGAAAATAAATCAAGTAAATTCTATATAATTGATCTAAAAAGTATCATTAAACATAGTCCTTTCATTGATAATAATAAAACTCCAGATTTCTATATTTACGAGATAAAAGATTTGCCAAATGATTTCATGCCTAATTATATAGAACTAAATCAATCAGACGGAAGTCAGAATTATGATCAATCTTCCAATATGTTTGTTTGGGGCTTTCCTGGAAAGCAATTTACTCCTTATCCTAATTATAATGAATTAACTTCTTACTTAATATGCGGGACTTATAATATAGATGGTCTTACACTTGGAGAAAAACCTAAGCCAGCACCACAATTCATAGGCACATTTCTACCAGGTGGTTACGGCGGCATGTCAGGTTCACCTGTTTTCGGTAAGTATCGTAACTCATTAAATGCAGAGCATGTTAAGCTTTCAGGTATATATTTTGCAAATCCAAAATTTCCAAATGGAGTTTCCTTATCCTGTTTTGTAAAAATTAGTGAATTGTTGAAAAAATTACAATAGTTAACATTAATGTCCAACTGCTTGTCCTGTTTTTATAATCCAAAATTGATGAAGATTTTTATTTTTAAATTTTATTGTACCCTTATAACTTATGAAATTCTCATTTCCCGTATGTTTCAAATTGCAAAAAAAACATATTAATAATGCTAAAATGATTCTAATTATATTTAAAGATGCCATAATTTATACCTTTACTTTAAGATGATCATAAATATTTTTTACAGAGAGTAGTATATTTTAAGATCATATCCATTCCGAAAGTTCCACCGTTTATTGATTTTCTTATTTCAAGAATATTATCTTCTAGTGCTTCATCAATCAACTTTTTTTCTATTGCGAATACCCAACATGCTGCATGTATTCCAAAAGCGATATCAGTTCGTAATAATTCAAATACTCTTATAAGAGAATAGCCAATGCTAAATCGATTATTGTAATAGTTCATAAATTTTGTTCCCAAATATCTGCCCGTTATTTGCATAGGTCCGGATCCTCTAAAATCCCAACCGTCAGTAGGATTTATGTTACCTAAGTTTTCTTTCCCCCATTGACCACCATATAAAATATTTGCTATTGCAGGTTGATTTGCCTTTTGTTTTAAAGTTCTGCCATATCGATAACAATCATCTATTGAAATTCTATGTCTTCCAAATTTTTTTGTAAGTGCTACAGCTTGGTAATTTAGGCTTTCAGTAAGTATTGTAAAACTCCCACTTTCGTGCAAAATATTTGGTAAGAACTCTTCAAAAATATCTTTGTTGTTTATACCATATTGAGGACAAATCCCGTCTAAAAGAGGTGCAATAATATCGGCTTTCTGTGCTGTTATTACAGGAGATATTAAGCGAAGTTTATTGGAATTAATCATAATTTTAATTGATGTCGATTCTTAATTCATACCGACCAAAGCGGCCTTACATAAAAAGATGGCTGAGTTACCATATTAGAGCCACAGGTTTTGCCATTCCTTTTTTAATTAAAAGAATTTGGAGGCATTATTTTACTTGAATTACATGAACAAACGATATAGCCTTATTAATTATCGCCGCCAATACCCTTATTTTTTCTGCTTTCTGCTCCGGTGTCATAATGATTGCTTTACAATGAATAAACCAGCGCCAATTGCTGCTACCTTCCATACAAAAGCGCCAACTTTTCGCCTTCGTATTTCCTTTTTTTGAAATTTTGTAAAATCAAGAATTTTTAAATTATTATCAATTGCAGTATCAAATGAGCGGCGAAGATTGGCGTACAAACTATCCTTTCCTGTAATGATCTTTTTATTGACCATTACGACATTTTCAAGTGTACTAACTTGTGCTGTACACAAAGAGTCTTTAATAATTTCGTTTTCATAAAGTATATCGATTGTTCGAATGAGAGCTTCTTTATTTCCTTGCTCATAATCATTTGCAACCGGTACAAGCTGAGCCAATGAATCTGCTTTTATTGACAATAGCACATTTCGCTTTTGCAAATCTGCATAACTGTACTTCAATGATTCAGCACTTTTGCGGAGGGAGTTTTCTATCCTTAAAAAGCTATCAATTTTTACAAAGTTTTCTTTCTCTTTTTGTATAACCGTTTTTACAAGTTCTTTTGGTGAAATAATAACAGGAGCGACAGGATCCTTATGACAACTTTTAAAAAAAAGTATAGCAATAATAAACCCTGCAGCTAACGTAATTATATACGGAAGTATTTTCATCGTTGAAGTTTTAAGTCCTTCATTTTGTCCACTTGACTTTCACTTGGGAATATTGTTTTTGATAAAACATTTAAAGCCAATACAAGTATCGAAACTCCCCATTTTACCCATTGCGCTGTGATGGGTGAGACATGAAAAACATTCAGCAGATCGAGTGCACCAGTAAGCGTAGCAACTATGGCAATAACGATAGTTACATGCGCACCTGTGTTACTGATGTCAGGACTTAAATACTGCTTCCACGTAGTAGAAATAAGCATTAAGTAGGTAAGCACTGCCCCAGCTACAAATACTGTTGCATCAGGGAATGGCGGATTGGTTATGGAAGTTTGAGCAATACCGATAAAGGTTGCTATTGCAGTTAGGATGTTTGTCCATTTGGTTTTGGCAGCTAAATTCATGTGTTTAGTTTTTAAATAATTGTAAAAGTTTTCTTTTCTTAAATACGGTATCATGTATGTAAACTGTATTATTTTTTAGTTCCGTTTTTAGTTTCCTTATCTCCACTTTTAACCTTGCATTTTCTTCAATCAATTTATCAGTAACCTCATCCCTTATTGCGATTTGCTCAAAGTATTTTGTTCTTAAGCTATCTGTTTTTTTTTCTATAGTTGGTACAATAGCCTTTAATGATTTTGCTGTCGGTTGCTGTGTTTTAATAGCTTCTATTTCACCTGGAACACCGCTAAAAGTTGTTACTGTAATCAGTAATAATATGAGTGTTGTTTTCATCTTAAAACAGTTTTGATCTTTTCATTATTATTTTTTATTTCCTGTGTTCTTGTTATAAATAATTTCTGTAATTCTATTTCATGTTTTATTCTATCTGCTGCCACAGTACTATCTGATTTGTTTCTAATAAAAGCCAACATACTATCGGATCTGTTTCTTTCCCTTATTGCAACAACTGCCGCCCTTGCCTCACAGTCTTTTGCATAGTTTAAATTATCGCTCTGTAATGCAGTTACATCTGTCCACAGGTAAATAGTTACTGTTGTTATGAATATGGCATAGCTCATCATTAATGCCCACAACTTGCCATTGTCTGTTTGCCTGCTCCACCATTTTATGAAGCTTATTCCTTTTTCTATGGGTGCATTTTCCATTCATGTTGCTTCTTTATATGGTAAAGGTTTTATAGAATAATTAGTTTACAGACGACGAATATTTACCCCTTGTTTGTATAAGTGCTTTGGCTTCGTATTGCTGTAGAATTCTAAATATCTGTCCATCTTTTAGGATTGATAGTTTTGCTTTTTTCATTTTTCTATATATTTAAAAGGTTGCAATGATTGCACATTAGGTATATTGATTATTCCAAAATTTGGCTTACCTAAATTGATGCTCCATACTTTTCCATCCTGCCCTGTTGGTACAATAACTTTATACGTTCCTATTGCGCCTGCTGATGTTCTGAATAGCCATGTACCGTCATTTGTTTTCATGCTCCCTTCCTTTGGCTCGGTGAAATAATCATAAAACACAACCTCTCTTGTATTTAGTGGAACATAGAAATATTTGGTAGGGTAATCGTAGTTATCAAAATCCTGCTGTCCTGATTTTGTGAATAAAACAATACCCGGTGTATTTATTTTTATTCTGCTAAAACCTCTGTCGGCTCTGATGTAATATTGCTTGCCTTTTACAATGTTTATTACGTAGTTCTTTTCATACCAATCTTCACCGTTTATTGTTTCAATAAAAGTGTAATTCTTTTCACCTACATTTTCACTTACAATAATGTCTTCATCGCTGTAAATATTTATACTTGATTTTCCTTGCGCACCTGCATCAATAGATATTTGTCCTGTAAATGGTGCCTGAAAATCGAACTTAGCTATTAGAGAACCGTATTTCCATGATGTCATTGGATCTGTGTAAACAACCTTGCTGTAATCAAACACAAAAGGCGATAGTTCATAGTTTACGGGTACGGTTTCATAATCTTGTTGAAACTGCACTTCTGTTTCTTCGGGTGTTATTGGATTGTAAACAGGTGTAGGTTTTTGATTAAATGGTACAAAATAATTATCATGTAAAAATGCGGCTGTCTGCACCATTCTTAAATCATGTATGCGATAGATATAGTTCTGAATTTTAACCATGCTCTCATAGCTGTTATCATGCTCTGAAATCAGTTTTATATAATGCCAATACGCTTTTACTTCGTTAATACGTTTCCACTCTATACTGTTATAAGGCACAAGGCTTGCAGCTTCTTTTAAATCTTTTAGCGTAAATGCCACCTCTGCATTGCCCTGATATTGCAAACTCCATCTTTTGTAAATCCTTTTCATTGCCGGAGCGGCTGCACCAAAGCAATCATTTACATACTTATTTAAAAGTGTATCAATGTTCTTTTTTAAATCGAACATTAATTGCCCGCCTATCCACCAACTATGACCCATTGGCCCTGCTGCATCTGTGCTTTCAATGTTCATTCCGTCAATCTTATTTGCTTTCCAATACCTAAACTTTTTATCCATCTCATAGATATTGAACTGTGGCGCACCAATACTGTATTGTGTGATGTTGAAGTAATCGTACATGCCCATTTTACCCGTTACCTTTTTCGACCATTCGCTGACCATTACAGGCGGTATGTAGGCAGTTTGAAATAAGTAAGGAATGATAGTCGGATATACATTTTTACGCAAAGGAAATTTAGGCACAAGGGCATTAAAAGCCCCATCACCATAAGCATACATATTTACAACTGTTTTATTATCGGTTTCGCTGAAGGCTTTTGCTACTTCATTTGCAAGCCACCACCATTTATCTGCATGGTTCCATTTATCAATGCCCTGAAAGCCATCCGGCGGTAAAGGGTCATCGCTTCCGCCTCTGCCATCTTCGGGATCAACGCCGATTGCATTAAATATATTTGACGGATTAGCCTTACTTATTACCCACGTTTTAAAAGCCGCTACAGCTTCCGGTACTTCTATTTTTATCCTGCCATTCGTCTTACCTACTTCCCCATTAAACCATTGCGGGTTAGCATCGCAAATAGCTTTATTTTCGGAATAAAAAGCCATGCCCTGATGCCCTCTGTCGTTAAAATCACCGTTAAACCTGTTTCTTCGTTTCCAAGCATTCCATTTTGTTTTGTACTCATTTTTTAAGTCAGGTACAAAGCCGTTTAGCTCTAAGCCACCTGTGCCAAAGAATTGCCTGTTTCTAAATGATGGCGCAATCCATTTACCTCTAACTTTTACGTTATTTAAAGCAGTCGGTTTAAATAACCAATTATCTCCTGAACCGTACCAATGAATATTCAAAAGGTCGATGTAAGTATAAACAGCATTTTGTAAACTTTGTTCACAGGTATATCTAAGATTAACAACTCCTGTGTCAGCACTTATATAAAACTCTTGCCCTGTACGGCTACCAATAGCGACTTGTTCAATACTTACTACTTTACCGTTAGTATAACCTGCCAATACATTTCGTAAATCCTGTACAGTTTCATTTTCTATATCACTATTTATTTGAAATGTTCTTAAACTTACCACTGGAGGTCTTATAGTATCTGCTGGGTTATCTACTACCGCTAAAGTCTTCCAAAATGTACCGTTAAAGAAATCTACTGTGTGTGTTGTAAGATTATAAATCTGTAATCCTTCCGCAGGAGCAACAATAGCATTTCTTTGCGTTGTTGTCATTCTGGAAAGATTTCCTGACACCACTTTTCTTTTTGTTAACCTACCATAAGCATCAAACTGTGCAAACAGCGTACTGTCAGGGTTTGCTAATTTTGGAAAGTATGCAGCATCTTTCACAAGCAATATTCCTGTTTCGATTCCTTTAGCCTTATAGGTTGAATCTGAACTTAGAAAGGGTACTTGAGCTTTTGCAAACAAGGGCAAGAAACAAATCAATATTGATATCTTTTTCATATAATAGGTGTTGTTTTTCTATCTTTAAGGCAATACAGCTTTAGTATCTATTGTTATAATCAGTCTCCAAGCAACACTATTGTTATTATTGACAAGAGTTATAAGAACATTTGAACCTGTATTTGTAATAGTAAAACTTAACCCTGCCGGCATTGCTCCAAGAGTTTCATTAGGTTCTAAATCTCTTAAAGCTCCTGCGCTTACTACGCTAGTGCCATTTAGAGAAAATGTCCTTGACTTTCTACTATTATATGAACCATCCCCACTTCCAGTTTCTGCTATTGCCTGTACTTCAAACCTTGTAGCAGAAAACGGTGAAAGAGCAAATGTTTTAGCGATAACGTTTGATGTATTTGAAGTTGTATCAAAAACCAATACCTGTTCATCTAAAAGACTTGTTTTACCATTCTGGTCAGCTATTACGGGCTTTGTAATTCCTATTGTTGGTGGCGGTGTTAATCCTGTTGCGAGATTTGTCACCGTTAAATTCCCATTAGCTACAACATTTTTACCAGCTAAATTTGCATACCCGTTTACAGAGTTATAAAAATTGAAATCATTTGCTAATCCTTCTATATAAGAACCTCTCGGAAATTTAAAGCTTGCAAACTTAGCATCATACCCGTTTATTAAACCACTCACTAAAGCATTTCCTGCTACATCTAATTTTTCATTAGGTGTTGAAGTTCCTATTCCTACTTTACCAGTGTTACTATTATAAATATCATTTACGCTTGTAGTCCAAGGACTTGAACCTCCTCCTCCACCCGCAGGTATTGCAGCATTACTAAATACACCATTAGCATCTACAGTTACCATTTTTGTTGTGCCTGTAGTAGTTGGTGCTGTTAGACTTGTTGCAAGAGACCTAACTTTTATATTCCCTGCAACATCTAATTTTTCTGTAGGTAAAATTGTACCTATACCTAAATCAAGATTATCATTACCGTAAATTCTTGCTCTGTTTCTACCGTCAGATAATACAACGGCAGAGTTTACAGTTGTGTTTGCCTCGAAAGAATAAGAACCTATAACTGTGTTATAATCACCTCCAACAATACCATTCCCTGCATTATACCCGTACACAGTATTTTGAGTTCCCGTAGCAAAATTAAACCCAGCATTAAGACCTACACCTGTATTTAAAGACCCCGAATTCAAATAATAAAATACATTGCTACCTATTGCTACAGTTACACCTACGGCAGTAGCACTTCTTAATGCAGAGCCACCAAAGACTGAATTACCTGATAAGGTATTATTAGGCATATTTTCATCACCAAATACTTGATTTCCTCCAGGTGAGTTATTAGCTGAATTATAACCGAATACTGTCTTAGCTTTTGAAAGAAAAATAGCAGGACCATTATCTAATCTAAAATGCCAAGGAACATTTGTCCTACTTTCAAAATAAGTCCCTGCTTTAAAAGTCTGTCCATTTAATTGTAAGAACCTACTCGGCAAATCTATCATTGCATATTGAGAAGGTAATGCTTCCAAAGCTGATTTTACATTTTTTGCATTATTTAAAAGCCCAGCTGCGCTGTAATGTGGAGATGTTGGAGAAGTCATTGCGCTACTATCTGTATTTGCATATCCTACCCAATTATGTTTGTACTCAAAAGTCTGTAAAAGTTTATCCATTGGTATCATAGGTACTAAATTGGGGTCAGTAAGACTTTTAGGCATACCTACAACCACAGATGGTACTCTGTCATTAAACCAAGGATATAATTTTAAAATTTCTCTCATACCAAACCAAGCCTTTACATAGGCAGCATCAGCATCTCCACCTAATGGTACATTAGCTATTCCAGCTTCTCCTTGATTCCAAACAAAACCATCGTATAAGGGTACATTTGCAGCATTAGACCTATTAATTGCACTATCAAGTAAACGACCTCTTACACCATTATAGTACCAAGTATTAATTGGCTGCGCTCCTTCTGCACTGTACACAAATCTTATTTCTGTGTATTTATTTGTTTCCAACAATAACTTACCTAAATAAAGGTATATCGTAGGGGAAGTTCCAAATGCTGATTCTACTTGTGGACTTCCTATTACTAAAGGTGCAAATCTATTTTCAGCGGGGTACCAAATTTTTAATCGAGGGTCTGATTGTGTGTTAGATGCATTACCATCTGTAGCACCTCCAACCATATTACTTTGCCCCATAACTAAATAATAAGCTATTTTTTTAGCAACTGCATTGGTGTCTGCTACGCCTCCAGTAGTTCCTGTAATGTTGATATTACCACCACCCAGTAAAGGGAAACCGTTAATAGTTTTAATGTTTGTACCGCTTACAAGAGTTGGCTGTTTTGTATTTAATGCAGATGTTATCTGATTCAATCTATTACTTATCGGGAGTGTATCAATAGTACTGCTACCAACTGCAACTTTTACAAGATTGCTATCGGCTATGCCTCCAACAAATTGCCATACTTCAATAGCAAGTCCGTTATAGATATATGCAATCTCACCAATGTGTCTGCGTGTAAGTACTACACTGGCTAAAAAATCAACTGTATTTGCATAAGGTACATGTTTACCTGCTACAGTTTTATACTGTTTACCATCTGCAGATTGTTGTGCAACAATGGTCAATCCACTATTTGTAGTTTGTTGTGCACAGGCAGTAAAAGAAAAGAGAATAATGCTTATTAAAAGATAATTTTTCATGATTCATTTATTATTTAATGATTACCTACTTAAGACAACAGCACCGGTAAAAGCGGTTTGGTATCTACAGATATAAATTATTTTACCGGCCCGCATACTTCTAAACCATATACCTGTACCACTGCTAAAGGTTACATCAATCGGCACCTCTTGCTGAAATTGATTTCCTACTTCTGTCCATTTTGTGAAGGGCGCCTCTGTGGTAGGCACTTCAATAAATAGTACTTTATCAGTATTATTTCCAAAGTTGCCTATTGATATGTTTGCCCCTGAATTAATAGTTCCACTTATTTCCTGCGATGCTGCAAAAGCAGCATCTACAGAATTTAAATATTGCAATTCACTCAAAGCATCGCCAGTAGTGTCAGCATTAGTAGAACCGTATGTAAAAACCGTTTGTGACCCGGGCGGATTTCCGGGATCTAAAAAGTTGCACATGAAAAAACGCTCTCTATGTTGGCAGACTTATGAATCTGTGGTAAGTTTTCGCTTACTACTTCACACTCCACCAACCATACAACCTCTTCTTCCAAATCATCAGCAACAGGATCCTTTGCTTTAATAGAAGCCGTTTTATCAAATATGTGAATCAAGCTACTAGTCCTAAAAACAGGAACTAAATCTGTACGTGTTGCAATTTCATTGTAGAAGGCATAATTATCTACATAATCAGGATCTGCAATAGAAAGCTTCATAGTGCGTGGACCGTAGCTGCTCTTACGATCTCCGTAACCTTTCAATTCTTTAGGTTCACCTGGATCATAGCTTCCGCTTGTTTCAGGTAGTATAATAATATCACCACTGGTAATACCATTCTGCCAAAGCTGAAGGCTTGTAGGGTTTGTAAGCAATGTTGCTAAATAAGATTTACGAACGAATGCACCACTTCGAACTCTAGCGAATTCTCTAATTCTTCCATCAGGGCAATCATGGCAAACATGCACTGCTTCTGAACCACCGCAACCATATGTACTTGCGTAAGAACTCATCATTAATATGGGCAATAAACTATTTCTCATTTTAAATATTTTTATAACTTTTATAATCCTTTTTTATTCACAAAGGCATGCATCTATGCAGCTTTGAGAATACGTTAATTCAATTTTGTATCTTATAGTGAACATGCTCATTTGCTCATTTAAAAAATAGGCAGATTGAGGATATTCCTGTTTAAATACCTGCATTTGGTCCATATTGGAACTCACCGGGCTTATTAAACATTTACTGATTTTAAGCTCTGCAAATAATGCAGCGCTTAGTTTTTGTGGTAATCCAAACAATACAACCGGTTCTAAAAGCTCTTTTGCTCTGCCGGTTAATTTACTGTTGGTTATAATTACCATTTGTATATCGCTAGTGCATTTGTGATCATGGCCGTCTCCATAACTTTTTTTCTCCAGGCTATATGTTTTAGATAGTAGCTTATGATAAACTTGCAATGCGAACTTATCATCTGGAGTTATTGGAGTGGCTTTTCCATCTGCAGTAACTATTGCCTGTATCTGTTCTACTTTATTAGTGTCTTTGCTTCCTTTTGTACTTCTGTGTACCAAGGTTGCAAGGCCGTAAAACATTGCCGGTTGCAATTTTTCTTTATTCAAAGAACCTGCCTTTAGCACATCATTGATAAACTGAGTTATATCCTGATTAAAAGGCATGAACTATAAGGTTTTTAAATACTCAGGGAGAAAATCGGTAGCCGTTTTTTTTGCGAGCTCCTTCTCTTCCTTTGTAAGTTTTGTAAGTATTTTTTTATCGTAAGTCGCCTCACAATAAGTAGCTTTTTTAAAATTATCAGGGTTTAAATACCCAATTCCATAACCATTGCCTGAAGGCACCACAGTCATATCATTTTCCATTTGCCTGGTAAGAGAAAGAATAACTTTTGGATCTGCACTTCTGTTATATTTTGGGCGATCCTGTCCAACTTTATCACTGAACACTCCTGTCTTCTTATCAAGCTTTATTGAAGCTTCTGTAAAGGTTCCTGCATTTTTATTTTGACCCTGCTTTGCACCTTTAGAAAACTTTTCAGCGTTTTTATAATTGCCTGTTCTCAATTTTAAGTAACCTGGAGAGTAAGTTCCTATTTGCCCACCGCTGCTATCTTTCCCATCTACATGCACCCTAAATTTCATCTCCGGTAATACTGCTAAAGCCACTGTTCTTAAAATAGGATCCGGATTATCTTTCAAAGCTTTTATCTGATCTAGCTTCGCTTTGATTATAACACTGATATTTGTTGTGACTGTGATCATGGAAGTTGTGTAACCCATTTTACTGCATCATTGCAAGGAACACAACCCTTAATACAATCGCTATCTTGCGGTGTAATGCTTTGTACTGCATCATTTAAAGAAGATTGGAATTCGCTGAAAAATTCTTCTTTAAGTCTTTCTGCTTTTTCTAAATCTATTGTTGTGTACCTGCTCATTTCATCCGTGCTGGTAAGCTCAATCATTAACTCCGTACCATGCAAATACCAAAGTGGCACATCAAACAAGTCTTTCTTTTCGCAAATCAAACATTCTACAACTACTCTATCAGTTAATTTATAGCACTGGTTCAATTTCGCTTTTACCAATATTTCAAACTTCTTCATGGTGCGTAAAACCACATCAGCCCATAATCCTAAAAATGTCTCTTGTTCATCATCCACCATCGCATTAATCTTTTGAATACTGATGCCCGGTAGTTGATTAATAAGCAGGATCGGTAATGCTTCTACTATAGGTGTAATACCTGCTTCCGAAGCTGTTGTAGTGGGAGCACCACAACCCATTATACCGATCCTGTTATTTAGACAATTCATAGAACTTATGCGTTTGTAGCTACGTAACGGAATGTTCCGTTTACCAAATTCAATCTATCACCTGCAGCATAACTGTTAGATGGTATGTTTACTGATTGGTAAGAGCAAGAAAGAATTATGTTCCAGCCACGGCCCATTAATACAGGCGCTGCTCCATTAATCGCAACTTCAGAAGGACAAGTACGGTAAGCAAGCTGCACATCAAATTCAAATGCTCCTAAGTTACCTTGGCCAAGGCTATCGGTAATAGGTAAGCGCATGGTCATAAAATAATCACTTCCTTTCATACCGGCTTTTGCACCACGGAAACGGCAAGTGTTTACAAATTGAACAGCATCTTTTTCAAACAAACCAAAATTATTTGGAGACCATGCAGCCTGAGAATACTGATCAAAATAAAACTTAGGTAATGCCAATTGAGAAGTGTTTAAACCTGCCTGATCTGCACTCTTAGCCACTTGTTGTAAATAATAGTTATTTACTAAGCCACTTCCAACTATAGAGGCACCCGGCAACCTGATTTCATTTGCCATTGCATCACTCATTACCTCTGTCATGCCTGAATTCAAAGCATTGTTAGTACCATTAAGAGCAAAATTTATTGTTTTGGCAGTGTTTACACCAGTAACCACATTCTTACCAAAGCTTGCACTTTGTACAGCAAGAAGATCATTATTGATATCTGCAAACAGTGTATTTGCCTGCTCAACAATACCTTCATAAATATCCTTCATTACTGTAGTCATTACAGAAGCATTACCCAATTTTACTTGAGCTAATGCATCTGTTTCAAACCTAGCAATAAGGTCATCTTCGAAGGTTACACCAAGTGCACGGTAAGAAGTTTGAGGAACAGTGTATTCCAAATGTGATGGACGAACTTGTACTGAACAATCGTCTACAGTTACCGATCTGCCAGGAATACCACGAGTACGATATCTGATTTTTACATCTCTTAAATAGCCGGTACCGTCATCTTTAGACATGCTGATAATATCAGGTTTGTTATTGTCTAAAAGGTATTGAAGAAACCCCGGTGTGGTTACTTTTGTTATAGGCGCAGCTCCTCTGAATGCTTCGATAGAAGAAATCAGCAAGGCTTGGGCAAGTCCTTTACTCATTGTAAAAAAATTGAAAATAAATAAGAAGAGAGTATTGAGCTGTTAGACTACATACCTGCAAGCTGGGCCTGCAACTCTGCTACTATTGCAGGGTTACCTGCTGTGGTAGTAGATGGAATAAAATCTTTTCCTCCTTGTGATCCTGAGTTATTCTGAGCATTAGGATCATTAATGTTCAGTAGTTTATTATGGGTAAGAACCCCATCAATGTAGTTGTTTGGATTTTCTATAGGTTCGTGATTGGCCGTATATGCTTTGTTGCCATCCTTATCGGTAATTACCAAAGTGCCGGCTTCATTGCGTTTAATAGTCAATCCCTTTTCTAACAAATCCTTATTGAGAGCACCTAACGCAGTTTGCACTTTGATAGAGCTATCCATGTCTTTAGGAAAAACATAGTCTTTGCCTAAAAGTATTTTTTGAAGTTCAAACGATGTAAGATCGCTTTCCCTTATAGTTTTAAATTCTGTTTCTTTTGCAGATAATGAATCTGTAAGATTTTTTAATTTTGACTGGTAGTCACTTTCTTTTGCTGCAAATGCTTCTCTTTCTTTTTTAAGAACCTCACTTACACCTTCCTTGCTATTGCCTTCGCCTTTTTTCTTACCGGCATCCAATGCAATTTTGGTAATGAGTGCAATTTTTTCGTAAGTGTTTTTATTCTCTGCAAATTCCTGATCAACAGTAAGACCAAGTTCTTTTATTAGATCATCAATCTTAGCATCTGCACCAGCAAGAGTTGCTTGCTTCAATGCTTTTGTTATTTCAGGATTGTTTTTTGCAGCCTCAATAGTAAGCAAGCCCTTATCAATTTTACCAGACACTTCCTCAGATACTTCCGTATCTAATTCGATTAATGCTTTAAGATCGTCAGTAATTTCAATACCTAATTTCTTAAACTGTCTTTCTAAAATTGATCCAATTTTTGGCATAACTTATTATTGTTTTTTAAACAATCGAATTAAAATATTACTTGGTATTTAAAGCAGCAATTCTCTTTTCTGCAGCTGCTATGACTGTCTTACGCTCATCAGTCCCCAACAATTCATTTACTTCAACTTCTGTAGCAGCATTATTGATTTTTTCAATCAACTCTATGGCTGTATCTGTTTTAGTGGTATCTGCACCATTAGAAGTTAAAGCAGCAATCTTAGCTTCCATTTCAGCAATTAACTGATCTTTTTGGCTAAGGGCCTCATCTTTCTGATTCACCAAAGCAGTAAGTGCTTTAGATTTTGAAACAGCCTCAGCAGCTGAAACATAAGACTCATCTATATACGGTAGCTCAGCAGCTTCATCCTCATCCATTTCTTCAATTTTCCACTTGGTTCCTTCACTCTGCTTATTGTTATAAGCAAGTAATGATGCTTTGTTTTCTATTGGAGAGATGTGGATGGTTTTATCCTGCTTGCGTATTACTAAAACTTTTGCCATTGTAGAGTATTTAAAACACAAACTTAATCTTTAAGATAATTATTTTATCATTGGGATAATAAATATTTGTACATTTGATATAAACTATATATTATGAGTGTTATGCCGGGTATACATTTAAAGTCAATCCCTGAAGAAATCTTTGAAAAAATATTAGATAAACAACTTGCCGAAACAAAGCGAAAGAAAAGGAAAGTGAACATGAGCCAGGCAGTGATCATGTTGCTAAAAGAAAGTTTGGAAAACAATAAAAATAAAACAAAATGAAAAAAATCATTTTACTCGGAGTAATTAGTATCAGTTTATTTTCCTGTAAAAAGGAAGCAATAACAGAAGAATGCTATGAGTGCAAAGATCAACCCGGACAATACCTTGGTACTGTATGCGGTGCTTCTGAATCTGATGCTTTTAATAAGTCAGGTTCAGTAAATGGTTCTCATACTATTGAAAACTTTAGAAGTTATTGCAAGTTGAAAAAATAATATTATTTTTAAAAATATGGCAGAACCTACCTTTTGTTGTACCTGTATAAAATGGAATAAGATCGTTCCTACGGAAGGTAGTGGCTTAGGCATATGTGAAAGTATAGAGGTTGCGAGTAAGATTGTTGTAGAAGGGCGTTCTACCCTTTGCGAAAACTATATGATATGGACTGAACCATATTTTGGATGTATACATTGGAGAAATAATAATGGTGTGCTGGTGAGCACCGATAAATATGGTAAAAAAATAAAATGATGGAAAAAAATAAAAACCCCTTTGCAAATACTGATGGATCTCCGATTGATGGTAAAGAACCGGAGTTTTTTGAGTGGGAAAAAGAAAATTCCAAATCAGAATTAAAAAAACTTCCTGAAGAAATACAAGCTGAAATTATTGATTCAGAAAGAGAATTGAATAAAAGAATGGACAGTTAAATTTCCTCCATCTTAATGTATGTAACGCCTTCTTTCTCTCTTATACTTAAAATTTTAAATTCAGTATCTACATTTAAAAGGACCTCTTTCTCATGTTTATGATGACTCAATTTTTCTATAGCTACACCTCTCTTGCTGTAAATTGAGTACTTGACATTGCCATTAAATTCAGAACCAATAGTATTGCTAGTAGAAGTAAAAAAGCTGTGTTTTACATTGCTTTTATCTTTAAATGCATCATAGTAAGGTTTTATATTTTCCTTATTCAATGAAGTACCTCTAAAGACCCAACCTGTAAATTTTTCATTAAAATTATCAATAGCCTGAGACAATAATATTTTTAAATTTTCATTGTATGGGCTTATAGCTGATGCTCCTCGCAATGATCTGTTTAACGTATAATAATCATCTAACGTGTAAGTATTTACTGCTGTCTTTTCCTCTTTAGAAAGTTCTTGATGTACAACAGAAAGTTTTTTCTGCTCGGCTTTATCATTAAAAATTCGACCGAAAGGTCCTGTTTTAAGAACTTTTAAATCTACCTTTAAATCACTTTTAACTTTTGGTTCAATAAGTTTTCGTTTAACATCATCAGGAACAGAACTATCCGGTACCCAAAAGAACTGATGGCCACATTGATATCCACCTCTGCGTATTTTAAAATTATCTGCATTAGTACCTGGAATCATACCAATTGGTAGGCCTGTAATTTTACTGAGATTCAAAGCTTTTCCGTCAATGGTTCCTTCAATTATTTTAGGTAATTCAGATTTGTGAACCCATTGCTTTGCAGTAAGTAAAATGCAAAATTGTCTACTTGTGATTAAATTACTTCCCACGTACCGTCCCCAACTAAAATTTAAATCTTGTGCAATTGTTTCTGCATACTGCGCATTGTATTGATGCAATGCATCTGTTGTGATCTGCTTAGTATAACGCTCTAGTGTTCCGCTCCCGGTTTCATCAGTGAGTATGTGGTTTCTTACCTGCTCCTGAAAACTTGCGTAATTACCACCGGTTGTAATATTTTGATTTAGTATTTTGGTTATCGGATCAATGATATTACTATTCAAACCTTGCCCAAGCAAACCATTTATTGTTGCCTCCACAGCCTGCATTTTTACAAGTGGTAGTGTATTGCGGGGTTTAAATTTTTTATTGAACTGAGCAAAATAATCATTGTTAAGATTGCTTATATCAGTGAAGCTATTTACAAAATCCTCTACCTGCTTTTTATATTGAGCCCCTACAATTATTCTCTCCATTTTGTTCTTAATATTACCAATGGCTTTAAGATTTTCAATATTATTGAGCAGCTTGCCATCTTTTATTTTTAAATCCTTCAATAAAGGCTGCAACTCTTCATAAACCAATTTCTGAATACCGGGAATAGCATTCTGAAATTTAGCAATGGCATCATCTATGCCCTTAATAATATTTTGAATCGAGTTGTCCATCTATTTTTTTGGCTTTGGCTTAGGCATTTGCATTCCTTTTTTCATTTGTGTATTTTTTTGGATTAGTAATTACTTTAGTTACATGCTCATTAATTCTTGTCCTGTATACCATTTATGAATTGAACCATTAGGTAATTTTAAGGCATAGGTATCACCTTGAATTTCGGCGACCGTAAACGTTACACCTTTATGACTAGGCATGTGCTCCAGTCCATTTTTAACCATTACAGTATCTCCAATTTTAAAAGATGAGGAAGAACTCGCGGAACTATTCATTTCTGCTAATACCTGCTGTTTTTGAGTATCAATCATAGTCGCAGCGTTATCATTGGCCGTAACCTTTTCAGCAGCAAATTTTTTAAGTATTTCCATTTGAGCAGTATAATCAAGTTTTTCAAAACCTGCGTTTTCTCTTAATGCTCTCTTTATAAAAGCTGCTGCATAGCTGCTTATGATAAAGTCTTCCATTGTGATGGCCTTATTAGTAAGTAGACTCATTTTTTCATCTACAGAATAACCAGGCAATGGATCTAAGTCAAAATACAATTGAGTATTTTTTGCAAGCTGCGGTTTGTTGTAAAACTTTTTAGCCGCAAGCTCTTGCTCCATGGTAGCAATTAGAAAAGGATTGACCTTTGCATTTCTTGCATCAGAAACTTCTTTCATCAAATAGTCTTCAGGAAGCAGATCATAATTTTGTGGTACAGGAATTTGCGGCAACATAGATTTCCGTTTGATTGGATCCTGAATTAAATAACCATAACGCCATTCGTTTATAAAAAAGATAACCTTATCAATTGCATACACAATATCCTCGGCAGTATTATATACCGTATTGTTCAATTCCTCCTTATCTACTTGTTTACTCAGTCCCGATGTATTCAGTGGTGATTGATCAAGAAATTGCATATTCATTGCACAAAGCGCTTTGTAATTATTACGCTCATTTGTTTTTTCCTGCAGTTCTAATATTGTTGTATCCTTTTGTATATATCCGGCAGGGGGAACAGGATTAGCTTGGTTTCCAATACCGGCAGGATCCACTTGAATGTGAGCAAAAGGAGAAAACTTTACTTTGCCACCACCGCTGCAACTTTCACAAGAAGCCGGAGGTGCATCTGATCCCGCCACAGGAAGTTTCTTTCCGGTACCATTACATGAATTACAATCTTTATTTTGAAAGTACCAGAACAGCGGATATAAATGCTGAATTTTAGAACCTTCAAGATCACTATCGCCGGTAGCCGCTTTGTTTAAAAATGGAACCATTGCATGTAGTCGGCTTCTATTCAATGTCATTCCATCATACTGCTTGTACGCTTCACTCTTTAATTTAAATACAGGAAACTGCTTTGTTGTATTTACAATTTCAACAGTTTTAGTAAAACCTTCTTTACGCTGTTCATAAACAATTATCACTTCATCATCAATGTAAAAGTATTTATCACCTATTGTAAGTTGGCTTTGTTGATTCATAAAATTGACCTTAATCCTACTCTGCAACACACAGCACTTCTCTTTTTCATCAAAGTAGAGAACTTGGTCGCAATTAAACAGCATAGGTGTAGGCTCATTATACTCATTTGCAATTACAGATCGCAAAGGAATAACTGCAACAACAGCATTAGCGTCAATCAAATTTTGTGGAAGAAGAATATCAAATGCCCAGTTGGTGATGCTAACAAAGCCTGGTAATTTTTCATTACAATATTTTTCCAAAGAATTATCATCACTTATTTTAGAAGATATTTTTTCATTGCTAAAATTTAGCATCCAATCCGGGCTTCTCCTTATTTTACTATAGCAATTAATAACCTGACTGATAGGAAGTTTTGTAATAGGCTCATAGATGTCCTTACGATATTGTAAAATTTCTTCAGATTCACTTGGACGTCTTTTCTGAATGAGTAAATCAGGGCATATACCATCTGCATGCACTTTTATTTCATTGTATAGTTTTACACTCTCGCTATATAGAGGGTTATAACTTCCGTTACCTGTTAAAATCAGTTTAAGTTTTTCGTCAGTAATTTTTGGCATTTTAAATAGATTTTCTTTCAGGTAAAAATGATTGTTTATCCTGCACCTGATAGGCATTTGATAAACCAAGTAATGCGAAATAATGCTTCGCCAAATTGTTATAATTATTTTTTATACGGCTTGGTGTACTCTTTCCACCAATACTATAAGTAACATTGTTTGTAAGTTCATATGGATATTTGGCTGCTTGCTTTTGGTCTCTATCATACCAAAAATTAGGTAACCAATTTTCCTGATGAGGATATATACCTGTAATCATTGCAGCTGCCTGAAAAGCAAGTTCATCGGCCATATAGGATCCGGCAAATTTTGTAGCTGATTTTATTTTATTATCTGTAAAAACTTTTTTGGCTTCATCAAAATATTGTTTTGCTTCTTTACATTTTTTGAAATACACAAACTCAGAATGAAAGTTCCAAAAAGGTTTTTTGCCGTATAACTTTTGTACTTCTTTAATATCGGCCCATATACTTGTCTTAGCCATACCCGTATTACTGAATGTTATACTTACATCTCCTAATTCTTCAAAAATTGGGAGAAGAGATCGATCATTTATCATAATCTGATCGGCATCTAAAAATATCGTCTCTTTAAAGGGAGATAGTTCATACATGTGTAGTTTACTTTTTATGAAAGCCTGCTCTCCATTTACGCTAATGAATTCTTCAGGTATATTGACCATAACATCAATCAAACCTTTTGTAAGTTCAACGGGTGCAGGTTTTTCAGTTGCCAAGGCAATATGTAAGTCAGTATTATTAACTTTTATTGATGCGGCCAAGTTGAGCGACATCAGTAAATAATTACTATGCCCTACAGCTATTATTAAAATTCCTTGTTTTATCATGGGGTTAAAAAATTTGTGGTTATTGCACTTGAATATTCATTGCCATCACAATGACTTCTAACACTAAAAATATATTCTGTATTAGAAGATAAATTCAAATCGGTTACAGTTAAGAATACCGGGTTGCCGGGAGCATTATAACCATTTTGAAAAGCAATTGTTGTATTTGTTGCAGTTTTTAAAACCCAATCGTATCCGTTAGCAGGTATAGGCAACACTCTATTCCATTGTACATTAATTTGTAAAAGTGTTACATCAGTAACCTGCAAATTGGTTGGCGTTCCGCATGATCCAGGTATTACCTGTGATCCAACAACTTGTGTAATAGGTGTGAATACGGGAACACAATCATTTCCTTGAGCCGCAAATATGAAATCGTAAGTTCCGGGATTAAGATCAATAGCAAAATTGTTAAGGCTACTTGATATAACTTCTGTATAATTAGGTGTGCCAGTAATTCTATATCTAACAGTTACGCCTGTTACTTTCGAACTTGGTAATGGATTAAAGCTAAACATGAAGCTTACCAAATTTGGATTGCTGGATGCACTGGTTGAGCTTTGAAGATTAATAATATTTGGGCACTCAAAATTACTTCCTGTGCAGGTACCACAATTGTTATTTCGAACGTTAAATGGTGATGTAATTACCTTAAAAGATGCGGTTGCTTTGCAAAGATTATCTATCCAATCAATCGCATAATTTCCATTCTTTATGAAGTTTCCTGTATAGTTATTGGAAATAGCTTTCTTATTATCCTGACTAATAGCAATCTTTATAGCTTCATGAATATGTTCAGGAAAATATTCAGTATCAACTATTAATTCCTTACTAGTAACAGAATTTAAAACCTTTCGACGGCCATCGCTATAGACATAAACAGTTTCTGAATCAGGGTATTGAGGTTTAGAAAAAAAGATAGGCAACCTTACTCTGTTTACCGGATTTATAAGATTGCAATAGTAAAAATCAGCATAGTCTTCTTCATTGCTATATTCCAACACCGTTGTGTAACATGCATCGCATTTCCTAATAAATGGACGGGATTCGGCAGTTAAATTAACAGCCCCATTTGCAATGGTGTAGTTGGCATTTATTTCTATAATAAAACATTCATTACAAGCAATAAGCGTTTTAAAATCTTTAAAAGCATTACGCCATTGATAAGTAACTGTTTTAGTTCCCGTTCTATATTTTTCAAATACCAATCCATCTGTTGAAGTCCAGTCTCTTAAAACAACACCACTACTATTTTTTATTTTTAGATGCACATTTGCAATGGGTGTATTAAAAATATCGGTTGCCTGAACAATAGTACTTGCCACCACACTAAATTGAAACAATACATCATCTTCTTCAATTACAGGCAATGAAAATTCATTATCACCATCACAACATAAAACCGGCAAAGGATTATTGAATTGAACAAAACTATATTTAGGGCTAACTATGGTAATTGCCATCTTTTTAAATTTTAGGAATGAGATTAAATGTTGCAACACCCTCACTAGGCTTGTATATAATTGTATCAATACAACCGTAACCTTTTTCACAATCGTTTTCAAAATATATTTTGCCATAAGGATTTTGTTCTATGATTTTATACTCTTGGCTGTTCATTGGGTAATCATAAACAACTCTTTCAGGAAGCAAAAAAGGTCGTGCCTGTGCCGTATCACTAAAGTTTTGCTTGTTGATCGTTTGATTTTCTGCGATAACAGCATTCTCAAGCCGGCACATCATATCTTTCATTTGACCTTGAGCAAAATAATTACCATCACCATCTGTAAAAATTAGCTTTGCATTATTATCATACACTCGATAACTCCGAAAGAAATTATTTAACCAACGCATAGCATTTCGCAAAGGAGAAATGCGGTAGTTATAAAGTGTATCAGGATCTATGATATTGGATGGAGATAAAATATTCCCAAGTTCAGCCACTAGGCCCGAGTTAGAAAAAGTAGCAATAGATACAGTAGTTTGCGTTATACCGTCTGCATATACTTGAAATCCACCTGTTATCGGTACCACACGGGTGATTAAAAAATTGCCATTTTGTAAAGTTCCTGCACCGCTAATTGTAATGGTATTACCAACTATAAATAATTCGCTACCAGCTAACATTTCTTCTACTGTATTATAAGTTGCCTGCCATCCTCCCGGTGAAAACAATGTTGCAAGCCTAAGTGAATTTCTTTTTACACAGATAATAAAAGTTTCTTTATCATATCTCCAGTCTTTACTGTCTTCATTCCCTTTTCTTCTTGTGATTTCTAAAGCATATCCGCTACCTATAAATTTGGTAAGCTTAAGCAATTCGTTTTTTACTCCGGTGAGAGAGCTCCTGCTTGTTCTCTTTGTAAGGAATTCATCAAGGCCGGTATATTCTTCTGCTTCCCATTTTGCATAGCCATATTGAAACGTGCTGTAAATTTCTTTATCAAAAACGCTTCGTGTAATTTTATTTACACCAATGCAGGTCATTATAATATCATCCTTATAAAAATATTTCCATGGTTCTATACGAAGACGATTAAAACCATTTCGATTTGTATCCGGCTCAATGCCCATCCCAATATTGTGAATTGGATTTGCTCCTTCGAAAAGATCTTGAAGTGAAACCGAAAATAGATTTGTTTTACCTACAACTTTAGTTTCCTGCCTTCTTATGCGCAATCCATCTGTGATAACTTCCAAACTTCCACAACCATCATTTGCTAGCGAATATGGTTGGCTATCTGTCCTACCAAAGTATTCGCTGTAAACCTTCATTTTGTTATTCGTAATTGCTTCTGTAACCCTGCTAAAAGCTTCATTAATAGCAAATACTTTAGAGCTAGTTGCAGGTGTTTTGGATAGATTGGTTAGCTTGAAAAATGATTCGGTACTAAATGTTACGGAAAATGCATTTCCACCATTTTGAATTTGAGCTCTGAGCTTATAATCATAGTAGCTGATAAACCAGTAAATCCTATCATCTTTATTTAAAACAAAATTGTTGTTTGTGTATGAGAGATCAAAGTTGCGAGTCGTATTTTCCGAAATTATTGGGATGTATATATCTTGAACATCTATAAATTCATAATGAGAGGTCAACTCACCACTCAGCCCTTTAGGTAATCTTAAAAAAAATAATCTTACACTACCCAGATGTGAATTCAATGCAGTTATCGAACCTTTTAGTCTATAGTTTACTATGCAGGGATTACTTAAATCTTCATAATTAGGAGAAGATTTAGGAAAGTTTATTATTGGATTAGCATATAAGGGCCATAAAAAACTTCTATTAAACGTACCATAAACAATGGGTGTAGTAGACGTACCCCATAATGTACCACCTCCACCTATTATTTGTGTATCGTATGTGGGTGATAATCCTATATCAAAATTTCCAATTTCACTAGAAACAGTTTTATTCAAACCGATATATAATTGACCGTATTCGCTTTGTGCAATGAAATTTCCTGTAGGTACTTCGGTAATTCCCAGAAAATTCTCGGTAGTTTCTGATAAATTTTTTGAATAATCCTGAATGAAAATGCCTTTACTGGGCAATGTTAAATTGAAAGGAAGTTTTGTGTAAGAAGGTAAAACTGTTATTTCATCAAAAGCTTTTGTAGTTTCTAAATTTACCTTTTGATTAATTCTGTTTTTAAAATCAACTACATCACCTGTTTTTTCAATAAATATTTTTACCGTGCATCCATCAATTCCGCAAGTTCTTGAGTACTTATTAAAATCAAATCGCCCACGGGTAAATTCTTCAAAACCATCCCCACAATCTTCTTCAAAAATAACGGTCATTATTCCCTGAGAGCCATAAGAATCATATTCAGCTTTTATAATTTCTGCAGCAATATCTACAAACTCTAAAGATTCCCCTTGTACGCTTAACAAAATACCATGCGTATCCAAATCACGTTTCAACGTAACGTCGTTCTGATCCCAATTGATAGGCTCATCAATTATGGTCAACAGGTTATTTCTGTCCAATAAAGAAAATCTCCATCTCATCATAATACACTTAATCTTGCGTTTTTGTATATTGTTTGACTGCCTGCATCTTTTACAATCGTCATGATTCCATTCTTATCAATAATTACATGTGTTGATTTTGGACCGGGAATAATTCCCTTCATTTTTTCAGCAATAGAAATACTCAACTTTTCATAATCGATTGATTGATTAACAACATTTGCAGAAAGACCTTCAGGAACGGCAGGAAAAATAAAATCAGCCATTTTATTTTTAAGAAAGCCTTCAAAATTGTCATTGTTTATGGCCACAAGGGCATCTTTCCATTTTGCAGTGGCATCTGCTTTAATTACACTCTCTCCACGGCTAATCATGGCCGGTATGCTATCAGATGTAGTCGTACCTGGACCTTGGATATCAACTTTACCATGTCTAAATTTTGGAACCGGAGAGCTATTGATTTTTGCAACTTGTATGGCTGTAGATGCTGCAACAATTCCTGCGACAATTAAACTATAGGGAAAAGGGTTGGTAGCAAATGCTTGTGTAACTGCTAATAATCCATTAATAACTGCCTGCTCTTTTTTTGCTTGTTTATCTGCAAGAAATGCTTTTACTTTTTCTTGTTTTTCTTTCTCTTTATACTTCGCCTCTATATCTGCTTTCTGTTGCTCGGTAAGATTTTTATTTTCAAGCTCTTTAGATTTTTGTTCTTCTAATTGGCTTATAGTATCAGATAATCGCTGTTGTCTTGCAGCTGTGCTATCCGAAAATAATTGATTCACTACTTGTTGAGTGGTAGCAATTGCAGCCCCTGCTAATTCTTTAAAGGCATCAATATTAGATATGGTACGTGCTTTTAATTTTGCGGATATATCCTGAGCCTTGGCACCGAAATTTTGTAGCTCTTGTAACGCTACTGTTAGTCCTGAAGTTGGAAGTGTAGCGGATAATCCTTTTTGGAATACTGAGAACACGTTTGAAATGGAAGTAGTTCTTTTATCAATTTCTTTTAAAGTAAGAGCTGTTACTTTTTCTTCGTTTGCAATAGTTGCCGCTGCTCTTTTATTTAATATCTCCTGATATCGAACATTAAAATCTTCATTAGTAATAAGATTATCTTCTACCTGTTTAGTAAGAGCTTTACGCTCTAAGTCCAACCTTATTAATTCATTCGATAATAATTGATCGGAGGCTGCTTTCTTTTCTGCATAGGTCGCTTTATCACTTGCTAAAATTCTTTCGTTTGCTGTTTTTGACTGTTCAGTAAATACATCAAAGCTTTGCAAATTATTCGCAAGAATCGCCCTGATAGTAGCTTTTTTACTTTCTACAATTTGTCTGTCATACTTCGCATTTATTTCTGCAATCTTAGCTGCGTTATCATCAGCCTGAGAAGTCTCTAAGGCTCTTTGATCATTCAGCCTTTTTAAGGTAATTACTAACTTTTGAGATTCATTAATACCAAACACATCCAGTTCAGCATTACCCAAACTTATTAGGTTTTGTATTTGTGCTTCATTAAATGCTCGTTGAGCATCTTCTCTACTTTTTTGTGCTTTTGCATTTATCTCCTGTATTTTTTCTGCATTAAGTTCTGTCGCCGCAAGTTCAATGCTTTGCTGAATTTGAATAGAAGAAAGCTTTGCATCCAGTTCTTCTTGTGTCCCTCTCTGTGCCAATATCAATTCTGCATTGACACCTGCTTTTTTTATTTCTAAAAGTTTTATAGAAAGTTCTTTATTTAATTGTGCTATTTGCAGATTTGCATCAGCTTGAATCTTTGCTCTTTCACCTCCAGAAAGGTTTGGGTTTGACTTTAATTGCTCATTAGTTCGGGCACGTATAGCACTAATTTCTGCTTCTGTGATTGCCTTAATTGATGCAATCGTATCAGCTTGGTTTTTTATTAAATTTTGTTTCCTAATCGAAAGATTTGCTTCCTGTAAGGATGTAATAGATTTTAAAGTGAATGCAAAAATTTGTAGTTGAATATCGGATACAGCTCTGGCATCTTCAGCAGCATTTTTTGCAGCTTCTCCGGGAGTCATATCGGGATTCAATTTATCTTTTGCTTCCCGGGTTGCTCTTATATTTTCTATTTGAGCATTCTTTTCTGCAATGGATCCGCTGCGTGTAGCTAATACTTTTGCATCCTGAAATGCAATAAAAGATTTTAACTCCCTATTAGAAAGCTCAGTTTGAAACTCAATCGACTTAATTCTTAAAGCATTTGATTCCTCTTGATATTGTTCTTGTAATTGGAATATTCTTTCATACAGTTTTTGCTTCAGTGCTATGCTTTCTTTATCATCTGATTTGCTTTGGTTATAAGCATTTGCCGCTGCTACTCGTGCATCATCAATAATTTTTAAACGCTGTTCACCTGACTTACCTTCCAACTTGACTAAATCTATTGAAGAAGCGCCCTTTTGTTTCGCCAATGCCAATTCTCTGGCAGTTTGCCTTTCAAGTGTTTTTAAATTCCCATCTAGAAACAGTGTAGATTTTGAAAGTGCATCATTTAGTTCTATTTGTGACTTTGCAGCTTCGTTATTATTGCTCGTAAGAAATGCTAGGGCTCCTACTAATGCGACTACAGCAGTGATAACGACTGCAATAGGATTTAATGACATTGCTGTGTTCAATTCTACTTGCGCAACGGTTGCTGCCTCAGTTGCTACTATTTGAGCACCTTCTGCGGCCGTTACGGCAACAGCACCTGCAACTTGTGAAGCTTCTGCAACAACATTCGCTTCTGTAGCAACTGTATTTTCAGTTATAGCAACTGTATTTTGTTTGTAGAAAATGCTTGTAAGTAGTAAAGATGCAGCACTCTCTTTTTGAACAACATTTTGAACTGCCTGTAATCCTTGTAAAATGCTCATAACGGCGTTTAGCTTTACCAACGCTTTTTGTACATCTTCACTTTCATCACCAAATAATGCAGCCGCACCTTGTGCAAGTGCAAATCCTCCCGCCACGCCTGTGGCCACTCCAATTAAACCATCAAGGTTTTTAGTATCGCTTCCGGTATTCTTTATTGAGGCATTTAAATCACGCATCTGATCATCTAACTCACCAGCTTTTTGTTGGAGTGCTTGAAATGCGGGAGTGCCTTGAAGCCCTGCTTCAGCCATTGCAACCAATTCTTCTTTTGCTTCTTTAATGCGAGATCTTAAAGATTGGGTTTTACCTCCTACCTCATCCTCATTGGCTCCCAGTTCTTTTAATTGCTCATTTATTACTTCAATCGATAAAGAAAACTCTTTTGCTTCTTGGTCTGTTTTTGCTAGAAATATTGATTCCTGCGCCGCTTTACGTGCGTTTTGCAAATAGTTAATAACCTCCTTTGTAGTTAAGCCAAGCTGAGTTTGCAACTGCTTTAAATATTCTTTGTATGCACCACCAATAACAGCTTTGTCCGCACTCTTAGCAGCAACAGCGAGTTGATCAATACTTTTTGCGAGCTTATTTGTATTTTCAATAGATGTCTTAGCTCCTGCAGACATGGCGGCCGCCGTTTTTTTCCATGCCTCTCCTACATCACCGGATTTATCAATGATATCCTGTAAAGCATCCTCAGCTGGTTGCAATTCATCCGTCTTCCCAATAAAATTTATTAAAACATCTTCCGGCATTACTTTCTGTTTGCCTTTTGTTTTATTGCAGCTTTAAGGATTTGCTCCAGCTCAAAATAAAACTCATAGATTGTTAAGTAAGGAAGTATTGCGCTATTTACTGCGCCATTTATTATTTTTTTCTGTTGGTCAATATCATCTTCTGTTCTGCCGATAACAAGGGAGATAGGTTGTCCAAATGTTCCTGTGTTACCTTTTCCGTCATTTGGGAAAACTGAAGTAAATTTTGATCGGCATATTTCAAATATGGAATTAATTCCAATATTGGCTTCTGCAAAAAAAAATCAGTAAGACTTGTATTTTTCTTCCAGGCCTTTATTTTTTTCTCACCATAACCGAACTCATACACATAAGGATTTTCAAATTGATCAAAGAAAACAACTGATGCCATTTTATACATAAGTTCAGGCTCCTTCGGTAATTCAAGTCTTTGTTTTAATTGGTCGTTTAGTTTTTTTAGTTCTACTAAATCCGAAATTGAAAGTTTGCTTCTGCTTAATACCGTATCAAATGCCTGCGTATGTGCAGTCAGCAATTCTTTATCACAATTCATATCTAGTTCTCTGTAGTAAACCAAACATTTTAACGCTCTATCGTAAGGAGTATTTAACGGATCATCAAAGCGGAAGTAATGCCTTTCTCCAATGCTAAAGGCATAAATAATTATATGCTTTGTATCAGGGAAATACTGCTTTGCAACAATTCCTTCCAATATTTTCACTTCTGTTTTACTGTCCTGCATTATCTGCTTTATTTTGATTTGCTAATTCTACTATTTTACTTATGTACTTACTAAGACCTTTCTGTCCATCTTTAAACCATGCCTTTTTTAATCTTCTGTAATGATTGGCAGCAATCTGAACAGGCATCGCCCAATGATACTTTTTATCATCCTGCATTTTAATCCTCTCATCTTTAATACATTCCTCTCCATATTCCGCCCGCAATTGTTTTACCTCCAATCCTGTCATCAAATGGTTTTCTAAAGTATTCTCAAGTACCATTGGCATTTTTGCCGCATAGTCTCTTAATAAATTTTCCTCTGCTTTTGTTAACTTTTTTGCCATAAGTCTTACCTCATTAATTTAAAAAACTGCTTAACATATTTAAGCTTTAATGGCTTGGGCATTGTACTTCTCTTTTCCTTACTCGTTATATGCCAATATCCACATACTAAACATTCATAAATTCTCAATGATCCTTTTTTGCATTTTCCATGACCTTCACGCTCATTAACTTTTGTTTGAGCTTCCTTTTTTGAGTATCCATTTTTATCACAACTGCAACTCATTTTACAAATTCATTCAACTTTTCTTCCAATTGATATTCCCAAAACGGTCCGGCAACAATTTGATTTTGATAAATGATGCTGAACGTTTTGCTCTTTGTTTTATACCTTATTTCATATCCCGGATAATGCTCATGATTAAAATATTGCTTGAAACAAGGTGCACCACATTCCCAATACATTGCCCATCCTTTACCCTCCAATGTTTTCTTCATAATCCAATATTTTACTTATCAAAGCATTTATTCCACAGACAATTAGTATCAAACCAATGTCAAATGATTGCGTTAAAATGATGGTCCATACACTGGCCATACATGCTAAACAATCCCACAACGGCTTTTGAATCATTCTACTCTTAGCTTTTCCAAAGGCTTTATCAATCATGTTGGCCATTTTAATCCTTAGTGGAGCCAACAACATCCCATCTAAAAAAAGAACATGTATAGCTGTAATCTGTAATGATAATATGATTGCATGTATGATCATGTCCAGTTACCTGTGTTAGTCATAGTATTACTTCCTACCTGCCATATACAAAATCTAGAATTGGAACCCACAACTGCAGCAGATGCCACGCTTAATCCAAAAGCCGGTATTAAAGTGCCAGCTGTTGTTATCCTTATTATTCCACTCACTCTTGCAAATCCTACAACACCGGTCGATGCACTGCTAATTACAGTTGATGCTGCAGAGCTTACAATGGATGTAAACGCAGCAGAAGGAATATTTATAGCAGCTGTTGGCTTGCTACTTGTAACAAAGTATTTGATACTAGAAACTACAGCAGTCCCTAGAAAACCAAAACTAAAAGTTCCACTTGTTGCGCTCATAGAACTTAAATCAAATTCCCCTTCAAAATGATAAGATGTATTTGCTCTACAGTTAAAAGCCCCGTTGGTAATACTATTGAATAATTTTTGCAACGCCGTCTGACTTACAGCAGTATATGCAGCAGTCAGGTTAATTGACTGCTCTACTTTTGTTCTACCAAATTTTTCTATGGGTGTTGAAAAATCTTCCATTATGATTTAGCAATTACGGTTACTTCATATGCATTTGCAGACGGTGCCACATTAAAACGAATTCTTACAGTATTTACGTCAGGGCATTCCTTATCCGTCTGCACTTCATCCCATGGTGAGCTGTTTCTCCGCACCGACACAACCACCTTTCGAGTATTAAAATTGTGAACGAGATCATATTGAGTCGCAGTACCATCACCAATTAAACCTGTCGCCATTTTAGCGATAAGTGTAGAATTTTTGAGTTTAAGTGGAGATACAGCATCGGTGTCAATAGTTCCTGCATCTGTTTCTGCCTGTGTTGCTATTTGTAAGATACCTGCAGTTGTTTCACTAGCAGGAGAAGATGCTGTACCAAATTGTACCCAAGCAGGAGCTCCAGTTCCAATCACAAAATTTACGGTTGTCTGTCTCCAAGTTGTATTTGCATTTGTTCCTTCTTCTACGGCAACAATTGCAGCTTCCAGTTCATTAGCAGTATTTGCATCCAATGATCTACCCATTGCAACGGCAGCACCATTCCAAATATAAATACCGTTTTCACTTCCTATAGTTTGATTCTTAACAAGAACCCTATCACCTGCAGCCATTGCAATACCATCAATAGAAGCGCCGGGTGATGCGATGCTAATATTACTCACAGTGCTTACCCTGGCACTATCCTTTGGCGATAATCCCTCAATAGCTGCATTCAGCTGAGCGACTGTAGCCGGATCCTGTGGATTTACACCATCAGGTAAATTGTTTATTTTACCCTCATTGACAAAATCAAGGGTGGTTTTAACTTGTTGCATGTCTTGAAAATTATAGTATCAATAATCTGCCTGAAGAAGGAGAAGTAAATGATACAGTTATAAAGTTGTGATTAACGGTATCATCCGTTACATTGGCTGTCATAATTTCTCCAGCTAGATTATAGAACGTTACACTTACAATTCGTCCAAGGTTATGAGTATATGTAAATGTTGTTTGGTTGGCAAAAGGATATACAATAGAGTTAGCATTGCCATTCATTGAAGCGGCAATCAAGCTTTGCTTAAATTCAATGACGTTTACTTCGCTATTATCCGAGGAATTTCTTGTGATATTTACAAGTTTTGCTTGTATGCAATTGAATTGTTGCCCACCAAAAACAAAGGTTACGGGTTGCAAATAATCATTGCCATTCCTTAATTGAATTTTGTAATAACTGTTAGAAACTAAATATCCATCAGGCAAATCACTTTTATTTATTAAAAGTTCGCCATTAGAATTGGTTAATGAAAGGTGTTGGTAAATATTATTACTTCCAAACTTTTGTATTATCCAATATATTGGATAATTTGTCGGAAAAGCTGCACGGACGATGATGTTACTACAGCTTTGTAGTACAGCTTCATAGCATCCTTTTTTACAGCTCATTTTAATAATTTTAAACAAATATAATCTAATTGATAATATATTTATCTTTAGGATAAATTATTTGTTATGGCATGGATTCAGATTACTGATGCAACTGATGTAAAAAAATTAATAAACTTAGATTTTTATAAAGCAGTAGAGACTTTTAACGCAGGAACACAGACTAAGTTTTTTCATTCCTCTGATGTAGCAAATGATGTTGTTGCAAATATCAATTATGACACAGTTGCTGCTCAGGTATTACTGTTTACTGCAGGAGTTGATGCATCAGGAACGCCATTATAGTTTTAAAAACCATCCAAAGAATTGATTGAAGAAATAACGGACCGTATCCAATACATCCGCTTGTTTTGCAGGATCCTTACGATTGCCTTCGCCTTTATCTATTTTACCATCTGCACTCTGCTTAACCATCTCAGCATCAAACTTAAAATGTCGGGCCTTCACCGGACAAACAAGCACTTTGTAACGATGGAAAATTGCATTGATCAATGTTCTATTTCTTTCTAGTGATGGATTCGGACTAATTTTAATTTGCCCGTCAGCAAGCTTCAACTCCTTTTTAATTACTGAATAATTTGTAACCTGCTCCTTATACAATGAACTCGGTGTATCGCCGGAATAATCTCCTGTTATCATATAGATAAACTTGCTATCAGGGTATTTCTTACGCACTATTTCACAAACTCCTTCAGTACCAATATTTGCTTCCTTAATGACTTCGATAATATAAACCTCCTGCTTTGCTTCATCCCATTGTATAACTGTACATGCCATAGGATTCCGGTTGAAATCCCAACACAAGAAAAGTATCAGTTCAGGCTTGGCAAATAATTCTACTTTGCTCATATGCTTTTCAGCATTCCAAGCAAATAACCACGGCGCATCATTTTGAATTACTCCCCAGGCACCATTGGCCACAGCTTCAAACACAACCATATTACCGGCAGACGAAAGCAAGAGCTGAGCACGGTATTTCTCTTTATCAATGAAATAATTATCTGTATAATTTACAAACAGCTTTTTAATTCGTGTGTTCTTCAACAGATCTATCATCAATACATCATCCTTATCTTTCCCCTCATATTTTTCAGGAAAGAATAATTTTAAAATAAAATGATTGGGTAATACTTCATGTGTATTGAAAGTACATATGAAACAATTTGCTCCACGTAATGTCCTAAGTGTTGGATATAGGGCTTTAAAATCATTGAATATAAACTGATCAAATTCCTCGCACCAGATGTGCGTCGGATCCTTGATTGATTTTAGCTTGTCAGCTTTATCAGAACCAAAAGGAATGAACTTATTGCCATTTGCTATGCAAGTAATTACCATTGAGCTGCTATCGCTTTCACTAAAATTGAAAAGATGCTCCAGTTTGTTTTTCTTAATGCAATATATCAGGGTAGCGAAACAACTTCCCCGGACTGTATCGTAAACTTTCCTCCCGTAATAGCAACGAAAATATTCTTCGTTCATGGCGAGGTTCAACAGATGATCACAAACTACCTCTGACTTTCCACCACCACGGCCACCATACAATAGTAAAATATCAAAATCATTCTCCCATATAGGTAATAGCTTATCGTTCACAGCAACTGCGCCATGTTTTGTAAGTAATTCTTGATGGTGTTTATCAAACGTTACAAACCTAGATGCCGGTATTGCTCGAAGTTTCAATTACTTTATTTAATAGCTGATCAAACTGATCATCCGAGAGAGATGTAGGAAGAATTGATTTTTGTTTATTATCCTTTTCAAATATTCCAATATGTCGGCCGAGGTCTACAGCTGCTGCACGCTTATCACTTAATTTCAATTCTGTTTTTATTTCTTTACTACCATCAGGAAATATCTTTTCAGTAGTTTTTATCCCTATTATTGGCTTTGCTTGTGCACGGCTTATGGTAGAAATGTCTTTTATAGAATTATTGGAATTTATGAAGTCCTGAATATTATAATCTGCCAATGCTCTTAAGTCCTCAACAATCATTTCGGCACTTAGGTCCAACTTCTTCCTATTCTCGTCGGCTAAAAATTCTATAAATTTTTTAATATTAGGTTTTTGCAGGTTTTCTGTTGCTATAACACCCGCAGTTTTTTTACTATATCCAGATCTTATAGCAGCTTGTGTTCCGTTAAGGTCTTTAACATATTCTCTACAAAATTTCTCCTGCTTGTTGTTAAGTACAACATTTTTCGGAAGCTTATTTACACCTTCAAGAACTTTAGAAGGAGATAATGACTCGAGACGAAATAGCTCCTGCTCCAATTTCAGCATTGCCAATATTCCGTTTGGAGTTTTTTTATCTGTAACCGACATTCCACGCTTCAATTTTTTTAGGCTTTCTATTTTGCGAAGACGCTTCTGCTCGTTATTCTCCTGTTCATTCTTTATCCATTCACCACGAATCTTAACCAAAACATTATTTGCCTCCTTTTCAGTCATTGACCATTTAGTCATAGTTTGGCTAATGATATCACTTAATGGATAATCATCTATCATCCATTCCATAACGGTACGGACAATCTGCTGATATTCTGTTTTAGATATTTTAGGCATTAGGGTACATTCTTTTAATAACAGCGATATGGCGATTCAGTTCATTAATACGATCCCTCAGGATCATTGCTTGAGTTTCCCTAAGCATTTTAACATCCGTATCTCTTTTATCTTCCTCCATTGGGTTAAAGTCGTAAGCTCTCAAAGCATCAGAATTTATTTTTACTTCGTCCTGAAGATAATCGACAACCGTTCTTTGAACTTCTGCCATAATAAGTAGTTTCTGTTTTGCTTCCATGCAATGAATTTTGCAGGAAATTAATATTATTTATTCAACCGGTACGGTGGTACCGTAAAGCACCACCGTTAATTTTTTCATTGGTTTTTGTTACTGAGTAAAAAACCATCTCAAAAAATCCTATTCAGGATAAAAAATACAGCATAAAACCTCAACAATTAATTTTCAATCGTTGAAGCAATATTGGGGTTATCAAATAACTCCTGCAAGTATTCTGAAACATTTATTTGAGGAAAGTTTTCTTTAATTTTCTTTGGGTCGCCTTTATAAAAAACTAATACATTTTGATGCATTTTGCCAACCTTTCGACCGGCTTCAAATTGTCTACCTACACGAATTGGCAAAGAGCCGGCAACGTTAATGAGGATTATTTCATTATACAGGTTCATTCCTGCATCTTGAAAAGCCGAAATGGTTTGGCTTACAAAGTTTCTATACATTCCATTCTTATTACGAATATCTCCTACAACAAAACATGCAAAGCGATCATCTTTTAATTTTCTAACTGATTTATGTATTATGTCAGTATAAACTTTTAGAAAGTCATCATAATTCATATTGCTTAAATCGGCAGGATCGTCACTATATTTTTCTAAATCATGATATGGAGGGCAAGAGAAAACAAAATCAAACTTTCCTTCTTGTGTAATTAATATATCATTACTATCGCCTACAACCCAAGTAACTACTCCTGTATCATTATTTAAGTTTTTCCATTGATCACGGTTTGCCAGCACCTGTTCTTTTCTTAAATCAATACCACAATAAGCATATCCTGTAAGCCCGGCAACGATTCCACGAACAGATCCACCGGCGAAAGGGTCAAGGATTGCTCCACCCTCTGTGCAAAACCATTTATAACAGATTTCTGCAAGTACAGGGTCGAATATTGAAGCGCCTTCGTAAACATGCAAACCTTGCTTTTTCGCTTCCGCAATGATATCATCCCATTCAGGATCTATCCCAGTGGCTTTGCGCATGCGGTTTCTCAGTTCATAAATCGCTGAACTTTGTCCGCTTTTGGCAATAAGTTCAGTTTCTTCTCTAGATTCCTGACTATTAAATAATGAGTGCCATACTTTTTTACGCTCCTGCCAATATCCCTGCCTGGTGTCGAGGATTGAAAATGGAGGAACAATGAACTTTTCTGAAAGAGATTGAGGAATTATATCAGAGGTATTATCATCGTTTGCAAAAATATCTGCCAATTGCAGCGAATCCATTTCCGGAAGAGAAATTAAATTCTCAATCTCAGCAAAAGCAATATCATATAGTTCAGTAAATGACTGAAGACCGGATTCTGTTATTGTTGCATAAATTGATGAATACATCAACACAAACTTTGCAGCTTCTTTTTTGTTTTTGCAATTCAGAAAAGTTGCTGGGAGTTGTTCCGGTATTTGTATTCCTTCCTTTATCAATTCCTCCATAGCCAGGCTCCTATGTCGGCCGTCTAAACAATATATTCTATTATCATCCCGATTAAACCAAACGTAAAAAGGCTGTGCAAAATCATTTTGAATGATGGAGTTTTTTAGCTTCTGCATTGCACCAGTAGGCAAATCTTTAAAATCTTCATTCTGTATAAATAACAATTCTTGCCAAAGGATTAGTTCAGTTTTAAGTATGCGGGAAGCTAAAGTCTTGGTTGAGGCCATTATTATTATTTATCTCAAAGATAAAATAATAATCAATAGGATAATGTCATCTATCTAAAGAGCTTTTGCTCTTCTATCGGCATTAGATTACAATCATTTATATTTAACATTAAAAAATACCATGCGCTACTTTTTATTTATTTTTTCTGTCCTATTGATCACCAGCTGCTCTACTGAAACTTCTCAATGCACAGAATTAAATACTGAAAATATAGAATTAAAGGAAAATGCTCGGATTTTAAAACTCGAAAATGACTCTTTAAAGAATGAATTGTATGTGCGTATGCAGGAACCTGTTAAAAAACGTTCAAAAAAAAATATGATTACCCCTGCAATCGTAAGACAAACACCTATAATAAAAAGTGGTAGATCTTATTCTAGTCAATTGTCTAATGGTAGTCAATGTCATGCTATGACCAAGAAGGGTTCTCAATGTTCTAGAAGCGCAAGAAGTGGCGGTTACTGTTGGCAGCACGGAGGTTGAAAGTAACGCTACAAAAAAATAAACTAACCTCTCTCAATTAGTTATCCCAACAATGTGCATTTCCTTAGTGGAAAACTAATTTTTGGAGCTAGACCCTTTGCCCATCTTGCATCTCCATATTTTTAAACATCCTGTTAAAAACAAATAGATAATATTCCTATACAAACGTTTATTTTTGCAATAATAAAACCCGCCATGGCTGTGGCGGGCTAAAAATTAGTAGTAACGTGTTCTTTGATTTATGGTACAAACTTAATATCCTCTGTTTAAGTTTGGAAATGGAATTATCCACATATTAAGATATTTACATTAATATGATAAAGTGAGGGTGTAATATTGTTGCTTTATTGTTTATAATTTCGTACTTTGTCCCTCCAAAATACATAAGTTCACAGATTCTCATCACAAAATTTCGATATAGTTTTGTTTTGTTTTTAATTGTGAAAAAGATTAAAGCCTGGAGTTATAACCCAGGCTTTTTTAAATCCGCATATTAATACGGTGTGCACCTCCGCTCTGAAGGAGTTTGAGAAATCTAATAACTATAAGTATTTTGGAAAAGTTCAAAGATTCAAAACCATGCATTTGCAAAGACGGTGTAGTCTTTACTCATTGTATAACCACCCGTAATGGGAAAAGGATTTGCCGTCCTGAGGTGTACGTGTTTAAATGTCGCCGTTGTAACAAGTAAGTGGCGCTGCGTTAGCAGTTAAAAAAAGGACCCAAAAAGTTATTATCAACGCCTTTGTTAAGGCTAAAGTTCCGGTATCTTCAACCGGTTACCGCCCTCATCAGCTAGTCCCTGATGGGGGCTTTTTTTCGAAGCGCAAAAGTAAGAGATATATTCTAAATATAGTCCTATTTTACAAATAAAAACTTTTTACAAGTAATCTAACGCAAACATAATACCGTTATTGCGTAAACAGATCCTTACTCAGGAAATTATTTTTCTCCTTCTCAAACCTAATAATCGGAACATTCTCTTCTGCATATTTCTTTAGCCCACCGCTTAGCCTATCCCTGAAATACATGTATTCAAACCACGAATGTGGCACTTCTGCCAAGGATTTTCCTTTGTGCTTTCCGAAGCGCATAATTGATTGATCATTCATTGCTAAATAGAGTTTTTATTCTCAATATGGTAATCTCTGTAATTTTCATACCACTTTGGAGCAACGCACTTATGTGGCTCTTGATCACCCTCCATTAAATCCTCCATTGTTGATTTGAACGCTTTCAGATCTGTACTGAAATTCCAATAAATTATTCGTGTTGCTTCCTCAAAGGAAATGTTTTCATATTTATTTAAGTCTCTCATTATTTATTTTTTTATGCGAAAGGAATTGATCTAAATAGTAAATCTCTAAACTCACTTTTATATAAGAAATTATAATCTCGTGATGTCTGGTTCTTTTTATTAAACCATTTTCCATTTACTCTTAATCTATATTTCATGGCCTGACTTTTTCCTTTACGCTTATAACCAAATTCAGTAGCCTCAAATAGCTCTATTCTGTTTCTTGTAATTCTTCCTTTTGCCTGATATTTAAGCAAAAAAGTAAATAAAGGCTTTCGTACCTCACTCATTTTTAAATATTTATAATGTTTTAAAATCCTGTAGCATAGCACAGCTGCTTTCATAATTCCAAATGCTTAATGACCCTTTTGCAGGTACAGGAGGATTAAATATTACCGGTTCGGAAAATAACCAACCATATCTACCTTCAGAATAATCGCCAAAAGCCTTTTCTTGCTCTACAGCTTTAATCCAGGCATCATTATCGGTGATGTCAGATATTCCAAAAAGGTCTTCATTGTGATTGATAATAGTTTCAGCTTCCTCAATTTTAAAGGTGTCTATAAGGTTTACCTTACCTATGATAGCACCGAATGGTAAATCTTTGAAGCGAGGTAATTCAAGATTAAAAAACTGTTGTTGAAAATCTAAGTAAGTAGTTCTTTGGTTTTCTTTTTTACCGGCGCTCGCATGGATGAGCAATTCTCCCCGGTATTTAGTATTCCAACTTCTTGTTTCTATTTTCTTATGGCCGAGGACTACAAGTGATGCCCATGGCTGTAATAATGATAATGCTTTCATACGCTGTTATGTATTTTAAAATAATTTTGTACAGTATCTAAATCCTTGAAAACCTTTTAGCTCTCTTTCAAAAGGGCATTTTTCTAATGGTCCGGCAATTACAATTCGTGACCAAGCAATTCTTTCCATTTTTGAAAAGCTGTTAGCAGCTCCAGGAACATTGACAGTTGTGATACCTTTTTGAAAACCTCCGTAGTATCCTCGTGCATATAACTTGTTAGCAACAATTAAATACACGTAGTTGATATCGAACTTGGGAGCAAACTTTAGTTTATGTAACCAGGTCACTTCTTCATCTCTCATCACAGTTTCAAAGTAGTTCATGAACGTTTCCGACCCTCCTTTTGAGTCCATCATGTCTTTACCAAATGTTACGAATATGCCCTCAGGCATAATGGTTGGCTCTTTTGAGTATCCGTTTTCTGTAATCATACCCAGTCTTCTTCTACAAGTTTTAAAATAGGTTCACCTTCTTGTCTTGAGCTTCTACCCATTTCTGCCCATTCTTCTAATGTACCTTCAGCAACTCTTGCATAAAGTTCTAAGCATTTAGGATCAGGGTGCTCTTTTGCTTTTTCCTTTCCGTATAGGCTACAATACCGATCATAAGACTTTTTTTCAAGTCTGGTATAATCTTCATCGGTCATAGTTCTCCAAATAAGATCTCCCTTTTTTGGTTTGTAATTAACATCAATTCTGTCTAGATGATAATTTACATGGTTCAACATCAGACCAAATTGTTCACAATGAAAACTAAATGGCGTAACACCATCACGACTATTCCATATACTACAGCTTATAGTCACTATTTTGTTTTTTCCGTAATACTGCATGTGGCAAAATCCTTCTCCGTAATTCATAATTTTATTTTTAAAGTTTAATTAAATAGCCTTTTTCTAAATGGGAAGTAGTTGCAGGTTGTGCTTTTATAATTTCATCAGCTATTATTTGGAGTTTCATATTAGTTTCTTGTTTTCCGAAATGGGAAATAAGAACAGTCATAATTTGTTTTCTATCCATGAGTATATTTTTATTTGTTATTATTAATTAATCAGTTGTTTTTCTACCACATTCACAAACCCATACTGTTTTACCATCTTCCTCCATTTCCCTGTATTGATGCTTACCAGAACATGAGAATTTCCTATTCCCGTAAGGTGATTCCATCGGATAAGGATTCCGCAATACAAACGGCTCAAGGTCAGGATAGCTCAATGGCACTGCCTCTTGTTTATCCATTGCCGCCAGCATCCTATCGGCAGCATCCTCCAACAGAATAACCTCAATGTCTCCATGATCTCTATGCATTTCAGCTACTATCGAAGGGTGTAGGAATATATGGTTACACCCGATTATGGCAATATTTTTCATTTTAGTTTTTTAAAATTCTCTTATCTCCCATTTTCCTTCCTTAAGCATTACAGAAATAAACCGGAAGGGAAATTTTTCTGCAGCTGCTTTAATTTTTACTAGCGCATCATCAGTCCAAAATCCTTTTACCTCATGGCATTCTAGCTGACCGCCTTTTTTCATTACTAAAAAATCAATCTTGTAAAAGCATTTCGTTGCAATCCTTAAATTCATCGGTTCAAACAAATACCACAGAACTTCTCCCATTCTCTTTTGCAGCTCTAAATAATTCGCATAAGCTGCTTCTGTCTTATTCATTTCTCCTTCCTTCATCCTACCAAGAGCAAATGATGCCGGTACCTGCTTAGCATTTGATTGCAATGGCGAACCTGAATTTTTATTACTCAATTCCACACCTCTTTTTTTCATCAGGGCATTATACTGCTCATTTGTCCATTTGCTCGTTGCCATTACTGTGAAATCAAGTTTATTTTAGAAATACCACTTAAAATCTTATCGGCAATGCTGATGCGGTTTATTAAGGTCTTCTTACTTAGCTTCAAATAAAAATCTGCCGTGGTTTTGATTTGTGCATGGCCTAAAAAGTCGCTGATATCTTTTATATCTACGCCAACATCGTGTAAGTGTGTTGCCCTGCTGTGGCGCAGGCTGTGTGGTTTTACATTTCTTTTAATACCAATACGGTTAATACCCTGCCTAAAAACCTGCTGAATACTTCGGACGGTGTATTGTTGCTTATGCCAACCCTCAAACAACCATTTTTTAGGACGGGGATGCTCTGCTATGTAATAAGATTTAAGCAGCTCCAATGTTTCTGCTGGTACCGGTACATCACGATCTTTAAAACCTTTTGCCCCGGCTATTCTAATAAGCTGCATGGCAGATTTAATGTGTACCATTTCTATATTTACCACTTCGCCAATTCGCAAACCACACGAATACATAAGCTGAATGATAGCACGGTGTTTTAAATTCTCGTATGATTTTACAAGAGCATCTACTTCCTGTACTGATAATATTTCGGGTAAGTATTCTGCAGCCCGTGGGTAGGGAATATCTTTTAGACTTAAATCCTGCTTTAACACCAACCTGTAAAAATGGTGGATGGTTGCTGTGAACTGCTTGTGGTAGTTCCGGTTTTGAATTTTGGAAAGGAATATTTTTATTTCATCGATGTGTAATGGTTTTGGCTTACCATTCATAGACCGCAGAAAAACAGCCAAACAACTTGCATAAGTATCTATACTGCTTTGTGCATATTTTCTGCACTCAAGTTCCAGCCGCAGCTGCCTGATGAGTTGATTAAATTTGTTCATAATTGTTTGGTTGTTAATGGTGTTCGTTTATATGGTCGTTGTACGCTACCTATTGTAGTCCCAATTAGTGTAAGAGAAAAAGACACCCAAAAAGTGAATATTAAAATCAAAACAGGTATCTTCTTTACGACCTCTCTTTGCTCCATTATTCCAAGCCTTTATCATTCGCCAATGCTGCGGACAAAATCTGATTGACAACGACTTGCTGCAATATTTTTTAACACCATTGAATTTTCTGCTAAACCAAATAGTCATTTTATATAGTTTTTATGTTTGAAAAATAATTTTAAATCTCTAATTGCAGCGTACAACATTAGGTTTTGCGTAAATTTTGGCTTGAAAAGCAGAACCGAGCAGCATCTATCACGGCATCAGTTTTTATCTATCATCAGATTACCGCCAATTCCAAAAATTCGCAAAGCCTCCACGTTAGCCGCCATTATTCATCGCAGCTAAAATTGCCTTGCAGACTTGAATACAAGTTTCTGCTTCTATACTTGCTTCTGACAACGGTCTGTGTTTATTGTTTTGATATTTGTTTTCTGCTGAACTACATATATCCATTATAAAGTCTGTTAATACTTCTTTAGAATGAGAATTACCAAAATCAAAAGCCATTTTCCAAATATGCCAAGCGAATCCATCTTTAAATGTGGAATGTCTTTCAAAAAGTTCTTTAGACTTGACACGGCGGCTAACATTGGGTTTGGCTATAGTTTGGCTTGACATTGTATCATCAGCATTTGTACTTGTGGGAACTTCTGTTCCAGCTTTTGAATTATTATTTTGCATTTGTTTAATTTTATCAGTTAATCAATATTGTGCATTTGTTCGGGCTGACGAGTTTCAAATTCCAAACCATCGCCAAGCCCTTGCGTTAGAACGGCATTTCATCATCTACTTCTTTATCCTTTTTGGCTTGAGAAAAATCAATATTGTTTACTGGCTTCCAACTCTTACCCAAAGGCATCAAGCTATTTTTGTCAACAACTTTTAAGTATTCATGAGTTTGGGTTTCGCCAACAAACTTTCCAATAAACTTTTCAAGTGATCCGCTACGATGTTTCACGATTTTATTATAGAAGGCATCTTGTAATGTAGGATCCTGCGACACTTCATACTCAGTAGGTTTGTAAAGCATCATTACCATATCTGCATCCTGTTCGATGGCGCCTGACTCACGCAGGTCACTAAGCTTAGGCTCACGTTTACCTTCCTTTCCTTCACTTTTTTCAATATCTCGGCTTAACTGAGAGAGGGCAATAATTGGAAGGTTCAATTCTTTAGCAGTTTCTTTTAGCTCCCGGCTTATTTTAGATATTTCCTGCTCACGAATTGTTTTAGAACCCCTCACCGTCATCAGCTGCAGATAATCAATAATGATCAAGCCCACGCCTTCTTTATTTTTCATCTGCCGGGCCTTTGTTCTAAAATCCTGAATAGATAAACCTGGCGTATCATCAATAAATATTTTTGCAGTGCTTAAAGAATTTGATGCATCATAAATGCTTTTCATTTCCTCGTCGGAAAACTTACCATTTTTAAACTTCCACATCCATACTTGCGATTCTTGAGAGAGCACACGGTTTACTAACTGCTTATCTTGCATTTCTAGGGTAAAAAATCCTACAGGAGTTTTCTTTTGTGATTTTGTTGCAGCTTTTGCCAATGTAAGGGACAAGGCTGTTTTTCCTACAGATGGCCGTGCTGCTAAAATGATAAGATCTGTATTTTGCCAACCACAGGTTACACGGTCCAAGTCTTCAAACCCTGTTGGTACTCCGCTAAATGCTTCATTCCTGTGACGGAGATCTTCGAGTTCAATAATATTTGTAGAAACTACCTGCTGAATTGATTTGTATGAACCTTTTAGATTGATGTTTCGAAGGGTCGATAAAGCCTCTTCTGCAGCATCAAGATTATCAAATACATCTTCTTCCTGGTTATAGGAATTATTTAAAGTCTCCCCGCTAATCCGTATTAATTCTCGGCCGATATATTTTTCTACAACAATACGGGCATGTGCTTCAATGTTTGCAGCAGATACTACACCGTCTGTAATTTTGGTTATAGCATAAGGACCACCAACCATACTTAATTTTCCATTTGAAGCTAATTGTTCAACCAATGTCAGTGTATCAATCGGGGAATGTTTAAAAAACAAATCTTCCATGGCTTCAAAAATATTTTGATGCGCATCTACGTAAAAGCAATTTTTATTTAAAATGCTGATCACTCTTTCAAATGCATTTGGCTCTAGTAAGCATGCACCAATAACAGCTTTTTCAAGTTCAACTGCCTGTGGCGGTACTTTCCCGTAAACCAAATCAACAATTGGCGTTTTAATAATTTTATTAAATGAATTACTTTTAGTTTCCACTTTCAATTGCTTTTATTGCTGCTGATAAATTGCTTTTTACGGGTTCTTCTGATTTTACAGTGTACTGATTTTTACTCCAGTTTCTAATTGTGAGATTTGCACTGACGTATTTTTTTAATAAATCAGCTTTGTTTTGCATTGCCGTCAATATTTCCATGATTAAAGTCTGATGCAGATCTTCTCGCAGTTTTAAGAATTGTTCTATTGTCAAAGGCTCTTTGAGTTGATTTACTCTTGGTGCATTTTTTATAACCCAATCCTGAAATTTTTTAAAAAGAAGAATTTGTGCAGGTGTGTGCGCAGATGCGCAATCTCCATCTCCTTCTAATTTTATTATTTCCTTTTCCTTTTGTCTTAGAATGTTAACCTTTTTTGTAATTATGTCAACCGTTAAATCAATAATGCGTACATTTTTATACTTTTTGTATACATGCTCATTTTTTTCATCTTTTACAGAAAATTCTTTTATTATAATGGCTTCTGTATTTCGTGCCTTTGCTCTAAAATAATTGTGTTGTATTCTATCTGAGGTAAGTATTCCAAACTTATCAAAGACCTCTCTATTAAATAGAGACCTTCTAATAAACCCGGCAACAACTTCCTTCACAAATGTTACTTCCAAGTCACATTCTTTCTTCGCAAAAGGCAAAATCAAATCATTGTTATTCCAATCAATCCAATATCCTTTCTCCCTATATATTTTTGCGTACAACAGTAACAACACGGCCCAGGCCTTTGGCCCAAATTCGGTAACCACTAGTTCTACTTTAGGATTATGAACGATATCTGCGTTTATTGGAAAATACTCTATCCCTGCTTCTTCTCTTTTTGCCATTTTACTTTTTAATTATCTGCCTAAAAATTCACTATCAAATAATCCTGCTTGCGGCTTAGGTTTTGGGTTAATGATCTCATCGACCTCCTTTTCAAGTGATTTTGAAATCATCAGCTTTCTTGTATCCCGTTGACCACTTCTACCGCTAAAGAAATAATCCTTTTGGGCTTGTAACATCTTACGTACTTTATCTGCAAGCTTATTGTACATAAATTCAGCATCTTGTAACATTGATTAAATTTTATTATGATTTAATAAGGGTTCATGATTATCTATATCAACAATTACCTTTTCTCCTTTCAATACACAATCGATTATATTTTCCACCACCGCTCTTTGCTTTTCAGATAACTCAAGTGATTTCCTGCTGATGCTGTCGAAGAACATTATGTCGCCATTTAACTCATTTTTAAATTCTTCCTGTGCACTTTTCGGCAGACGTATATCAGTATTAAAATCATTGAATATCCATTTCAGTTTTGTATTGTATTTTTTAGATACATCACCTGATAATTTCATTGGTCGTTCTCGGGCTTCATCATCAAAATAGGTTTCAGCCATTTTTAGATGATAGAAGGCTTTTCTAAAGCTGCTGTTTTTTGTGTTAGGCATTATGCTGCTACAATTTCTTTGTTATTAAATATTTTTTCTGCAAATGCTTCTGCCCATGCCTTTGGAACCATCGGGTGAACACTGTTTCCAATAAACTTTTTATGATCGCTTTGATTGCCCACCATTTTGTAATCAGCGGGAAAGCCCTGTATTTTTAAAAGCTCCACCACCCTCAACATTCTCATCTTTATATCTACCAAACCATAAGCGCTCATAAACACTTTTATCTTGATCATTATTTCGGTATCACAATCAAACACAGCCACAGATACTTTTCCGTTTTCTGTTTGTATCAAGTACAATGGCGCTTTGTCCTGTCTTGCTATAATAACCGGGCAAGGTTTATCCGTGGAAGTACAGTGGCCACCATGTGATGGATTGACGATGTAATGATATTTTCTATTGGCAGTGATAGTTCCTAAAGGATTTTCCACTTCCTGTGGACCATTGGAAAAAGCGCTGTCAACAATAAATGGTGTTGATTCAACTAAGTTTAATTTTGGTACAGGTGTTAATGTTGCCGCCGGCACATCTACAGATTGATGCTGTGTGCCGCTGCCATACTGCCTGTCAATAAAATACTGTGGCTGCACCAATGCTTTGTTATCTGCGGTTGTAATTGTTGGGCAGGTATTTTCTATACTGCTTGTAAAACTGTTACCGTAATAATTGTACATGAATGATGGCTGTACTAATCCTAATCTACTTTGGCAACTGATCACCGGGCATGGCTCTTGAACTGAGGGCGGATGATGCACACCGGTTTTACCATTAAGCGAATTGTATTTTAAAAGAAATTCGGGTTGTACTAAATCCTGATTACCTCCTGTTGCCGTCAATGTTCTTGCAGGCCCATCGGTGTCTACTATTTTACTTTGTGGTTCTCCGCTGTTTCTCTGTACAATAAAAGATGTTTGCACCAAACTTTGTCCATCCTTAGTAGTGATGGTACCTGCCGGACCATCCGTTGCAATTACTTTCCCTTCAGGTCTGCCACTAAAATATTTTGCTAAAAAGGAAGTATCACCATTGGCAATGTATTTTACAAGCCCTGCGTAAATGCGCTCAAGTGTTCTATCGCTCAGGCTTTTCTTCCGGGTAAAAATGCTTTCACCTTCGTCCTCAAAATTCAATACTTCTTTTACAGCATTCCATTTTTTAAGCCCGCCAAACATATCAATGCTTGCAGTCTTTTTAGAGTGTGTTGGCTTTGGCCATACGATTGACAGACCGTTCTTTGCAAAGCAACCAAACAAACGGTTACGGCTTGTATATGCTCCATAGTCCGCACTGTTCATTTCCTTCCATTCGTCATAATAACCGGCTTCGCACATTTCGTTTCTCCACTTCATCCAATCCTGTCCGTTCTTTCTGCTTAATGGTTTGCCGTTATCATCCAATGGACCCCAACTCATAAACTCTACTACATTTTCAATCTGGATATAATCAGGCTGCAAAGCTTTTTGGTATCGGAAAAGATGTTCTGCAAGTGTTCTGCTATCGGCGCTGCGAGGTTGCCCACCTTTTGCTTTACTGAAATTTGTACATTCTAGTGATGCCCATAATACCACGTATGCATCCGGATAAATACACTTCCAATATTCAACCAGGGCCGTGAGCTCTGTCAAATCCAATGTGCGAATATCTTCTTCGTAATGTGTTACATCCGGATGGTTAAGCCAATGGCTTTTTATTGCTTTCGGATCGTGGTTTACACAGGCAATAATTTTTACTAATTTATTTCCATCTAATTCCGCATCCATAAAGCCGGTGGTTGTGCCACCAAAGCCGCAGAATAAATCAATTATTAAAAATATAGGATCAGTCATTTTAATTTTTTGTAAACGTTACGTTAGTCAATTGCCTTCCGTTGTTCTTTATACATAGCAATCCTTTGGTGTCATAATCAATCTTCATTGTTTCTATTTTTCCAAAGAAGCTGATATTTCCCCCGAGGTCTACAACCCAACCGCTCAATTTATTTGGATGTGGGCGCATTACCCTTCCTACAATTTGATAGTATAATGCTAGTGACATTGTTGACCGAGCGATAAGAACTGCTTCTAATTCAGGATAATCAAACCCGGTAGTAAGCACTCCCACATTAACCACACACTTTATTTTACCGGTTTTAAAGAAGGATAAAATGCGTTCTCTTTCTTTAGGATCGGTATTACCGGTAAGAACAACAGCTCCATCAATACCCCTCGCAACTTTTACAGCTTCTTCAATAAGTGAACAGAAGATGAGGAGGTTTTTTCTTTTTGCTAAAAGCCTGTTTGCATAACCTATTGTTTTGCCGGGCATGTCAATCTTCTTATAAAAGCTTTTTAAACTTGCTTCAGTAAAATCAGTGCCGCTGGTGTTCATCTGCAGCATATCTCTGTTTATGCAATTGAAATGGAAGTACTCGAGCTTTGCGAGATAACCATTATTAAAAAGCAGGTCATTTTGTATATAGTAAAGCACCTTATTAAAAACCTTCGGCCTTGTACGTGTGAGGAACCTTAGCATTGCACCCTCCATTGTAGAAGCCAACCTGTAAGGAGTAGCTGTAAGTCCAAGAACTTTGGCATCCTCTATACTGTTAATAAACTCCAAGTACATTCCACTTTCTGCATTTACCAAGTGGCACTCATCAATAATGATGTTCTTAAATTCTTTGAACAAGTGTTTCTTCCTGATCACGCTTCCAATGGTTGCAAACGTTACTTTCTCAATATGCTTAAAACCTGCAGATGCTGAGTATATCCCTGCTCTGTAACCATAGGAAGTAAACTTGGCAAAATTCTGTTCAAGTATTTCTTTGGATGGTTGAAACACAAGCGTTTTACCGTCTACATTCATAGCAGTATGCGCAATTACTATGCTCTTGCCGCTACCTGTTGGTAATATTGACAATGCATTTTCTTTCTTATTACACTGAAAGAATTTAATGTGTGCATCAATTGCATCTTGCTGATATGGCCTTGGGGAAAATGACATTATACATTTGCATTTTTAAAGTCATCATCTAAATTATTTTCGGAATCATCCAGCGTATCATCTCCCTCATCACCTTTATCCATGATGGACATTTGCTTTGGATTTTTTACAGGCTCTTCCTGCTCTACCGGAGTACATTTACCATCTTTATACAACTCAACTTCTAAACGTGCACGATCTGCCACCTCTTTCAATTCTGCAAACCATTTGTAGGATGAATATTGAGTAAGGTCAATCTTGTGTGTATTGATATCTAAATAACCGCCTGCACTGTTTACATATTTTGTTCCTGTCAGGTAAATACTTTCTACATCACCGGATATCTTCATCTTGAAACCGGTTACAGTAAATTGAAAAACAAACTCATGGTTTTTAATTTCTTGAATAGAATCAAATTCCACATCAGCATTTTTAAAAATCTCATCTATAATTGCCAGGTGCACATTAAAATCTGCAAAGGCGTTTGAAAGATCATCCATAATGATTCCTTTTCCTTTAACATTGTGCGTATCACCAATGTTAACTCCTGTTTTAAGTTCGTAACTGTAATTACACAAGCCATCTTTTAAAGAAGCAGACATGATCTCAATCGGCTTAGTTTCTAAAAGCATTTCAAGCTCTGTAGTTGTTATTGGATTGTCGATGGATCCTTTTTTTCCTTTTCGCATTGTTGCTCGTTTTGATTTAATTTATAATTGTGAATTGTTATTTCTATTTCATTTAAAGAATAATTTGTTATTCTAAGTATATCCTGTTCATCTGCACCACTTCGCCAATAACCAATGATGGCAGCTTTGTCAAATCTTGTCATCATTAAAAAGGGTTTTTATTAAAGTTTTCAATCAACATCCCTGCTTCAGCTATATGAACAGTCTTTCCGGTGCACGCCTGTATTTCAGATTTAAAAAGCTTTGCGTTGCTGTTGCTATCGCTTAAGTGAATGAGTACAATATTGTTTACTTCAGACAAATCATTAGCACGTAACAAATCTTTGCAAGTGTTTAAATTCATGTGACTTTTAAATATCCTGTTCCTTAAAAATTCAGGACTTGCGCCGGCTTTCATTTTTGCATCTAGTATTTCCTGACTGTAATTGCACTCAACAATGATGTTGTTTAACCCTCTGAATTTCTTAGACACATAGTAGGTATCTGTTACAAAAAGTATGGTACCTGTTTCTGTATGGTTTATTAAAAAGCCCACCGGCTGTTGTGCATCATGCTTTACATTGAATGGAATAATTTTAAAGCTTCCAACATTAAATTGAACAGGAGCTTTATCATCATCATTACCTGGATCAATTACTATTGCTCGGTGGTGGCTGCTGTCTATATTCATCCCTCTAAATGTTCCCTCACTAGCATACACTTTTATACCGGCTGCAATCGTTTCTCTCACCCCCTTGCAATGGTCGCCATGCTCATGAGATATTAGGCAGCCAACTACTTTTTTAAGGTTAAAGCGCAATCCTTTCTTGATGATATCAAACCTTACCCCACACTCTATGATCAACGATTCTGTTTCGTTTTCAAGGATGTAACAATTACCTGCTGAGTTGCTGCCTAATATTCTGAGTTGCATATTTTAGAAAGGAGCTTTTAGTTGTTCAGAATCTGCCATAAGCTCTCCATGCTCATCTGCTATTGGTTCCTGTACTTGTTTTGAATCAAGAACAGATTTTGCGGGTTCATCAACGTGTTCTTCAAACCCTATAAAATCTTTGTTTGACTTTTCGGCAATCTCATGTTTAACCGCAGCAGTAAATTGATTTTCCGCAGGTTCTTCATCCTCAAACAATGCTGCATCATCACTGCTGTTGATAATCGTTTTTACAGCACGGTTTATTACAGTCTTGCAAGCCATCTGATCTGGAAAGTTTTTATGTGCAGGAGATTGTCCTTTTGTTGGACCTTGCTGCCATGATTGCATGATCTGCTTCATATTCATTACCTCCACATTCACCTGCCCATCATCCATGGTAACAATTGCGTAAGCTCCTTTTACTGTGCTGCCAATACTATCAATTGACTGTGTATGCTTGGTAACTAATTTTCTGCCCGTAGCACCATCTACTTCAAATGCGAAATCATCTCCTTCAAAAATTGCATTTGCAACAACAGATTTTAATCCTGCTCTTTTTGCAATGGCAATGGAGCCTTGATATTCTCTTTGCAGAGTAAGCTTATTACCATATGCAATAAAAGAACACTGGCGCTTCATTGGGTTAAGGCCCTGCACCACCATATTTAATAATGCATTTGCAATGCTTTCTTTTGTGCATGCAGTAAGAACAGGTTCTTTATTCAGGTTCTTTACATCCTGAAGAATTAACCAGGCAGACTTTAATGCATTAGGTGCACTGTAATCTTTTGGTATCTGCAATTCATTGCGGCTCTGCAATGCGTTTATTCTTTCCAAAGTAGAATCTACAATGGTCATTTGTTTTACCGGGGCTTCCGGTGCTTTTACTTCTGACATTTTATAAAAATTTATAGATGAATTATTTTTTTGCTGGTATTACGCTACCCTCAATTTTTTATCTACTGATGAAACAATGAGGTTTACTATTTGGCTTTCGCAGTCAATAAGTGTGGTTACACTTTCACGGTTGTCAATAAATATTGGCGCATATACATTGTAGTGCTGGCAAAGAGTGTTGATGATATCTAATCCGGCATTTATTTGCGAAGCCTTATTTGCATCCACGAATGGAACACCGTTTACCAAAGTATCGCAGCATTCTTCTTCACCACCATTACCAAGCGTGTTGAACATTTTAAATGTTACATAACTGAAACGCCCATTGATACGTTTAACAAGCAAATCCATTTTTGCTTTTGTAAACTGCTCAGCTAAGTATTCACTCCCTTCCAAGTCCGCAAGCTGTTGAGCCAGCTGCGTTTCCTCTCCTTCCAATTGTTCAATTCTTGCTTTGGATTGAGTAATACGATCCTCATTTGTAAGGATCTTTTTAAGTGAATCTATTTCCGCATTTATGGCAACTTTCTGTTGTTTTAATGCACTGTTATCAGTTGGTATTACATCAATGTGTACAACCTCTGTAAGACTTTCAATCTCGGCAACCACTGCGCTGTATGCTGCATTGTTAGCAAGCTTATTATTAAACTCAGCTTCAGCGTTTGCAGTTATGTTGTTGTGATTATTTTGCGCTTCAATTAAGGCAGGTTGTGCAGCCAATATTTCATTTTGTAAATGAGTGTATTGATCTGAATAGTGGTTTAGCTGGTCCTTAACATTGGATAACTTATCACTTAAAGCTTTTCCTTTTTGCTCAATAGCAGCAACCTTATTTGCCTTTACCGTATTGAAATTTTCGGTAAGTGTTTGCTTTGATGTATTGATGGTATCAGCATTCAATGGACGCTTACAAGCCGGGCAATCAAATTGGTTTTCTCCAAATTCTAAAACCTTGGTACTTTCTGTTGCCCATTCTGCACGTAATGTATTTTGATCAACCGTTAATTTTTCAATGGTTGATTTGCTATCTTCGATATTAGCCTTGGTCGCATTCGCCTGTCTGTTAAGGTTGCTCAAAGAATTTTCCAACTCTGCAATATTTGCCTTGCGGTCATTGTGTGCATTTGCAAATTCCTGTCTTACCTCAGCTTTAATATTTGCTAACTTCGTACTTAATGCATGCAATTCATTTTGGTGCTTTGTTTTTTCTGCAAAGGCGCTTTCTACAATTTTATTAGCATCTAACAATGCATCGTCGATTGTATTAAGTTCTTCCAATTTACCTTCAATGGCAGTACGTAGTAAATCAAAATCCTGCTCTTCAGGCATCTGTTTATTTACTTCATCAATACGGCTGGGGATGAGTTGCAATTCATCTTTTAGTTTCTTTTTCTTTACAGCAATCTCACGCTTATATTCTTCAAGGCTTTTATCGCCAAGCAATTTTATAAGGCTCTGAAATTCTTTGTTACCGGCGGCTAAATCTTCATTGGTGATGGTACCAGCTAATTGAAGCAATACTGATCTACGGTCCTGCCACTTCATATTATTAAAGTGAAGAGGGTTAGTAATCAGTTTGAAAATCCCTTCATCAACAATATCCTTTACCTTATCTGCAAATTGCTTTAACTGTAATGGCACATCATTCCAAAAGAATAGGTTTTCATTTCCACCAAATTCAGCAGTAAGCTCTCCACGCTTTTTTACCCATTTCTCACGATGTATCTTTTTAATCTCTACTTCTTTTCCATCAAGCTCCACAACAGCAGCAACTTCCACATCTACCTTTTGGCTCACGTTGCCGTTTTTATCAATAGGCTTTAAAGAAAAGGTTGTGCGGTTGGTGCTATCCTTATCAAAGAAGAGCCAGGTAAATGCATCAAAAATGGTTGTCTTTCCTGCAGTGTTCTGTCCGAAAATATCGGTGATGTGATTAAAGGGAATATCAATCTTTTTGATACCCTTAAAATTTGTGAGCGAAAGTTTCTTAATTACTATTTTCATAGCTTTGTGTTTTATTGTGAACTAATAGTTGAAATTTTAAAAAAGGACTGACCGTTAATCAGCCCTTTTTTTTGTTTACAGTTGGCCCTCTGTGTGCGCTTCTCCTGCACCTTCAAGAACAGGAGCATCAACTGTGGTTTCATCTTCTTCCTGCTCATCACCGGGATCATTAAACCGGCTGAGTTGATTGGTTATTTTTTTCATTTCTATAATATGCCGTTATCCGTTCGGCGGGTTTACTTTTTAAAATGCCGTCTTTCCGAGCTGTCAGGCTGCAATCTGTGCTTACTGTTCTTTTTGCCTTGAACTTATAGCGGGTCGCACATCCGAGGGGCTTTTACCTGGTTATTACCTCCCATTCCACAATGCAGGGGAATTATAAATTCAAAAAAGTTTGGGGCCATTGCTACTATTCATAAATCCCCGCCATTACCTTCGACTGTCCCTACTTTTTTTCACCGCATCAAACAGCGTTTGCGATACCGTAGTGTGATGTATCTAATTTTAATGGTGTATTGCTTCACTACGTTTGTTTATGCCCTCCCGGTAATAGCTACTAATCAATGAACATGGCCCCTTATTTATGGTTGTTGCGGCGGGTGGGATTCGAACCCACGTCCTAGGGCTTATGAGACCCCCGAGCTACCACTGCTCTACCCCGCAATTTTTAATTTTAAAACTGCAGCTGGAGATAAATACCTTGCTGCTCTAGCATAATCTGTTTTACTTCTAGCCTGTTTAATAGTTTATCAGTATCTACAGTCACCTCAAAAGATGAATGATTGATATTGCTTTCATGACGCAGGCTGAATTGCTTTATATCAAATAGTAACCTGCCAATATCTTGCTGACTGCTCACAAACTCAATTCTGTTAGATAGCTCCATAAACTGTTTAAAGTATGGATCACCCTGCATATCTAAAAAAGGCTTACCGGGTTTATTATCATTTGCGAAATAGCTTATGATAAGTATCTCGGTGATCAGCAATGCAGCAAGGGCAAGCAAAAGAATGAGATTTTGCATGATTATTAGTTTAAGTATGATTGTAATGTTATTTCCAAGCCTCTTATCTGATGCTTTAAGAACCTGATTGCCTTTTCAGTGGTAGCAATCTGTAGTTGCTCACGGTAGTTTTTTAAAAAACACTCAGTAAGGAACAATCCATTTAGGCCAATTGTATTGTGCATGATCAATTTGTTTTTATAAGTGATTTTCTGAATTTGCTTCTAATGCTCAATTCCTTTTCTTTACTCAATACCTTCCGCTCTTTTGCCGGTGCCATCTTCTTTTCTAAAGTCTCACACGCCCTCACCATTGCTAGTGCCTGTGTTTTTAGAAGACTTATTTCCTGCATCAGTTCCATTGTAAAAGGTTTGTTGGTTTTAAAAATTGGAATCTGTAGAAACAGTTTCCGCAAAGACTACTTTCGCACGGTAGCTTTTTTTAAATATTTTATGCAAGGGCTTTTTCCCTTGTTGCTATTCTATCTTTTAGGAAACCAAGGAGTTTAAGACCAAAGGCTTCTTTTTTTACTTCTCCTCTCAAATACCTGCTGATCGTTTCATGATGGCATACAAACTTTTTCATAGCCTCAAGCCTATCTGATGCATCTACTTTGTCTTTGATCGCAAGCATTTCACTTTTGATTTTCTCCACATTTTCCATATACCTATTAATTTATATTGGTTTGTTGTGATTTTGTTGTTATTTTGTTGAAGCAAAGATAATGGAAAGCTTTCCATCTTTCCAAGAAATATGGAAAGTAATTTTAGAAAGTTTTCCACTTTATGTTGATAATTTAAAATAAATGGAAACTGGTTTACCTTTACATCTGCGGTTAAAAATGTTCATTGAATCGGACGAAACGCTCAATGTGCCTAGGTTTGCTAGAAAATATAATTTTAAATCTGATAATGTTTATAAGTGGCAAAAAGGAACAAAACCTAGTGATGCAAATGACTTGATAAAGTTGGAAAGTATTCTAGGAAAAGTGGAAAGTAAAAGCACTGATAAAAATTTACCTTCCATTTTAGATAGCAATCATTCCAATGCAAAAGCAATTGCGGATCCGCCACACACAGAAATATTAGCTATTGAAGGATTAATTCCACTTGCGGACGGAAAATTCTTGATGAACACTCCGTTGATACCTATTAAGGCGTATGCCGGTTATATTACAAGCTGGGGAGATGAAGAATATATAAGCGATTTGCCGGTGCATCCTATTATCGTAGATCAGGCACATAGAGGCGAATACAAAAGTTTTGAAGTAACCGGGGATAGTATGGACGATGGCACCAAAAACTCTATAGAAGACCGATCTATTGCCACCGGTCGTCGTCTTGATCGGTCACATTGGAAAAACAAATTTCATTTAAAAAAGTTCAGCCGCTTTATAATTGTTTCTTTAGACGGAATCTTAATTAAAGAAATAATTGATCACGATACAAAAACAGGAATAATTACCTGTCATTCACTTAATCCGGATAAAAAACAGTACCCTGACTTTGAATTGTCGTTAGATAGAGTAATACAAATTTTTAATGTGGTACAGGTAACCAAAAAAGAATGATGAGTCAGCAAAGAAAACTTTTAAAATAAATATATAAACATTAAAGCTCTGGTCAATGAAAGTAAAATACTTAATGTTCCTCTTTTTTTTTACACAATGCAAGCAAGAGCCTTCAGAAGTTACAGGAGTAATTACTTATTATTTCAATAAAAACTTTGGAGACAAACCTGACATTGGAGCTAAGGTTTACTTAATAAATGAAAAAAAGAAGGTAGATCATTCGAGTATAGATAGTTTCATAAATATTACTATGGACAAGCATCTATATGAAAGCCTAATTGAATCAAGTGAAATTGATAAGTTAATAGGTAAAGATTTTCAACCATCAAAATCATCGATAGAAAACAGGAATAAAGAAATAGAAACCCTTAAACAAAAACTTGCTTCTTATAATGTTGAGACGGATGACAAATATAAATTGTTAGATAATCGATCTGCAAGTCAGCTTTATAATTTGGTGGGCAAAAGCGATAATGTAACAACAGTAGATGGAAGTGGGAGGTTCAATTTAAAGGTGCCATCCGGAGAATATACTAGTTTGATTATATCGAATGGTCGGAAGGGAAATACAGTTACAACCATTGGGGGGCTTGTAAGTTTGGAATCAATAAAACTTTCTTCAGGTGAGAAGAAAGAAATTAATCATGCGTTTGGGATGCAATAAGATGAATAATTATTTATTTAGTTGTTGCAGAACTAATAAAATACTCAATTTAAATACAATGAAAAATGTAACAATTATCTTAATTCTCATTATCACACTAGCTAGTTGTAAAAAAGATAGCTCACAGGTTTGCTATGTATGTGCGGATCAGTCCGGACAAACCATTGGAGAAAGTTGTGGAACCGATAAAGAAGATGCTAGAAAAAATTTTACTGGAAACTACGGCGGTGTGAATTATACCTATGGTACCTATCCGGAAAGTGAATTTAATTCAAAATGTGATTTAAAGTAAATGGCATTTAAATCTGACATACAACCTCGTTTAGCAGTAACCCAACGTTTCTTGATTGCTATGGAAAATATTCTTGAAAATTCCCAAGATTTGACGGAAGGTTTATTTGCTGAAAAGGTAGGGATGTTTCAAAGCAACATAGCCCGGCTTAAAAAATCAGATACTAATTCAATAACACTTGATGCGTTGGTTGCAATGGCTTCTAAATTTCATGTGTCAGCAAAGTGGTTATTATTAGGCAAAGGCCCAATGTATGATTTGAAATCAAATGAGGCAATCGATAAAAAATTGAAACGCTTAGAAGTACTTGAAAATACACTTCAAAGTATTGATAAGGTTGTAAAACAGACAAAGATTCGGGGTTAATGAAATCGTTAATGTCGTTAATGTCAGTTTGAATTATAAGCTCTTTTTTGGAATTATAGAAACTTTGAAACCCGCTACAGGCTTAGGTTTGTGGTCTTAAGATTATTAGGATTACTCCCTGAAAATCCATGTGTCGCCGGTTCAACCCCGGCTCGCACCACAAGAAAGGGGAATTAGTTTCATAACTAGTTCCCCTTTTTTATTTCCTTATAATACCCGCCAGTTTATGGTTTGGATAGATAACAACACAGGTAACAGCGTGTTTGGAACAATTCTTTTTGATGTTATGATTAACGTTAGTATGTATTTGTTCCCAAACTATGCCTCCCACTACGATCCGTTTTTTGGATCAATTTTTATAATACTAACTGTGGTAATCATCGTCTTCTTTTGGGGAACAAAAACGTTAGCACGGTATAGATATTCCTATCATTGATGAAAAGATATTAACGATTTTATTTTAACAAATCCAATGGAAGAAATGAAAGCGTAAAAGACGACATGTTCTAATACTGCAGGGATAAAATTTGATTCACCACCTGTAATAATTATTGAAAGTAATAACAAAAGAAAAATGGAAATCAAATCTGATTTTAAACAAAATATTTTCGAAAAAACAGCACAAAACGCAACCTTTTTTTTAGAAACAACAATGGCATTTATTATTGCAGCATCTATTTCCGTAACATGGCTCTTAACCGTCCCTCTTATTTATTTTGAGATACTAGGCAACTTGTAATCTACACCGGTATTATTATTATAACCTTCCTCATAGTTTTTTTATTTCAAAGAAAACAAAGATTCCAGAGCAATTCACTTAAATTTAAATGAATTAATTGCTTCATTAAAAGTTTTAAGTAATCGTCTGATTGACATTGAGAATTTATCGGAGGATGAACTTGCAACCCTGCATATTTTTTATCAACATCTTGCGCTCTTAGCAAAAAGGGAAAAGGATTTATCAGTTTCTCATTCAATCGAGGAAGCGCATGAGTTACATAAAGAAAAAATATTTGAAATCAGATCAGTTTTATAAAAGTTTTGTGATTGAGCATTATTCATTTTAATGAACTTTTATAGGATTACATATTTAGTTCGCAAATGCACTGTGGCGACCGACCTAAGAAAAAAAGCGTTAAGAAAATTTGAATGTTTGTCAGCCTGTCCCGACATACTTGTCGGGATTAAGAAATGAAATCAATGTTACAAATGATTGGAAAAGATTTTCTGTCGGTAAGTCGCACCTTTGCTTGGCTTTGTACAAATGTGATAACTGATTTCAT
>JAYTCO010000376.1:0-8426 GCA_043736415.1 Ferruginibacter sp. | reverse complement strand
ATAGATTGCAGCAATACTACCTGCGATATGAACTATATAAGAACCAACATTACTATCGTTGATTTCTTATTAGATATGACCGCAGCCGATGTGCATGTTTTAATTAATCAGCAACGTACCGGAGGAGGAGGAAGTTCTGTTCAAATGATCTTTTACGGGCAACATAAGTTTACCGGTGAACGTGATACACTATCAGTAAATGTGGCGCCGAACGCTACCGATTTTGAAAGTCGTGCAGAAGTGCTTAAGGGAATTAAGGCAGGTATCCTTCCTTTTTTATTAAAGACCCCTTATGCTAAGTATATTGAAGTTAACCTAAACCCGGCTCAACAAAAATCTTTACAACCGTTAGCTGCCACCAAAGATCCATGGAATTACTGGGTTTTTACTATAGGCGGGAGTGGATCTTTTAATTCCGGCCAGGTGTATAAAAGCACAGAAGCAAACAGCTATATTATTGCCGGCAGAACTACCGATAAATTAAAAGTAAATTTTTTAGGCAGTAATAATTACAATTTTTATAAATACAGCTATAACGACAATATTACCAGTTATGAGTATGAAATATTAAACAGGGATTATTTATTTCAGCATTCACTTATAGCAAGTGTAGGTACGCACTGGGGCGTTGGCTACCAGGCCGCTTATAGTAAAAGCACTTTCTCAAATAATAAAAGTAGGTTGTATGGTAAAACGGCTATTGAATATTCCATCTTTCCTTACAAAGATGTGAACACCCGTTTTTTTACCATTAGCTATGGCTTAGATGTAAGAGCAAATAAATATTACGATTCAACCATTTATTTTTTAAAAGATGAAATACTTTCTGGCCACAATGCACAGGCGGCTTTATCGTTAAATCAAAAGTGGGGAACATTCAGCAGCACTATTGCCTACAGTAATTATTTTAAGGATGCTTCTTTAAATAATCTTTCCGCCTCGCTGAAATTTTATATTCGTATAACAGGTGGGCTATTCTTTAATGTTTATACTTATGGATCAAGGGTGAGGGACCAGGTGTATTTGGTAAAAGGATCCGCTGCTATCCAGGATGTTCTAACCAGGCGCCGGCAGTTAGCTTCAGAATATAATTTTAGCAGTGGCGTGGGGTTGAACTTTAGGTTTGGAAGTAAGTTGAATAATTTTGTAAATCCAAGGTTGGGAGGATTGTAATACCCCATCTTTTTAGTACAATTGCTGACTACACATACAATTTAGATTCTAATTTCTGAACATATTGTTGCAGGTAAATTATATAGTCGAGGTGTTGTTGAAATAATTGAGGGTGCACAACATTTTGTATAGGTAAATGGGGCAGAGTTATATCAATTGTATACTTTGAAAAAATTACCATATTCTGTTTGTACCACCAATCCACATCGGCCATATTCCAAAGGATGGGCCTTAATACATCATATAGTTTGTAAGAATTAAGATCAAATTTTTTAACCCAATAGTCGAGCCATTGTTCGTTAATATGATATTGACCACCCTGACCGGGGATTGCGGCAGAAAATACAATGGTATCTGCATGAAGACACAAAGAATTAATAAAACCATCAGCAGCGCTTTTTGGTAAATGCTCTGCAACTTCAAGACAAATAACCAAGTCAAATTTTCGATTAAGCGCAAAGGGTTTTTGAAGATCTATTGGTGTAAATGAATTGGCAGGTATAAATTGACTTAGTAATTGTCTGTCGACATAATCTCCATCAATCCCAAAAATTTCGGGGATACCATTTTTTTTAAAAGAATGTAACCAGGTGCCAATACCGCACCCTACATCTAAAACATTAATGGGGTTAAACATTTTCATCAAGAAAGGCACAATACAATCAGAAGACTTTGTATTATAGGTGTCGGTTGAGTGAATGAACTTGCTGGTTGTTTCCATTTGGTTTAAATATTTACAAGTAAATTTTTTAGCACTTTACTAGATTCAAAGTGTTCTTCAATAAAAGCCCGTGCCTATTTGCAATGGTATTCGTAATCTTTATTTACCTCAGCAATTGCCGCGACGGCTTCCTCAGGCGACGAGAAAGCAACCAGTCCTTTGCCAGTAGGTAAGAAATTTGAAAAGCAGGTATTCTGGGCAACCACTGGTTTACCACTAGCCAAATAGGCGGCACTTCTTTCGCTAAACCATCCTGAATTATTTTCTATGAAAACATTTTTACAAACACTGAATTCTCCCCGGCAGTAAGAAAGATAATTACGGAAGGAGTCGAATGAACGGGTAATTTTTTGAGCATCAATGTTTAACCACCTGTTTTTTCTAAGCTTGTCAACTGGAACTTCTCTTCCTGAAACTGCGATCTCAATTGGGTGCGCAACAAGGGTCGGGAGACAAATAAATTTTTCGAAGTCTATATCTTTTTGTCCATACTTATTGCCTTTATATTAGAATGGAGCATGCGATTGCCAATTCATTACTGTTGAATATGGGGATTTCTTACTGCTGAACGGATAAAATTGATATTTTTACAGGACTATAAATATGTTCCCACTTTATACCCAGTGTTGGAGCTGAATTGTCCTCCTTTCCTACATTCTTTCCATATGTAAAGTATCTATCATAAATTGGAATTTGAGAACCTTGTGTAAGGTTATTGTCCCATTTCATTTGTGTATAGGCTGGTTCTCCCTTAATCAATACACGAAGTGTGGAATGTTAGGCTTCTTCGGACCAGCACCCGTGTGTTCCTGAATCAATAAAAAAATCAGCACTTTTAAAAACATTATCTATTTGCTGTCTACTTAATCCATAATATTCTCCGTTGTAATCAACGTAGCACCATTTACCTTGCAGACCGAAGCGCTTAAAAAGCTCTGAGACTACTTTTATTCCATAGGTGCAGTCGTTTGTCATTATTCCCTTGGAAACATTAAAACACGAACTATCATACCCGGTTTTTTCTACAAAATATATGTCATGCTTTGTGTCTTTTAAACCCAATAAATATTGAATGGCCCAAGAAAGCATTCCTCCCAATGGATAACGGATCATGTAAGAACCAAAAATAATTTTAGCCATTTGGTGTTCCTTTTTTTGATAATTGTGTAATGTCAAGAATGAATTTTTCCCGTATTTTGCCAATTAAATCAATTGCTTTTTGGGTACATTCTCTGGCCTTCACCTTTGCTTCTGCTGTAAGACAGTAATTAAATGCCTCTGATAATGCTTCATTACTGACTGTATTGCTGTTAAATAATATAGGCCATCCAAAAGTGTTTACCTGTTTGCTAACTTTTGCCCCCCCTTCAACAGGATCAACCGAAATTACCGGAACACCATTTTTAAGCGCAAGCACTGTTCCATGTAAGCGACTTGTAATCACTACGTCCATTTTGGCAATAAGGGCCTCCACTTCACCAGCCGACCTGTTCCGAGTTTTATTATTTTCTAACGCGGTGTCAATATATACAATTGACATTTCCCGACTTTGTGTGAATGCTTCTATTGCATTATTAACTTTTACATGCATATCCTTTTGTCCGTATTCATCCTGCTTAGTTATAAGGATAATACCGACCACAGGAACTTTTGGTGGCGGGGCATAAAATGAAATATCCGGATTAGAAGCCCTTGAACTATCACGCTCATATAACAATGAAAAAGGGTTCCACTCTTCGAGTGAGTGCAGCAACGTAAGATTAACACCTATTAGTCTGCATTTATTAAAACGAGCAAGTAGTTCAGTAAGAGGCCAACCGTTTCCAAAAGGTCCGCATACAAAAAGAATATCTGTATAAATCGAAGGATTTTCATTCTCCCAATTAACACCGGCTTCGAAAGAAAAGGGATTTGCAACCGCAATGCGGTAAGTTACCTTTGCTTCATTTAACCAATCACAAACCATATCCCGTGCGATCATATCTCCTGCACTATTACCCATGTGTTCGAAACTGAACCAACCGACTACCAAAATGTGCATAATAATTTTTTAATGCTGTTAAGAGTTAATACATTTAACTGAATGGAATACCTTCAAACGAACTTAATATAATATTGAAATTGGTTATCGATTTAGGAATACTTGCATCACATAGTGTAGCAACTTCTTTTTCGCGTTCAATTTTATACATAGTTTTTATATCATTGTCCAGACCGGGATGACAAGCTAACTCCGTAGTTCCAAAAGGTAATTTTGAAATGATTTGTTGTAAGCCTTCTACGCTGATTGCAGAATGAAAAGGCGAACCATCAATGCATTGACCATAGAAATCTCCACAGTAAGCTACATCCTTGCTGCATCCCCGAAGAGTGATATTAAGTTTATGGGCAACTTCTATAAAAACAGGTCGAAGTAATTCCTTTTGATGTACATGCTGATGAGAATCAATATGTGTTGGCTTCCTGCCCATTAGTAAAAGAAAGGTTTCAAGCTGAAATAAGACCTCTTTCTCAACCTCATCTTTGTTGTTTAAGGAAACCACTTCATAAAGCGAAGTCCAATCACCATTGGTGTATATCCATTCGCCCAAATCAACGTGCAGGCCAATGCCTAGTGACTGATTATTTTTTGCAAATGCTACAGCTTCTGCTGAAGCCGGATACCGTACCATCATACTGGCACTGGTTAAAATGCCTTGTTCATAAGCTTGAATAATGCCCTTGTTGATTCCTTTTGACTGCCCGAAATCATCTGCATTTACAATCAATTTTCTGTCACTCATACACTATACGCTTAAATCATTTAAAAGCTTTTCTAAAACCGTTTCAGCCCTAAAGTATTCTTCTGCTATTTCCTTTGCAGCTTTACTATGCTTTTTATAATTGCTATTGATAGCATCAAATGCTGTTATAATTTCTTCCATTGTATTAAAGGCAAACAGCCCTTCACCTGTTGGTAGTGTACAACCAAATCCTGTATCCTGTGTTATTACCGGACGTCCAGCTGCAAGGTAGCATGCACTTCGCTCACTAAACCAGCCACTTCGAAGCCGGATATTCTGATCTTTTGCAAACGTAAATTCACCTCTCGATTGCATTATATAATCTCTGTACGACCACGGGTTATCTGTGAAGGAAGGACCATCAATTAATTTCCAACCATTGGATGTTAGCAATGTGTATTCATCAATAGCCAAACCAAGAGAAGGTACAGCAGTGCCTTCACCATGCCTGATTGTACTCGGCTTTGCTAAATTCATCGCAAGTTCAATTGGCTGGTCAATTCTTTTAGGTAAATTAATAAATTTTAAAAATTCATGATGTTTACTCCAGTAATATGTTTCACCATTAAATAAAAGATCACGTCCACCTTGTTTCCAGTTACCTACTGTAGTAAATTCCTTTTTAGAAGGCTCTCCACTTTTCCAAAAATCAGTCAAAATAGGTTGTCGTGTTTTTGCCCGTAAACGAGGTAAAGGTGGAATAGGGCAATCCGGGTTACCTATATTTTCGCCATAAGTAACTATATCACAATGTTCATCAATAAAAGCAACGAGCGATTGATCACCCTCAGCATATTTTATTTCATGAAAAACCGGGTCTGTCCCATAATAAACCAGCCGTCCAGTCTTTAGTCCTTCTTCTTTAAACAAAGTAGATCCCGAAACATTAAAAACAAGATCGGCATTTGCAAGTAATTCCTCCGCTTTAGTTTTGCTTAATCCGTACCATTCTTTATCTTTCGAAAAGCTGCAACGATAAGCCCAACTCTCCTCAATACCAAACTCGCCGGCAATTTTTTTTAAATAAGGAATCGCATAATCAATGTTATCAACACGCATTCCTAATACAGGATTATGAGGCCATGTTGAAGTCGTTTCAAAATAAAAAACATTATGCCCTAAACGTAAAAGACCTACCACAATTTGCATATGCATCCAAGCCATTCCCGCATAAGGGTCAGACGCTAATGTTCCTACAACGACAATATTTAAACGATTCATAATTGATTTGCTATAAATTTCATTAAGAGGAATTTTAAACTAATATTTTAAAAACAAGGAGGTACTATTTCATTTAGCCTAAACTATATTTTCGTTTTAAATTTATCATTCCTGATTTATCAATGCAGTACTTTTAGTTTTAATAAAGTCGCTATCATGGTCACGAACAACTTCTATTAATTTACCATTTTCCAAATGCAGAATAAGATTACAGGAATTAAGCGTGTCTAACCTGTGAGTAATCATAAATGTGGTTCGTCCTTCCATCAGACGTTCCATTGCTTCCATAATTAGTGCCTCGGTTTTTATATCGAGAGAACTGGTTGGTTCATCAAGAATAAGCACCGGGGCATTCTTGATAAAAGCACGGGCTATTGATATTCTTTGACGTTCGCCTCCTGATAATTGCATTCCTCTCTCACCTACAAGCGTGTCATATCCATCTTTGCATTTCATAATGAAATTATGAGCATTAGCAGAAATTGCAGCTTCTACCATTTCCTTTTCACTTGCTCCCGGACGTCCATACCGAATATTTTCACCAATGGAAGTTGAAAACAAAACTGGTTCCTGCAATACAATGCTGAATTGATTTCGATAATCTGCAAGCTTGTAATCTTTTATATTGGCGCCATCAATTTTTATCATACCATCAGATGGATCATAGAAACGATTCAACAAATTAATCAAAGTGGATTTACCTGCTCCGGTTGATCCCATTATTCCAACCCTGTCACCAGGTTTTATTTCAAATGTTAAATCCTGTATTGTTACCGCCTCATTATTGTAAGAAAAAGATACATGTTGAAATATAAAACCTCCTTTTACATGTGGCAAATGAATAGCATTTGAATTTTCTGTAACTTCTCTTTCTTCGTCTAATACAGAAAATACCCGTTCAATACTTGCCAGGGAAGACTGGACTTCATTTATGTTTTTAATAATACTCTGAAGAGGGCCAAATATTTGAGTTATGTAAGCAATTACTAAAGTTAATTCACCGAGCGTCATTTTTCCTGCATGTACAAAAGTAGCCCCTATATAAATGAAAACTGCTGAACCTATAGCAAGCAACATTCCAACAATAAAAGAATAAGCTGCCGCAACTCTTGCTAACTGAACCTGGCCGTTAACAGCAGTATTAGAACGATGAGTAAAGCGCACATTTTCATTTTCCTCCTGGCCAAATGCCTTTACAACCCTTAATGAGCTTAAAACTTCATGGATAACTGACATCGCCATGCTTTCAGCATTCTTTACCGTAAACCAATCTTTTTTAAGTCGTTTTGTAGACAACCTTGTTAGTATAACTAAAGGTGGTATTAAACAAAATGTAATAACAGCAAATTGCCAGTTAATGTAGAACATTACAACTATCATTGTAATCAGTGTGATAGAAGAAGTTATTAAAGAAGAGAGTTGCGAAAGTAAAAGATAGCGGATACTCATGGTATCCCACTGAATCCGATATAAAGAGTCTGAGGATCCCTTTCTATCATGATAAGCAAGTGAAAGGCGTTGTACATGGTTGAAAAGAAGTGTCCGGAAATTCAAGACTAATTTTTCACCTGTATATGTTGAGAGGATCCATGTAATGTAAGTAATTATGTTATCCACCAATGCAATAAGGATAACAAGACAAGCTGTTATAACTGCAACTACAGAAAAAGTAAAATCAAAATTTGCCGGAAAGAAAGTCTTTATAACTTTTGGAATAGATTGGGTGCCAAATCCACTATCAATCAAAAATTTGAGTGCAAAAGGTTTTAATAACGCAATAGGTGTAGCCAACAGGCTTAGTATAAAAAGAGTTATTATATGAGGCCAGTAAAGCTTGCTATGAACTAAAATACGTTTTAATAATTCGAATGTTGAATTCTTCATAAGGTTAAACTTTGTAACAATAATTCCTACTAAATTATTTATACTTCGGCTTCAATTCGTCAATTTCATTCTCAGCCTGTTGTCTATACAATTCACTATACTTAACTCTTTCTTTACTTCCTTTTTCAGTATGTACAACATTCAAATTACTTTCCTTTTGCTGATCATCAGAAAGCTTTTTAAACCCTGATACAATACAATTCACTACACTGGCTGAATCAAGAATATATTTTACAAATACAGCGGCAGTAAGAAAACACAGCATACTTGCAGCTATGAGACTTTGGTCAAGTACAGCCAAAGTTGTTAATGTAACAAGCATGGCTATAAGCACTAATCCCCCCAGTGAATAGTTAGCCCAATACCTGAACTTTACGTACTGCTTATTGGCTCCATGTTCTTCAACCGTAAGCACACCTTTAGCTGTGGAGAATAATCCATTTCGGGTTTTAATATCCCACATATCAAAGTCACCGCCTCTTTTTACTCTTGCTTTAAGGTTTATAATGTTCTGTTCAATTTCTTCGAGCCACGTTTCGTTTGCCTTCCAATCTGCCTCATACCAATAGGCTAATGTACGTGGTTTAAAAAATGTCAGGTATTTAAGGCTTGCCTTTGCTCCTCTAATTCTCCACGGAGTTAGA
>JAYTCO010000375.1:0-3595 GCA_043736415.1 Ferruginibacter sp. | reverse complement strand
ACAAAGAAAAGTGCCAGAACATTAATACTTGATAAAAAAAGTCATTTAATTTATCTCCCCGCAGCAGAATTTGATGCATCTTTAAAAGACAGCAGAGGCAGAGCAATGATTAAACCGGGATCATTTCAAATTTTAGTTTATGGTAAATAATACTGTTTAAATAAAAAATATACAATTTATAAACCCCGGTATTTTTTGCCATAATTATTTACATGAAGAAAGTATTTTATTTCTGTTTATTGTTTCATGTAGAAGTATTTGCGCAGCAAAGAAATATTGAATATTTTGTTGGTGAAGGTTTAAAGACAAACCCATCATTATTAGAAAATACAAATCTTCAGCAAAGTTTTGAATTACAAAAACAAATTATTGCAGCACAAAATAAAAAACCCCTTATAAATTTTACTGCAGATTATTTATTTGCACCGTTTTTTTTTGATAACGGAAAACCCATTAGCATTACAGGCAACCCATCACCAAAAGCATTTGGTTACGATGCCGGCATAACAAACGGTGGCCTGTATGCGGCACAGTTTAATATTGCCATCCCGCTTTTTAATACCTCACTTATTAACAACCTTTACACCCAAAACAAAGCGCAGGCCGATGTTTCAACCTATGGCAGAAAACAGACAGTGTATGATGTTACAAAATCAATTATTGACCAGTATATAATTTCATATACTTTTCAACAACAGGGTTTTTATCTAAAGAAAATAATTGATCAACTAGAAAGCCGCAAACCTTTGGTAGCAGCTTTGGTAAAGCAGGGCTTGCTACAGCAAAATGATTTTCTATTACTGGATATTCAAATACTGACAAATAAAAATGATTTGAAACAACAGGAATTTGCTTTTAATAATGGAGTGGCTTTATTAAAAAATCTTTCACTGATAAGTGATAGTGCTAATTACATTTTAGAAAAGCCATCTATTCAGATAAATACAAATCCTACTGAATATTACTATATTCAAAAATTTAAACTGGACAGTTTAAACATTGTTGCGCAGCAAAATGTTTTTGAAAATAAATATAAAACACAGGTAAGTGTAATGGGCTCCACAGGTATTAATGCAACAGAAATTGCCAATATTCCGCACAATATAGGATTGAGTGCAGGTGTACATGTTACCGTACCTATAAGAGATGGAAACCAAAGAAAACTTAACAGAAAACAAAATGCAATTTTAATTGATAATCAAAAAATTTACAGAGACAATGCAGCTCTTTTATTGAAGAATAATTTGCGCAATGCTAAGCAACAAATTGAGCAATGGCAGCAAACAATAAGCATGGCAAAAGAGCCGATAGAAAAACAGGAATTGCTGCTGGATATTATAAAAGATAAAGTAATAAAGGGACAGGTAACAGTTATGGATTATATTAACGCTTTGCAGGAATATGCAGTGCTTCAAAAAAACAAAGCAATTGCCGAAACAAATTTACTGCTCTACATTAACCTATATAATTATTACAACAGGTAAATAAAAAACATGCTGAATAAAAAATTTAATCTATTGTTTTATGCATACTTGCTCATTGTTTTTACATCTTGTGGTAGCAAAAAAAAAGTTGAAGAAGAAAAAACTATATCTGTTAGAACAGCCGTAACCGTTATACAATCCGGCACACAAAACTTTAGTGATTACCTGCAGCTAAATGGAAGCACACATTTTCAGAAAAAAATGGTTGTGCGTGCAAACATTACAGGGTACATTGTTGCAATGCCATGGAAGGTAGGAAACCATATAAAAAGCGGTTCGTTGTTTTGTACCATAAAAACAAAGGAGCAGGATGCACTTAAAAATATAGATAGCCGGGAACCTTCTTTAAAACAGTTTCAGACTCCCATAAAAGTGATGACCAGTGCGTCAGGAAATTTTACAGCAATTAATTACAGCAAAGGAGATTTTGTAAATGAAGGAGATGTGCTTGCAACAATTACAGATCCGTCATCGCTGGTGCTGCTGGTAAATGTGCCTTACGAATACCACCGTTCTGTTTATAAAGGAAGAAGCTGTCTGGTAAAATTTCCTGATGGTAAAAATATTGCAGCTACTATTCAGGAAGAAATTCCATTTGTAGATTCTGCTACGCAAACACAATCGTATTTAATACGCATACCTGGGAATCAGGTATTGCCGGAAAATCTTAACCTGATTGTACAGATTCCTGTAAAGCAAAAAATCTCTGCAACTGCTCTCCCACTGGAAGCTATTCAAACAAATGAAACGCAGGATGAATTTTGGGTAATGAAACTGATAAATGATTCGATAGCTGTGAAAGTACCGGTAACAGTGGGTTTGCAAAAAGATTCTATGAGGGAAATACTTACAGGATTAGGAATGATGGATAAAATAATTGTAAAAGGTGCTTACGGGTTGGCAGATTCATCTTTGGTAAGAATAGAACCTGGGTTAAAGTAATTTTCTTTCTCATTATAAAAAAAACAGAAAAGTATTTTTAAAACTTTGTAATAAAGTAAATGAACAACCAAAAATAAATCTTTATTTTCTTTAGTAGAATTTTTGATAAGCCTATGCAGCAGTATCATTCACATCATAAAAAATCAATCCTAGGGCTTGCCGTACTTACATTGCTGGCAGGTTTTTTTTCATTTTCAAAACTTAAAACAGGATTATTTCCTGATATTACTTTTCCCAAATTAAAAGTAATTGCAGATGCCGGGCAGCAGCCTGTAAATAAAATGATGGCAACGGTAACCGTGCCGCTGGAAAACATTATCAAAAAAACGGAAGGGCTTGATTATATACGCAGCACCACATCAAGAGGAAGTTGCGAAATTTCTGTTTTTCTAAAATGGAATGTGGATGTAGATCTGGCAAAACTGCAGATGGAATCGCTGATAAACAATATAAGAAGCAGTTTATTAATTGGTACACAGATTACCGTTGAAAAAATGAATCCATCCATTTTACCGGTAATGGGTTTTAGCCTGGAAGGAAACAGGTCTTCCATTGAATTAAAAAAAATTGCACAGCTTCAAATAAAACCTTTTCTGGCTGCAACACCAGGCGTTTCAGACATTGCAGTAATTGGTGGTCGTACAAAAGAATATCAAATACTTTTAAAACAAGACCGACTTACAGAACTTGGTATAACGCCACAACAAATAAGCAATGTTGTAGGTCAAGCCAACCTATTGCAATCCAATGGCTATATTAATGATTACAACAGGCTTTATTTAACCATTACAGATAATGCAATTAGCAGTAAAACAGAACTGGAAAATTTAATTATTTTGAATAATTCTAAACGAATTATTCAATTAAAAGATATTGCCGAAATAAAAATTGCAGAGACCAAAGAGTATGTAAAAATAAATGCAAATGGCAAAGATGTACCGCTGATAGCAGTTATAAAACAACCCAAAGCAAACCTGGTAGATGTAAACAATGATGTTTTAAAAAAAGTAAAAGAACTGGAAACTATTTTACCAAAAGATGTAAAAATTAAACCTTATTATCTGCAGGCTGATTTTGTAAATGAAAGTGTAAAAAGTATTGAAGATGTTTTATGGATAGGCCTGATGCTTGCCATTGTGGTGGTAATTATTTTTCTACGTTCGTGGAAG
>JAYTCO010000374.1:0-3597 GCA_043736415.1 Ferruginibacter sp. | reverse complement strand
TGCCAAAAAGCAGCAGCGCATTTGAAAGAACGCCACAAATTTTTGATACAACCATGGGCTGGCGTTTTGTAAACAAGCAACTCAGCGAAATGTATCATCCATACACAATGGGTGAAACAGCCGAAAATGTAGCAAAAAAATGGAATGTAACCCGAGAAGAACAGGATGAATTTGCAGCGGCAAGTCAGACAAAATATGATGCAGCAAACAAGGCTGAAAAGTTTATGGAAGAAATTGTGGGCGTAAAAATAATGCAGGGTAAATCTGAAATATTATTTGAGAAAGATGAACACCCAAGACTTTCTCCGGTAGAAAAACTGGCTACTTTAAAACCCGCATTTATAAAAGATGGAACGGTAACTGCTGGCAACAGCAGTGGTATAAATGATGGCGCTGCCTGTATGTTACTCGCAAGCGAAGCCGCTGTAAAAAAATACAATTTAAAACCAATTGCAAAAATTGTAAGCATGGCGGTTGCGGGTGTTGACCCTGCAATTATGGGCATTGGGCCAGTGCCTGCAACACAAAAAGCATTGCTGCGAGCCGGTTTAACAATAAAAGATATAGATTTATTTGAGTTGAATGAAGCATTTGCATCTCAAAGTATTGCGTGCATGCAGGAACTAAATATTGAGTCCGAAAAAGTAAATGTAAATGGTGGCGCTATTGCGCTTGGTCATCCGTTAGGTTGCAGTGGTGTGCGTATTTCAACCACATTACTGCATGAAATGCAAAAGAGACAAAGCAAGTATGGACTTGCCACTATGTGTGTTGGTGTTGGGCAAGGAGCAGCTATTATTTATGAGAATATTCTTTAAATTTGAGTATGGCAGAAAGTAAATTTGAATTGTTGTATGCTGATTTGGGAAAGGCGATAGAATCTTTTAAAAATGCATTAAATATAAAAATGCTTTTTGATAATGACGTAGTGAATGATCTTTTTGTGAATGGACAGATTCAAAAGTTTGAATATAATATAGAGTTATTGTGGAAAACACTTAAGTTATATTTTTTAGAGGGGCGGGGAATTACAATGCTCTATCCTAAATAAATCATTCAACAATTTTTTCAGGAAGAATTGATAACAGAAGAAGTTTCTATTTTATTAATTGATGCATTAAATAGTAGAAACTTATTGAGCCATGTTTACAATGAAGAAATTTATAAAGAGATTGAACCAAAATTAAAAGATTATGCTCGGGCAATTGAAACCGCTTTTACTGCCATTAAATTTTAAGCCATTCAACAATGATTTTGTTGAAATGGTAAAAATATATGTTTTGGAAAATTTAAAAGCATTTGACTGTAAGATTTTTATTTTCGGTAGCAGAGCCAAAGGAATCAATCAACGTTTTTCAGATCTTGATATTGGCATCATAACTCAAAATGATAAAAGACTTCCTATCTACGATATTCAAGATTGGCTAAATTATGAATCTGTTGTTCCCTTTAAAATTGACATGGTAGATTTTTCCACAGCGGATGAAAAATTTAAAAAGCATGCGCTAGAAAACATCGTTTGGTGGAAGGAATAATTATAATTTATACAACTTTGTTTTTATTAAACGGTAGGTAGAGATTATACAAAGTAAAAATAAGAACAAGCTTAAAATAAACACTTTATAATCTAAAAAAGGTGAAAGTGCATCTTGCCCCGCAACAAAATTTCTTTGAAAAAAATACTGGAATAATTGTGTTGCTGCCAGTGCAATTAAAATAATGATTGCGTAAACAGGTATCCATTTTTTTGAAACTGTTTGACTCAACCACAATGGTGAGTAACCGAGTGTGAGCAGGATTTGTAGGTTATCTTTACTCCTGCTGATCATTAATTGCAGGTAAAAAGAAAAGAGTAACACTGATAACAACACAACCAATAATGCAAGCCCACCAAGTCCTGCTACAATTGCCTGAAGTGTACTTTTAATTCGGCCAAATTTTGTTTTGTCTTTGTTTACATGATAATTATTTTGTTGAAGATAATTTTGCAGTGCTACACCATTTGCATCTGTTGTTTTAATGTAAACCCTTGCAGCAGATGGGTCAGGTAGTGTACTGAAGATTTTGTTGCCCCAGTTTAAAAAACTTTCGGGTACAAGCACTGTATTTAAACGGTCACTTACTGCAACAATATTTCCCCTAAATTTCATCACTGTTCCATCAGGTGCAGAACATTCTAAAATGATATTTACAGCACCAATACTGCTTTCTGATAATTGTGGCAAACCTTGCGCAGGTGCAAATACATTGTACATTTCTAAAAAATCGGCAGAAAAAATAATTGGTACAGTTGTTTGCCCTGGTTGCCACTTAAAAGAAGAAGGCAGCGTATCAATAAAATTATTTTGAATAGATTCTAAAAACAAATCTGTGCTGAAAGGAATAATATCACCTGCACTCATTTTTACCCTAAACTGGTTGCTCAGCAAAGGCGCAGCATCTACAATAAAAGATTGTTTTTTAAAGTCTTCTATTTCTGTAATGGTAAAACGATTATCCTTACCCATATTTTCATTGGTAATCGTTTTTGTTACGGATATAAAATCGTAACCGTTTTTGCGTGGATTTTTTTCTCTTAATAACTGATCTATGTTGATGTATAACTGCACACAACACAACAGCAGCATTACGCCTACAGCAAGCCCTGCATAACTGAAAATCCTTGAACTTTTGTTGCCCGTCTGTAAAAATGCAGCAATTGTCTTGAATGAAATATTTTTATTCTCTGCTGCCATAAATCATAAATGTAAAGTACTGTCAGCTTTATAAAATGGATTGTGTTGCAAATCAGCAAGAATAATTCCTGCGCCTCTTTTATTTGCTTCTTCTTCAATTAATGCGAGTGCTTTTTTGCTGTTCTCTTCATCAAGATGACTAAAGGGTTCATCTAAAATTATAAAATTAAAGGGTTGCTGCAATGCACGAATAATGGCTATTCGTTGCTGTTCACCATAACTGCATGTTCCTGCTTTTTGCGAAAGTTTGTTTGTAATACCAAGCTTATCTGCCATTTCATTTATTAATGAAGTTGAATGATAAGGTGCCAGGGTTCTTTTAATTTCTAAGTTTTGTAAAACACTAAAATCTTTAAAAAGTCGAAGGTCCTGAAAAACAATACTTAGCTGTATTGCACGTAAATCAGCCAACCCGGTTGGAGTAATATTTTTTATATTTTCATTGTTATATAAAAGTTCACCACTGTAATCTTTTCTTAAGCCATATAAAAAATGTATAAGAGATGTTTTTCCGCTCCCGCTCGGTGCAATAATTTCTGTTTTATTTCCTTCTTTAAAAGCCACTATTTTTTTCCATACATCAGAATTATCTGTTTTTTCTTTTTCAAGAAAACTCGGAACAATATTATTTAATGAAATCTCCATACATGCAGAAATTAAAAAGCCGTCGGGTTATTGACGGCTTTTTGGTGAGAATATTTTATTATTTTTTTGCTGGTGCTTTTTTGGATTGGGAAACAATAATCGTTGTGTCCGTTCCTGGTGCCATTACATCTTCATTCATCCAGGCAATATTATTTTTTGCTTTTTTCTTTTCCTGAATGATGGACATTGTTCCTAAATAACTGTTGAGTTGCTTTAA
>JAYTCO010000373.1:0-3605 GCA_043736415.1 Ferruginibacter sp. | reverse complement strand
TAAAATTTGTTTCATTCGATGTTTGTGCTTTACTATAAAGCCCAAAGACAATCAAAAAAAATACAAAGGCTAAGGGCCTAAAAATATTAAACAATTTGGGTAGGGTTTTAATAATACAATCAAGCACTGTGGTAAAAGGCTGTAAATATAAAGTTTACTTCTCAGCAACGTCTCGACATTTGCCGGACGTTGCGTTAATCATAATTGTACTCTAGGCAGAAATGAGGTGATGGCTTTTGTTTTGGCTTTCTGTGCGGCTGTCTATAAGGCAACTATCAATATTAATTATCTGTAGATCTACTTCTCAGCAACGTCTCTTCCTACTCTAGCGCAGAAATGATGTGGTGGTCTTTGTGCTTTGGCTTTCTGTGCGGCTGTTCATAAGGCAACTATCAATATTAATTATCTGTAGATTTAACAATGAGCAAAAAATATAAATTTACAAACAACAGCAAATTATATTTTGTAAGTTTTGCGGTAACAATTTGGATAGATCTTTTCATAAAAATGAGTACAGAAATATTTTGCTTGACAGTGTAAAACATTGCCAGAAAAAAAAAGGATTTAGAACTTTATGGGTGCTGTTTAATGACGAGCCATGTCCATTTAATAATAGGCTCAAGCGGAAATGCTTTAAGCAATATTATGAGGTTTTAAAAAGACATACATCCGAGGAATTGCATAAAGCCATTACAAATAATAAAACAGAAAGTAGAAAAGAATGGATGGAATGGATGATGGAACGTGCTGCAAAGAAAACAAGTAACAATGCAACGTTTCAATTGTGGCAACCTGAAAACCATCCCATTGAATTAAGTACTCAAAAAATAACCTGGCAAAAATTAGATTACATACATTATAATCCTGTTGAAGCCGGTTTTGTAAATGAAACTACAGATTGGTTGTATAGCAGTGCAATAGATTATAATAAGGTCTGTTAGATGTTATACTTTTAGATCCATTGATAATTTGACATAAGGGAATTATTTATTAAGAATATTTATATTATTTACCGCACAGATACCCTTCCGCACTTTGCTTTGCTGCATATCTGCGCTAGTGGAGTTGGCTTTCTGTGCGGCTGTTTATAAGGCACTTACTAAAACCCGCCGAAATGTTGTTTGTTTTAGTAGATTTTTTGTTTTGTTATTTGTTGGTTGTAGCGAAAATGCTTTTTGGAATATTTATAACAGTTCCAATTTTTGCTTTATCATCCCAACGTAATTTATTGATATACTTTTTGGGTGTCATCTTTGTTGCGTCATGTCTGGCATCAAAACTAATTTCACTATGTGGATTCTTTTTACCAACAAGCGTTCCTTCCTGCCCGCCCTGTAAAGTCATTTGTTTTCCGGTAGATGGGTTTGTACCAACTGCTTTCCATGTTTTACCCTTTGCTGTTGCAGTTTCTATTTTAAATTTTGCCATTACTATTTTTTTAAGATGTAAAAAATGTAATTAATTAAACAAAATTTGCCCAAATTCTATGCCTACAATATTTTAGAGAAAATTGATACCCAGGTATTATAAACCAGAACAGTTGAGTCAATTTAGATTAGTTTTTAAATGCTATTTGAAAAAAATTCCGTTATAACGACGTAGAAACCCGACCAATATTTTTTCTCAGCAACGTCTCGGCTCTTGCCGGACGTTGCGTCAATCATAATCGTATTTATGTTTTGCACAAAAATTTGCCTCTAGCACTTAGATGTATACTCTAATGCAGAAATGATGTAATGGCTTTTCTGCGTTGGCTTTCTGTGCGACTGTTCATAAGAGTCATCTCGAGATTATTTATCTGTGGATTTACTTATGAGCAAAAAATATAAATTTACAGACAACGGCAAATTATATTTTGTAAGTTTTGGAGTAACAAACTGCTCGCCCGACTGAGTTATTCAGGCGGGGATAGATCTTTTCATAAGAAACGAGTACAGAAATATTTTCCTTGATAGTACGAAACATTGTCAGACGGCAAAGGATTTAAAACTTTATGGTTGCTGTTTAATGACGAACCATGTCCATTTAATAATAGGTTCAAGCGGAAATGCTTTGAGCAATATTATGAGCGTTTTAAAAAGACATACATCAGAGGAATTGCATTAAACCATTACAAATAATAAATCAGAAAGTAGAAAAAAATCGATGGAATGGATGATGGAACAAGCTGCAAAATTCGCAAACCAAATCAAGCTCGAAAAGTTACTATTACAGAAAGAATTAACTTTAAAAATTAATTTATAAAAATGCTCAAGTCTATATCTTTTATCGCAGTAATTTTTACGCTTTCGTTAAGTTGTTTACAAAGAAACGGTACGCCGTTATTGCAGGTAACTGCCCCTACAACAAGTACGTTAGCAACTGCCGATGTGGAAAAAAATTATAAGAGTTACTGCGCAGGTTGCCATGGTGAAAAATTAGATGCTTTTGTAGACAGAAAATGGAAATATGGCAGCAGCAGAAGCGACCTGTTTAAAGGAATAAAATATGGGTATACAAATGGTGGTATGCCTGCTTTCGATTCTACGTTTAACAGCAATGAAATATATGCTTTGGCAGATTATATTTTAGACGGCATAAAAAACCGGGAGCGGTACGATTTTAAAGAAACAGTTAAAGAAAATCTGTTTGTATCAGAAGCGCAAAATGTAAAATTAGATACAGTTGTTAGTGGATTAAGCATTCCGTGGGCAGTAGCTTTTTTGCCTAATAATGAAATATTAGTTACAGAAAAATCTGGTAATTTATACCATGTTTATAGTAACAAAACAAAACAACTTATTACAGGGGTGCCAACTGTTGTAAATGAAGGGCAGGGTGGTTTGCTTGATGTAATTGTACACCCGCAATTTGAAAAGAACAATATTATTTATCTCTCTTATTCAAAAGCTAAAAACGATGACCCAACCTTAGCCACTACGGCAATTTTAAAAGCAACCTTAAAAAATAATGAACTCATAAATACCAAAATTATATTTGAAGCTTTACCCTATTCAACCACCAGGCACCATTACGGTTGCAGAATGGTTTTTGGTAAAGATGGAATACTTTATTTTTCTGTAGGCGAAAGAGGAAATGAAAAACAAAATCCTCAGTCTATTACAAACGACCTAGGTAAAATACATCGCATTACTGATGATGGTGGCATACCGCCTGACAATCCTTTCGCCCAATCAACTACCGCAAAAAGAACTATTTACAGTTTTGGCAACCGCAATCCGCAGGGGCTTACAATGGATAAAGTAACCGGCAAAATTTGGGAAACAGAGCATGGCCCACGTGGTGGCGACGAAGTAAATATTATTGACCCAGGTAAAAATTATGGCTGGCCTGCAATTTCATATGGAATTAATTACAACGGAAAAATTATTACTGATAAAACAGCGCTGCCCGGCATGGAACAGCCACTTCATTATTGGATACCATCTATTGCCCCAAGCGGAACTGCATTTGTAGAAGGCAACAAATACAAAGGGTGGAAGGGTGATTTGTTAGTTGGTTCTTTACGATTTAATTATTTGAACAGATGCAAAATTAAAGATGGCAAAATAGTAGGAGAAGAACTGCTGTTAAAAAATATTGGAAGAATGAGAGATGTAAGAATG
>JAYTCO010000372.1:0-20540 GCA_043736415.1 Ferruginibacter sp. | reverse complement strand
TACATGCAGTAAACGTTATTATTTTTTTCATAATTATTTTTTATATTTTTAATAATGATGTAAAACTAAAATACAATTCTGTTGTTAATTTGTAGTTTTATGTTAAACGTTTGTGTATTCGTTTAATATAATTTTACCACAACCAAATGCTCAACACCATCATCTTTTAATACAACAATTCCATCGGTTTGTTCTGCTTCGTCCAACAGGACTTTTATTTCTTTTGTAGGTTCGCCAGGAGTCTGCAAAAAGGTAATATTGTAAATGGTATTTTTAAACATATATTTTATTTCAAAACTTTTCCATTCTTCAGGAATACATGGTTCAAATCTTAAGGTATCTCCTTCTTTTTTCAGACCAATAAAATAATCTGTAATTAACTGGTACATCCATCCTGCAGAACCCGTATACCAGGTCCAGCCACCACGACCTTTGTGTGATTTTTCAGCATAAACATCTGCAGCAATTACATAAGGTTCTGATTTGTACACAGCAATTTTTTCTACAGTATTTCCTCTGTTTAACGGGTTAATCATTTGCAGCAGTTCCCATGTTTTTTTTCTGTTTCCCATAGCTGCAAAAGCCATTACAAGCCATATTGCAGCATGCGTATATTGGCCACCATTCTCTCTTACACCTGGCACATAACCTTTTATGTAACCGGGATTAAGATCAGATTTATCAAAAGGCGGATCAAATAATTGAATGATGCCGGCATCTTTCCGAACTAAATATTTTTCTGCAGATTCCATAGCAGTTTCTGTTCTTTCAACATCTCCTGCTTTCGATATTACAGACCAGCTTTGGGCAATAGAATCAATTTTACACTCAACATTTTCATGCGAACCGAGTGGCGTTCCATTATCAAAATAAGCACGGCGGTACCATTCGCCATCCCATGCATTTTCTCTTACGTTGATGCGTAATTTTTCAGCTTCCGCTTTGCATTTATTTGCAAAAACTTCGTCATTTTTTAGCAGAGCAATTTCTTCAAACTTTGTCAAAACGTTGTATAAAAAGAATGCAAGCCACACACTTTCTCCCTTGCCTTCATTGCCCACTTTATCCATACCATCATTCCAGTCTCCTGAGCCAATAAACGGTAAGCCATGCGTACCAAATTTTAAGGCATGTTCAATTGCCTTCACGCAGTGCAGGTATAAATCTGCAAATGTGCTTGACTGTAACGGCATATCATAATAAGAATCTTCCCCCACATTCAGCAGCCTTCCTTCAAGAAAATAAATCTGCTCATTTAAAATGTCTTTATCTCCGGTTGATTTTATATATGCTGAAGTAACAAAAGGCAACCATAAATAATCATCTGAACAGGTAGTGCGAACACCTCTGCCAGTGGGCGGATGCCACCAATGCTGTACATCTCCTTCTTTAAACTGGCGAGATGCACAAAGCAGTATTTGAGATTTTACCAATGATGGTTGTGCATGCATTAATGAAAGTGTATCCTGCAACTGGTCTCTAAAACCAAAAGCACCGCCTGACTGGTAAAAGCCACTGCGTGCCCAAATGCGGGAAGCAAGCGTTTGATAATTTAACCAGCCATTTGTAAGCATATTCAATGCAGCATCAGGGGTTTTTATCTGTATAATTCCCAAGGCTTTTTCCCAATATTGATGAACATTTTGTAGGGCAGTAAATGCAGCATCAACGCCTGCTTTTGCCTGTATAATATCAAGTGCATGCTGCATGGTTTTGCCGGCACCCAATCTAAAAATAATTTCTCTTTCTTCTCCTTCTGCCAGCTCAAATGCAACCTGTATAACACCACAGGGATCAAGCCCTGCGCCTGTCTTGCCCGATAGTCTTGCCCTGTTTAATCCATCAGGATTGTTCATTGCACCATTGCGACCTAGAAATTCGGTTCGGTCAGTTGTAATGGCTTTATTGGTTCCATCAGCATCAAAAAAAGCAACCCTGTTTGTAAATTCTGAACTGTACGCATTGCTTGCCAAAATTGCTCTTGTGGCTTCATGCAATTCGGTTACTGTATGTTTTAAATATTTTGCACGTAGGTCGCCAAGCACCCATTCTACATAACCGGTAGCAGTTAATTTACGTGGTCTGCCTGACTGGTTTGTAAGTTTAATAACGATGTATTTAATAGGAGCTTCAATATCTGTAAACACTGTCATTTCAGAATAAATTCCATCTTCACTGTGTTCAAAAACACTGTACCCAAATCCATGTCGGGTTATGTATGGTGAATTGCCACGACAAGGGAGTGGAGCAGGTGACCAGAACTTGCCACTCTCTTCATCCTTTAAATAAAATGCTTCTCCTTTAAGATCGGTTATGGGATCATTGTTCCAGGGTGTTAAACGAATTTCATGTGCATTGTCAACCCAGGTGTAAGACTGGCCACTTTCGCTGATAATGCTTCCGAAATTTGGATTTGCAAGAACATTGATCCATGGAACAGGTGTGCGTTTTTGCGGTGTAGTTGTAATAATATATTCTTTTCCATCGGCTGTAAAACCACCAAGCCCATTGTAAAACTGAAGATCCTTTCTCGGTTCAACTTCTGTATACACCGAAGGGTAAAATTTTGTAGGACTAAAATAAGGAATGGTTGTTTTTGTTTTGGCCCGTCTGTTAATCTGTTCTTCCAGTGTGCCAAATTTATCTGCAATAATAATTTGCGCTACTGCCTCAAATAAAATTCTGTCTTCGTTGGTTATTTGATCTGCAGACCTTATAAAAATGCCACCGGGTTTTTCTTTTAATTCATTTCCCATTTCCGGTGCAATAAGGTTTTGAATCTGTTGGTATAATTCCTGTCTGTAAACGCCATGGTCTTCGTTCCAAATAACAAGATCAACTGACAAACCTTTTAAACGCCAGTATAAATGCGCCTGTATCATTTGTTTTACGAGCCCAATATTTTCTGCATCTTCAATTTGTACAAGTATGATAGGAAGATCTCCTGAAATTGCATAGCGCCACAATTCCGGTTGTCCTTTTTTATTTTTTAAAATGGTGGAAGGGTCAGTTCTTAATGACTGGTTGGAATAAATGATGGAGCCGGCAAGCAATGAATATAAATGAGCATCGGATTCAATTGCATTTATCTGCCGCAAAATTACCTGGCTATGTGTCCATGTAAGTTCCAGCACACGGTTAGATAAATGCTGCTCCTGGTATTTATCTACGAGGTGATTACAGATCTCTTTCGTTTCTGCCATACCGGAAATAATATCTACTTTAACTGATTCGTTACCTTCTAAAATAATGCGGTATTGTATAGAAACAATTGGGTCTAAAACAGATCCATCAGTACCTGACAACCCATCGGAATGCTGCATTACATTTGGCCTGCTTAGTGTGTTTCCTCTGCCTGTAAATTTTTCACGGTCAGTTTCGTAAGAAACATTTACAATCTCTGCACCATTTACTTTCATAAGGTGAAACATCCATGCTGTTTTTTCATCTGTAGAGCGTGGCCTGCGGCTGCACAGAATTGCATTGCGTTGTTCATTAATTTCTGTCTGTACAAACAAATTACTAAATGCCGGATGAGCTTCATCTGCTGCAGCGCTTGCTAGTACTACTTCTGCATATCCTGTTATTTCCAATATTCTTTTTTTACGGGAACGGTTGGTTATGTGTATTCTTCTTAATTCAATATCATCTTCCGGCGATACTACAATTTCGGTATGCGTTTCCAGCGAAAAATCCCTGCGGCGAAATTCTGCCCTTCCTTCTGAAAATACAGCCTCATAATTTTCGCCCTGTTGCAGGGTTGGCTGGTAAGCTGAAGACCAGAAAAGATTGCTTTCCATATCTCTTATGTAGCAGAAACTTCCAAAGTTATCACAACTGATATCTTCCCGCCAGCGGGTAACTGTAATATTTTTCCACTTGCTGTAACCACCGCCAGCATTGGTTATCATAACATGGTAGCGGCCATTTGACAACAATTGAATTTCTGGAATAACAGTATTGGGCGTATTAATAACCCTTATAGACTGGTCGTTGCCTGATATAATACTTGCATCTCCTGCATGCACGCTTGGCGAATAAAATGTGCTGATTCGTGGTATTCTTTCCTGTAATAATAACAAGGCAGATTTTAAATGAACCTCTGATTCAAATCTTTTTTGCATAGGTTTATCGAGCAACAAATAAGCAATAGAAAGAAATGACATACCCTGGTGATGGGCCATAAATGATTTTACAATTACCTTTTTTTGTTTGCGGAGCAGGCGTGCTGCTGTGTAATCTATTGCTTCATAAAAACCATAGCTGCTTTCAAATCCTTCTTCTTTTAAAACCTGCAGATTTTTATATGCTTCTTTAGGTGAAACCATTAATGCCATAATGGTAGAGTAAGGAGATATTACCAGATCTTCTCCCAAACCACGCTTAAAGCCAATGCCCGGTATACCAAAGGCTTTGTACTGATAATTAAAATGAGCATCAAACGTATTGTAACCCGATTCAGAAATGCCCCATGGCACTGAATTTTTTTTGCCATAATCAATTTGTTTGTGCACTATACCTTTGTTTGTCTGGTCCAGCAAAGTATTTTCATAACCGGGCATTACCAACAACGGCATCAGGTATTCAAATATAGAACCGCTCCACGAAAGCAGTATTGGAAAAGAGTTATAGCTGGTAAGTTTTCTACCCAGAGCAAACCAGCTTTCCTGTGGTAATTTGCCCATGGCAATACCTACAAAAGTTGTAAGCCTGGCTTCTGATGCAAGCAGGTCATAAAAACCGGGGTCTCTTCTGTGTTCATCTGCATTGTAACCAATAGCTAATAAATTTTGCTCTTTATCAAACAGAAAATCATATTCAATATTTGAAAGGCTCATACAATTTGCTGCAAGCTGTTCAATAGTAATAATAAGTTCTTTTGCACGCCTCGATGATTCTGTAATGGCAGCTCTAAAACTGTTAAGCCATTCATTTTCTGCTGCGGTATTTTCTTCTGAATAACTCCCGACTATTTTTTGCAGCAGCAATTGTTCTGATAACGCAATTTGTTTTAAGGTAGGCACTACGGGGAGTTCATGCATAAGACCAGCAAATTTTGCAGGTGGTTCATTAAAAAACAAACGTGGTATTAATGTACTCAGATTTTTTTTCTGCTCGGCTAACTGCTGCAGCACTTTTTGTACCCAGTTACCGGCTGCGTCGTCAAGATCCAGTTCAATTAAAATTTTTGTAAACGATAATTCAAGTTGTTCTATATAATTTTTTATATCTCCGGAATGCTCTAATTTATCCGGATAATTTTCCTGTAACTCAGCTCTAAATTTTGCCAGTAATTCATTGTTGCCTGTGTATTCCATTAACACACCGATTGTATCTGATAATCCTTTAAAAAAACTTTCACCAACAATTTTATCATCAGTCATTAAAAGCAAACCCTGTTTTAATGTCATGAGATGCCCTGCAAGATTACCACTATCAACGGTCGATACATACCGTGGTTGTAAAGGTTCAAGAGAACCTGTATCATACCAATTGTAAAAATGACCTCTGTACCGTTGCATTGTTTGCATAACATGTATAGTATTTCCGGTACGTTCTAAAAATTGCAGAATCGTTATGTAACCAAAATCGTAGGCCGTTAAATTAGATAATAATGATAACCCGATATTTGTAGGAGACGTACGACGGGCAAGCCTTTCAACGGGTTCTTCCTGGTAATTATCCGGGGGTAACCAATTGTCTTCAACAGTAATAAATTTTTCAAAAAAGCCCCATATTTTTCTTGCTAAAATGCGGAGATAAACGGATTGATATTCTGTTACAATATTTTTTTCAGGTGGCAACGAACGGCTGATGGCATATGCAATTAAAGGTGCCATCATCCAAAAACTAAGAAACGGCAATGCTATTAAAACAACGCCAGGATTATAAATAGTTAGCCATGCATAAATAACAATTGCAAACACTGGCTCAAACCACATGTTTATATAAGATTCAATAATTGTTTTTTCTCTGTTTTGCCGGGCACCAAATAAATTCCACTGGAGTAATTTTTTATGTGAAATAAACATTCTCCAAAAAGTGCGCACTATGGCGTCTACATTAGAGTAAACTTCATAAGGCAGAAAAATAAGATCCAGCATTTGCTGGTTAAAACTTATAAAAGCGGAGCGGCTTGTATAAGCAAGGTGTTGTTCTAAAACTACATCTTCAGGTTTTCTAAAGAGCTCCCAAATAAAATTTATTAAAGAAGGTAAAACAATAATAACGGTTACTGCAAAAGTCCAAAACCAAGCCATGGGAGAAAAGAGCCATCCGTATAATAATAAAAGCATTAAACACAGCGGCACTAAACTTCGCCGTAGGTTATCAAATATTTTCCATTTTGAAAGTGCAGATAGAGGATTTTTATGCAGCTTTTTGTCACTGCCAGGAACGAATGGCAATACCCATCTTGCAATTTGCCAGTCACCGCGCATCCACCTGTGGCGTCTTTGCATATCAGTTTCGTAACGGAGTGGGTATTCTTCAAAAAGCTGTACATCTGTAATAAGCCCTGAGCGTGCGTAACAGCCTTCCAGTAAGTCATGACTTAAGATTTGGTTTTCAGGAAATCTGTCTTTTAATGCCAACTCAAAAGCATCAAGGTTATAAATTCCTTTACCGATAAATGAACCTTCTAAAAATAAATCCTGGTACACATCAGATGTTGCTTTTGTGTAAGGATCTGTGCCTGGGTCGTTACCATGAAGTCTTGCATAAACAGAACTGTCAGATGCTGGTAGTGTATTGGAAACTCTGGGCTGAAGAATACCGTATCCCTCTGTAATCCTTCTTTTCTTTTCATCATACAAAGGCTGGTTTAATGGATGCGCCATTGTGCCAATCATTGTTCGTGCAGTATCTCTGCTAAGCTGTGTATCAGTATCCAGCGTAATAATATATTTTATATTTTTAAAACAGGATGTATTGCCAATCACTTCAGAAAAAAAACCTTCTCCTTTATTTCTTAAAAATGCATTCAGCTCGCCAAGTTTACCACGTTTTCTTTCGTAACCCATCCATATTTTATCATTTTTATTCCACTTTCTTGGGCGGTGAAAAAGAAAAAAAGTATCATCAGTTGTTTGATTGTATTTTTTATTAAGATCTATAATTCTATCTTTTAAAGCTGATAGTAGTAAAGCATCTTCAGGTAAATGTTCAGTGGCAGCATCTTTAAAATCTGTCAGCAAAGCAAAATATAGATTGGCTTCTCTGTTTGCCAGAAAACGAACTTCCATACCTTCTGTTAACTGATCAATTGTATTGATAGAAGTTATCATGGTTGGTATAACCACCATTGTAGCAGCATCTGCCGGAATTCCTTTTGAAAAATCCATTCGAGGGAGAACAGATGGTCCTGTAAGTTTTAAACTCATCCAGTTTACCAAAGAAATGGCAAGCCTGCTGGTTGTTATAAATGCTGCAATGCACACCGTTATTAAAATACCGATTGGTAAATTTTCTGCAAATGCTTCAATAATTAATAAACCGCAAAGCAATAATCCAAGAATAAAAATACTGCCAAGATACATTCGCAATGGATGCCTTACAGCAAGCCGGCTGCATTTTTCACCCAGTGAAGTACGGGATATTGCTGCTTTTGCAGTAGAATAATATCCTTTACCGGTAAGATAATAACCAACGTGGGAGCGTCTCTTATCAAAATTTACTTCATCACTTTCCTTGGCAGTATTTAAAACCAGTTCTGTAACGGACTGCTCAGAAAGTTTGCTGCAATTGGCAATTTTTTCAATGGCATGTCTATAACTGTCACGGGTATAAAAATCCATTTTACTGTAAATCCCATTTATATCTCTGCTTAGAATTTCATTAACAATACTGGTATCTTCTACAAAATCTTTCCAGCTGGCTGTGCTTAAAAAACGAAAACTTCTTATACAGTTACCAACAGAAACCTGTGTGGCAGCCTGGTTGCGGTTATCTGCACGAATCATTTCATTGCTTGTTGCGCCAATCTCGGAGAGCCTTTGCTCTATCCAGTTAATTGCCAGAGAAAGTGAACTCCCTTTTTCCTGTAATCTTCTGTAGAGCTCAGCTACAAAAGTGCTTACCATCGGAGGTTCCGATCTTGCCATATCTGCAATAACCAATACAAGATTTTTGGGATCTTTTTCAACAATCTCTACCATCTCGTCAGCCCATTTATCTGCAAGTGCTTTATTGGTAATATCTTCTGATATAAGAGCCGACAGCCTTCTTAAATTTTCGATTAATGCAAGCCTAAGCATAATGGGAATTGCCCAAAGCTCACCCAACTTTAAATAATTAACCGTTTGATATGCTTTTACAAAGCTTGTTAGATTAGCAATATCAACATAACCATCACTGTGGGAAATAATTTCTACTGCCATATCGTAAACCCGTGGCAAATTGGCAAATTCTCCTTTTACAAGTTTTGGTAATGCTTTGCTGTATCCTTTAGGTAAATGTTTTTTACCCGTGTAAATTTGTTCTTCAATTAAATAAAAATTATCAAGCATCCATTCTGCTGCCGGCGAAATTGAATTATTTTGCTTTAATGTGCCGGATAACAATTCATAAACCTCCAACAAATAATTTTCATTATCTGCCAGACGCTTTAATAAATGTTCAGCATTTTTATCGAAAAAAATCTCATGCCTTTTTGCAATTGTCACAGCATGTGCTTCAAGCCTGTCTTTGGTAAATATTTCAGATCTTAGTGGTGGTCTTTCATTTATATATTTATCGTCATTGTTATCACCCAACAAAGGGTTAATAATGGTTTTTTTGATTCCTGCAATTGCCTGCGGAAATAATTCAAACAAATCTTTATCATTTTTGTTTTTCCTAAAAACGTTCATTTATTCAATTTTTTTCTAACAAAATAAGTTGTGCTTTTCTTCCGTTAATCAACTTTATGTTACGGATTATTTTTATAAACAGTTCAAAAATGGGTAAATAGTTTGCTACCAGTACCTTATGGAGAGTTTAATTAGTAAGAAATACGGCAAAATATAAGCCGATTTATATTTTGATAGAAAAAATGCTGCTAAGAAGTAAATTTGATCAGATAAAAATGTGTAATGAATGTTTTTAAAGTTATATCTCTAATCTGCTATTTATACCAGGCTTAGCAACATAATAAAATATATTTATAAGCAATATTATTTTTAAAGAATTAAATGAAATCGATAATAATTTTTTTCATCTACAATATCAGAAAAGTATTAGTTTGATAGACTTGTTGCTATGTATAAATTAAAATTTATTACCGGCTCTTGTTTATAAATCTTTTTGATAATTCACATTTTACATTAACTTCAAAATATTATTTGGATACTCCCTTAATTAGTTATAATTAAAAACCTCTTTATGAAATATGCTGTTTTAATTTTATTGTTATTTATTTTTTCATGCAAAACTGCTAAGCAATCCAGCATTAACTCCTGGGTAGGTTATGATGAAAAAAATGAGTTAGCCATGAGTGCTAAAAATGAATCAGTAAGATTAAGATATAAACTCATTCAATCTAAAATTTTAGATAAAAATGAGGTATGGAAAAATGTATTTCCACAAATAAAAAATTTTTCTGAAAGTGATTACCTGTCACTTGAGCCATTAATTTTTAATCAGGATATTCCAACTTTACAATCCAATATTAAGGCTGGAAAACTAACGTATGAAAAACTTACACAATGGTACCTCTACAGAATTGTAAAATTCGAAAATGATAAAAATAAAGCGCTTAACAATATTATTTCTATTAATCCGAACGCAGTAAAAGAAGCCCGTAAAAAAGATAGAAATAAATCTGACAAAAATCGACCGGTTTATGGAATGCCGGTTTTATTAAAAGATAATATAGATTTTGAAGGGCTTGCAACAACCGCCGGTGCTCATGCACTCCAGTTTAATTATGCTAAAAATGCTTTCATTGTTGATAGGTTAAAAGAGAATGGTGCTATAATTTTAGGAAAAGTAAACCTGAGTGAATGGGCTAATTATCTTTGTCTTGAATGCCCGAATGGCTATAGTGCTATTGGTGGGCAAACCTTAAATCCTTACGGTATAAAAAAGATTGATACCGGCGGCTCAAGTGCAGGCAGCGGTTCATCTATGGCTGCAAATTATGCAGCAGCAGCAGTTGGTACAGAAACCTCAGGCTCAATTCTTTCACCATCAAGCCAGCACTCTCTTGTTGGTCTTAAACCCACTACAGGCTTGCTTAGCAGAAGCGGTATAGTACCAATATCAAGTACGTTTGATACGCCTGGTCCAATGACGAGAAATGTGATGGACAATGCTATTATGTTGGATGCGATGAGTGGGACTGATAAAAATGATGTTGCTTCAAAAAATAATCCTATAAATAAAAAATATTGGGAAGAGGTAAAAACAGGAACATTAGCAGGTGTAAAATTTGGTGTAATCAAAGCTTTTTTAAGAGACTCATTATATAAAATAAATGTAGAAAAAATTAAATCAGCCGGTGGTATTATGACGGAAATTGAGTTTGAACAAAATAACAATGACGGCTTTGGAACACTCTTAAATACTGATATGAAAGTAGATCTTGCTAACTATTTAAAAATGGAAGCAGGCGATAAAATTCCATATCGCTCCGTGGCAGACATCATCACTTTTAATAAAATAGATACTTTAAAAAGTATCCCTTACGGTCAGGGAAGATTTGATGGTATTATGAAAGAAAACAAAACAAATGAAGAAATTGAAAATCTAAAAAAGGCTGTCCGTAAAAGTGGTGTCGGATATTTTGAAAAACCAATGGGTCAATTTAATTTAGATTTTATTTTATCAATTGCAAACAGGAGTGCAGGTTTTGCAGCCGCAGCAAATTATCCGTGTATTACAGTGCCAATGGGTTACAGGGCTTCTGGCGAACCTGTCGGCATTACATTTATCAGCAGGCCGTTTATGGAAGACAGGTTATTGAAAGTTGCTTATGCATTTGAACAGGTTACAAAAAGTAGAAAAGTTCCTGCAGGATATTAATATTTTTAGTGAAATATTGATGTAATATTATTAACACTTTTGGAGATTAATATTTACTAATTACCTGAATTTATGTCTGCCTTTTTTTGCAACTAATTATTTTGGATGCTTATTCATCATCACAAAAATAACTTCGCCACCATTCATAATATCTGCATGTTTTATTACCGTACCGGTTAATAATCTTCCGTTTACTGAAACAGATTTTACATATTTATTTGTTTCACTTTGATTTTGCACGGTAATTTTTAATTGCTTTCCACTTTCTAAATTTATTGCGGCTTTATTTATAATGGGGCTGCCAATCTGATATTCGTCAGAGCCTGGCGCTATCGGATAAAAACCCAATGCACTAAAAATATACCAGGCGCTCATTTGCCCACAATCATCATTACCACCCAGTCCATCAGGCGTTGGTTTATATTGATTGTGCAGTATTTTACGGATTAGCTCCTGCGTTTTCCAAGGCTTATCAGTAAAATTATATAGGTAAGCAACATGGTGTGCAGGTTCGTTTCCATGTACATATGTTCCGATAATTCCTTCACGGGTTATATCTTCTGTTTCTGCAAAATATTTATCCGGTAAATACATTGTAAACAGCGAATCCATTTTAGTAATGAATTTATTATTTCCACCCATTAATACAATGAGGTTTTTTGGATCATGCGGAACAAAAAAACTGTAGTTCCATGAATTTCCTTCAATTAATCCTTGTCCACTTGTACTTAATGCATCAAAGTTTTTTAAAAAATTACCGGTACTGTCTTTAGGTTTTACAAATCCATCATTGTCAAAAACATTTTTGTAACTGGCAGAGCGAAAAATAAATTCATTGTAAATTTCTACGTCACCAATTTTCTTTGCAAGTTGTGCAATTGCCCAGTCATCATATGCATATTCCAGCGTGTTAGAAACGGAGACATTGGATTTATTTGCGGGTATAAAACCAAATTTTAAATAATCGCCAATGCCTTCATAACTTCTTTTTCTTGCAGTAGCTACACAAGCCGCCAATGCTGCTTTTGCATCAATTGTTATATTGCCTTTTATGATTGCATCGGCAATAACAGATACGCTGTGGTAGCCACTCATACACCAGTTATCATTTGCATAATGGCTCCATATTGGAAGCATGTGCAATGCACTTTGGTCATAATGTGCCAGCATAGATTTTACCATACTGCCATTGCGTTTTGTCTGCAAAATATTATACAATGGATGTAGTGCACGGTATGTATCCCATAAAGAAAAAGTAGAATAATTTGTAAAATCTTTTGCCTGATGAATATTATAATCCAGCCCTTTGTAGTTGCCATCAACATCCATAAAAGTATTGGGCGCTAAAAAGGAATGATACATGGAAGTGTAAAAATTTACCTTTATATCTTCCGGCGCTTCAATGGTTATTTTTGATAATTCTTTGTCCCATTTTGCGGCCGCTTCTTTTACCGTTTGTTCAAAATTCCAATGTGGAATTTCAGCATTCATATTTTTTAAAGCACCTTCAGTACTTACTCCGGATAATGCAAATTTTATTTTTATTTTTTCATTTGCAACGGTGTTGAAGTTGAAGAACATTTTTATTTGTCTGCCCGCCACATCTGGAAAATTTTCCCGCTGGTTAAATTTGCCCCAAAAGCCTCGGTACATTTCTTTTTTACCTTCATTGGCTGAACCATAATTTAAAATGGGTTTTGAAAATGCCATGGCAAAATATACAACCCTGGTTCTTGCCCAGCCAAATGTTTGTCGGTAGCCCGTTACTAGCGTATCATTTTCTACTCTTACAACAGTCCACACATTTTTATCTTCATAATTATAAATCCCGTGTTCAAGATCTAAAATAATATGGGCATCTTTTGTTTCAGGAAAACTGTATTGGTGAAAACCGACTCTTTCGGTGGCTGTTAGTTCTGCTTTAATATTGTAATCATCAAGTTGTTCGGCATAATATCCTGCAGTTGCTTTTTCAGTTGTATGACTGAAAGCTGAGCGAAAGCCACTGCGTGAAATGTTTGCTACGCCCGGGTTTAGCTTAAGTGGTCCAACAGTAGGCATTACTAAAAAATCTCCCAGATCAGAATGACCTGTACCGCTCAAATGCGTGTGACTAAACCCAACAATTGTTTTATCATCGTATTGGTAGCCGCCGCAATATTTGTACATATCAGGATTGTATTTTCCATTGGCAATGTATTGCAACGTATCAGTGTCAGGGCTTAACTGCACCATACCAAAAGGCACGGTAGCTCCTGGAAAAGTATGTCCCATTTTTTGTGTGCCGATGATTTGGTTTACATATTTTACTAATGAATTACTGCTTTGTGCGGAGGTATTAAACATGGAAAATATACCAATAAAGAAAAATAAAATGAATACTGATTTTGTATGACGGGTCATTATAATTATTTAGTAAAAGTTAGTTTGATTTGATGGTTGAATCTGCTACATATTCCTGCCAAAGTTCTTCTACATTTTTGCCGGTAATATTTTTGAAGGTATTTTCGGAGTATTCATTTTTACGGGCTGCATCATCAAGCAATTGTACAAAGTTTGGTTTGTACCGTTCTGTAATCCATATAAAAAAGCGGGCTGTAATGCGGTACGAATTATTGTAGTTCTGTTCAGGCTTTACATCTGGTAAAATCCAATTTGCTTTTTCATTATTGATGCCCTCTTTAGCTCTGACATAATCTGCTATACCTTCTGTAATCCAACTCGGTAGGCTGTTTTGGCGATAAGCCTGCACAACGTGCATTAACTCATGTGTGATCACATCTAAGTCTTCCGGTTTCTTTTCAAACCATGCAGGATTGTACCTGATAGCGCCTTCACTTGTAGCAGCAACACCATCATATTTTTTATCAATAATAAAAGTAACAGCGGTTGGGCTGTTGGTATTGTATTTTTTTACAAGCTTTGGATATTGTTCAAAATAAGCTTTGATAAATCGTTTCTTATATTCATCTGTAAACGAATTTTCTTCATCAATTAAATATAATGTTAACCCATTTTTTGTGATGGTGTCAGGTTTACTTTCATTTTTTAAAAATGCCTCATTGCTTATTGGCATAATATCTTTTACTTTTAAATAAATAGCTTTATCATCTTTTGAAAAGGAGTAAGGTAAATCTGCAGTTGCTGTAATTCTAGTTTTGCTTGGCTGACCACTCATGGCAACATTAAATGTGCCACCGTTTAAAATATCGCTGTGCGCCAACCATGTTTTTGTATGATTGATGTTGTTAAGTTTTTGCGAGGTTACATATTTGTTTTGCTCACTGTTATTTGCTGCGCTGATGATAAACCTTTTACCATTTTCTAAATTCAGCGTAATTTTTTTAAAGAGTGGTGCACCCAAAACATATTGATTAACTACAGGCGTAACCGGATAAAAACCCAATGCCGAAAATACATACCATGCAGATGTCTGGCCATTGTCTTCATCGCCACAATAACCGTCAGGCGTGGGTTTGTACATTCTGTTCATTGTTTCCCTTACCCAGTATTGTGTTTTGTAAGATTGGCCTGCATAGTTGTACAAATAAATCATGTGCTGTATTGGTTGGTTGCCATGTGCGTATTGCCCCATGTTTGCAATCTGCATTTCTCTGATTTCATGTATGGTGCCGCCATAATAAGTATCATCAAAAGTAGGAGGCTGTGTAAATACAGAATCCAGCATATTTGCAAATTGCTTTTTGCCGCCCATTAAGTTTGCAAGGTTATCAATATCATGAAAAACACTCCAGGTGTAATGCCAGCTGTTGCCTTCCGTAAATGCATCGCCCCACTTTAAAGGATTAAACGGACTTTGAAACTTACCGTCCTTATTTTTTCCCCGCATTAAATTACTTTCCTTGTCAAAAACATTTCTGTAATTGAGGGAACGCTGTGCATACATCTCCATTTCCTTTGAAGGTCTGCCTAGTTTTTGCGCCATTTTAAAAATGCTGAAATCATCATAGGCATACTCAAGTGTACGTGCTACATTTTCGTTTATGCCAACATTGTAAGGCACATAACCAAGGGCATTGTAATACCGCACACCAAGTCGGCCAACTGCAGATATCGGTCCTTCATTTGCAGCTCCATTTTGCAGTGCATCGTACAAGGTATTTGCATCTTTATTTGTTGTTCCTTTTATGAAGGCATCTGCCACTACAGAAGCTGAATTATTGCCAATCATAATATCTGCAAAACCGGGGCTGCTCCACTCAGGTAAAAAACCGCCTTCTCTGTAATCGTTTGCCAGTCCCGCTTGCATCTCTGCATTTATTGATGGATACAATAAATTCAAAAGCGGGTACAAAGCTCTGAATGTATCCCAAAAACCTGTGCCTCCATACATAAACCCAGGCAAAACTTTACCATTGTAAGGGCTGTAATGCACCACGTTATTTGATGCATCCTTTTCGTATAATTTATTAGGAAACAATGTTGCCCGGTACAGGCAGGAATAAAAAGTTTTTTTCTGTTCATCTGAGCCACCCTCAACTGTTGCTTTTGATAAAACATCATTCCACATTTTATGAGTTTCTTTCTGAACTGCTTCAAAAGTTTTATTGCCAACTTCTCTTTTTAAGTTCAGTTCAGCCTGTTCAATACTTATAAATGAAGAAGCTACTTTTGCAATCACCTGTTGGTTTCTTTTTGTAATATTAAAACCAATTACTGCACCTGCATGGTCGCCGGTTGTTTGCAAACTATCCAGCAAATCATCTTTTTGCCAAACCTTACTAAATGAAAAAGCAGTGTTGAATGTGATAACAAAATAGTTCGCAAAATTTTGCATTTTACCTCTTGCATACCTTGTACTATAACCGATAATTTTATTTTCTGTAGGAATTATTTTTACAAAGCTTCCTTTGTTAAATGCATCAACAACTACAAATGAACTGTCTTGGTTGCCAAATGTAAATTTAAAAATTGCTGCTCGTTCTGTTGGAGTAATTTCTGTTGTAATATTATAATCTGCCAGATAAACGCTGTAGTAATCCGGTTGTGAAATTTCTGATTTATGAGAGAACCAGCTCTCTCTTTCGTTCTCTTTAAATTTCATTTTTCCACTTACAGGCATTAAAGAAAACATACCGTAATCATTCATCCATGGGCTTGGCTGGTGTGTTTGTTTAAATCCCCTAATTTTTTCTGCAGTGTATTGGTATTGCCAGCCATCACCGTTTTTGCCGGTTTGTGGCGTCCACATATTCATTGCCCAAGGCGTACTTATTGCAGGGTATGTATTGCCGTTTGATAAATCCGGTTTAGAAAATGTACCTATTAACGGATTTACATATTTTACCAAATCTTCCTTTTGGGCGAAAATACATGTTGAAGCAATTAGTGAGAGGGTAAAAATTGATAGCTTTTTTATTATCATTTATAATTTTTTGAGAATTATCTTTTATGATTAAACTAAATTTTATGACATCGTAAACTACATAAATTTTTAGGTAAAAAATTAAATGGTTGTTCTGTAAAAACTTATCTGGAAATAGCCGTTTAAATTAGATTTGATGGTATGGGTATGATAATTGCTTATTTTAAATGTCAATGAGCAAAGTTTAAAAATCTTACATTTGATTATATTATTAAGTGAAAAAACCTTACGCCATACAAATTAAAGCAGCCTTTTTGCTTTTCATATTCAGTTTGAATATGTTTATAGGCTTTGCATGTTCTATTGGGATCGATATTGATGTCATGGCTTCTCATCATGTAGAATCTGAAAATAAAATTTCTCATTCACATGCTCATCAGCATAAAAGCAATGCAGGAAAAGATCATCACGGAACTCCCAAAAGCCATGACCATAAAACCGGCCATAAAGGAAAGGAAGATAAAAAAGGATGCTGCAATGATGAAGTTCAAAAAGTTCAACAGTTAGATAAAAATATAAACATTTCATCAAAAAGTATTTCATTTCAAAATACCGCTGTTTTAAATCCAACCTTCTTTCGACCTTACACGGTAAAACTTCTTAAAGCCAACCCAACAAAAAGTAGGGATAGGTTTTTTTATCCTCCACCACCAAATATATTGGTTCAGTTTCAGCGTTTTCAAATTTGATTTATTGTAACTGCGTTTGATGGCATGGCCATTAAACTATATACTTATGCCACATGGTAAAGTAGTTTTAGTTACAGTAATAAAAATTTTATGTTTAAACAATTTATAATCAGTCTTTCTGTAATATTTATAACGGTAGCATGTTTTAGCCAAAATATTTCTGAAACTGATCTGATAAAAATGGCTTTACAAAACAGCCGGAATTTATCTGCTTCCAATTTAAATATCAAACAGCAAAAACAGTTATTAGGTGCAAATTTTAATTTGCCTAATCCTGAAGTATTTGTAGAAAGTCCAACAGGGAATTTTTACACCGGTAGTATTACCCAGTCTATAGAATTTCCATCAGCTTATCACAAACAGTACCAGTTACAAAAGCAAAAGATTGTATTCAGCGAAAAAGAAAAAGCAATAGTCGAAAACGAAATAAAATTTCAGGTAAAACAGCTTTATTTATCGCTGCAATACGCAATGGCTTTGCAGGAACAGCTTCATCTGCAGGATACCATCTACGAACGAATAAGCAAAGCTGCAGGTCGCCAGTTTGATGCAGGACAGATTGATTATTTACAAAAACTGTTTGCAGAAAACAGTTATGCTGATGTACACAATCAATATTTGCAGGCACAACTTACAGGCCTAAATATTGAAAAACAATTACAGTTTATTTCGGGCTATACAAATAAAATTATAGTCGGCCCAATAACAAATACAGTTGTAAATTATGTAGCTCTTGTTGACAGTAATAGCCTATTAACAAGCCCTTCTTTGGCGTTAATTAACCAATCAATAAATATCGCACAAAAAAATATTGCGTTACAAAAGGCAAAAGCATTGCCTGGTCTGGCTTTTGGTTATTTTAATCAGGGAGAAAGAAATACACCCGTACAAAACCGGTTTCGATTTGGTATAACGTTGCCATTGTGGTTCAATCAATATAAAAGCAATATTAATGCTGCAAAAACGGAGTACGAAATAAGCAAGCAAAAAGCAGGCGGGTTGCAGCAGCAGTTTTCACTACAATATTTACAGGCTCAAAATGAACAGGCAATTTTTTTACAATCGCTTCAGTATTATGAAACAAAAGGTTTAAAAAAAGCTTCTGAAATTATAACTACGGCCAAACGATTTTTTGAAAATGGTGAAAGTGATTACATTAATTATCTGCGCAATATTAATGACGCTTATACAATACAGCTAAAATACTTGGAGGCTCTTAAAAACTATAACCAGAGTGTGCTATCTACAAATTATTTAAAAGGAACATTATGATAAAGAGATTATTTTATTTGTTGCTGTTTGCACCTTTGCAGGTAAATGCGCATGGCGGAGAAGATCATGGGGATGCAAAAACAGCCACTGCAAAAACGGCAACTTATTTTAGCAGTGAAGCAACATCTGATTTGTACGAATTGCTGGTAAAATACCAACCCCTAAACCCGGGTAAAGAAGCATTAGTAAAATTATACGTAAGCAATTTTAGCAGCAATGTGCCTATTGACACTGCATCTATACAAATAACTGTTTCAGGTAATCCAAATATTAAACTGACAGTAATGAGGTTGGATAAAGGTATTTATGAAGTAAAGGGAATTTTTCCTGAAAAAAAATCGTACAACTTAACAGTAAATATTAATTCCGTTTTGGGACCGGATTTATTACTTATTACCAATATAAATGTCGGTAAAGAATTGCCGGTTGATGCGCCCACAGATTTGCATACAACACGCTGGTACACCAGCAGTTGGTTTTACGGTATTGCCGGTTTAATAGCAGGACTGGGTATTATGTTTTTAGCAATGAAAAGAACGAACAGAAAAGTTGCAGCAACTGTAATCATTTTTATTTTCCTGTTGCCTTCTGCTGTTTATAATTCAGCCATTGCGCATGGCGGTGAAGATCATGAAACCGGTGGAAAAGCGGGTGGTACAATGTCAAATACTTTTACAGTTGAAAAAGAATCTCAATTTCTATTTAGTATCGTTACACAAAAAATTGTGTCCGGTAATTTTAATCAATCGTCGCAATCATTAGGTACGGTTGTTGCATCGCCGCAAGGCAATGCAGTTATTCAGTCGCCGCAAACGGGTAAACTCATATCTATAAAAGTAAATCCTGGGCAAAATGTAGCCGCAGGGCAGATTGTAGCAACAGTTGAGCAAACAATTGATGCAGGTACACAATCCAGCATCATAGCGCAAAACAGCGATTGGCGGGCAAAACGTAACGAAGTAGAAGCACAATATGAAGCTGCAAAAATTCAATATAACCGTTTAAAATCAATTGAAGATATTGCTGCAAAAAAAGATGTTACCGAAGCAAAAGCCAGATTACAACAGGCGGAAAAGAACAGAGCATTGTATCAAAATATTCCATTGCAAAAAGTGCAGGCTGCAAAATATTTCAACCTTACATCTCCTATAAGTGGCGTAGTTGGCAATTATAATTATGCGGTAGGTTCCTTTATAAACAGCGGTGAAACTTTACTGCAGGTAACAAATTTAAATAAAGTGTTTGTAGAAGCGCAGCTGTTTGCCAATGATGCAGCCCAAATAAAAACTGTTGAAAAAATTACTGCCTTTTCAAATGTTTTAAACGACAGTACATCTTACAGTTTAAAATTAATATCAACCGCACAATCTGTAAATGGCGATAACCAATCACAAAAAGTAATTTTTGAAATTGTAAATCCTTCATCAAAGTTTAAGATTGGTGAAAATATAAGCATAAACATATTTTCTAAGACGGGCTCCAAACAGATAGTTATTCCCAGTAACGCTGTAGCAGAAATTAATGGCAAGCCTGCCGTTTTTATAAAAGACAAAGCTGAGCAATACAGCATCAGCTTAATCAGCAAAGGATCATCCAATGAAAAATTTACAACTATTTTAAAAGGTTTGGAAGAAGGCGAGAGAGTGGTGATAGGTAATGTTTATCAAATGAAATCTATTTATTTAAATCAATAATTAATCAACCAAAAAAACAATTATGAAACGTTTGAATATAATACTTGTGTTGGCATTGGCTATTTGTGGTATTTCAACTGTAAATGCACAAACAAAAACCTCTGCTCGAAAGCACACCGAAAAAACAATTGTGTACGGCTGCCCCATGAAATGCGAAGGAAATAAAACGTATGCAAAGGCAGGAAAATGCCCTGTTTGCAAAATGAATTTAAAAGCTGTTCACAAAGAAGTAGTTGCTGCAAACTACCAATGCCCAATGAAATGTGAAGGAGATAAAATGTATGCTGAAGCAGGTAAATGCCCTAGATGTAATATGAATTTAAAAGCAGCAACTGCATCAACAACAGATGAACATAAAGGTCACAATTATAAATAATCTAAATAAACAATTACAAATGACGAACAAAATTAGTGTTCAATTAATGGTGATTGCATTTGCATCATCATCATTTTTTTTGAGTTGCAATAACAACAAAGTAGAAACAAAAACTGTTACTA
>JAYTCO010000371.1:0-3616 GCA_043736415.1 Ferruginibacter sp. | reverse complement strand
CTCTCCAGCAGAGCTTGCTTCCTCTTAAAGTTGACCGACACAATTAAAGAATTTTAAACCAGAAATCCACCAACTATTTTTCAGTACATTACCATTATTTCAGGTTATGATAAACCTTCTGTACATCTTCATCCTGCTCAATGTGATCTACCATTTTTAAAACGTCGTTTGCATCTTCTTCGCTTAGCTCTACAAGTGTGCCCGGAATTCTTGTAAGTTCTGCGCTTATCAGTTCCAGCCCTTTATCTTCTATCGCCTTGTTCATTGCACCAAATTCGCTGAAGGCTGCACGAATAATAATGTTGCCTGCTGCATCTTCTCCAATTTCTTCCAGACCGTAATCTATCAATTCAAGTTCCAGTTCATCTATATTCTGTCCGGTATTTTTTATTTTAAATTCGCCCATTCTTGTAAACGTAAATGCTACGCTACCACTTGTGCCGAGTGCGCCTTTTGCTTTGGTAAAATGCATGCGCACATTAGCCACTGTTCTGGTGGTATTATCAGTTGCGGTTTCTACCAATACTGCAACACCATGGGGTGCATAACCCTCGTACACCATTTCATCATAACTGCTAATGTCTTTGCCCATTGCACGCTTTATAGCCGCTTCCACACGGTCTTTGGGCATATTGCAGGCTTTGGCATTTAAGTAACATCTTCTTAGCGTAGGATTGTTTTCTGGTTCCGGTCCCGCGGCTTTTACCGCTATGGCTATTTCTTTACCAATACGGGTAAAGTCTTTTGCCATTTTATCCCAACGTGCAAACATGGCACCTTTTCTTACTTCAAATATGCGACCCATTAATAGTTATTTAAGACTGCGAAAATAGAAATAAGTATTGAGAAAAGCGTAATGAGCATTGAGATATTAGTATGGAGATTTGACTATTAAGAAATGTGTATTAAAGATTTTTAGTTCCCGATGGTTTTTATCATCATTCCCGCCGGTACAATATCAGTAAGATTCATTCCATTTAAAATAGCCAATTCATTTAACCTTGCATCTGGCGTATTATAATTTTTTAATGCCTGCTGAAGGGTAATGGATTTACTTACTGTTTTATTTTTGATCCGTTCTGGTTTTTTATTAATTTTTGCCGGGTCTGTTAAAGGTTTAAACCCTTCCATCGTGTTTTTAAATACTGAATAGTATTGGTTAAAATCGTTTGCAGATGTTGCGCCTAACAATAAATAAATTGTTTTATTGTATTCTATTAAATAAGATAAAATGCGAACACTCGGTTGCTGTTGTTGTTGCTGTTGTTGTCCCTGTTGCGTTTGTTGAGGTTGTGGTTCTGCAACAATAGCAATTGCAGATAATCCGTTTACGGTTGTTTGTTGAGATTCCAAAGCTTTTAAACCATTTTGCTGAAGCATTGTAATGGCCGCTTCCTGCAAACTTTTGCCTGGCGCAAGCGTCATCATTAAAATTGCCTTACCATCTTTTGGAGCAAATTGTACCCTCTGCGGTGAGTTTTGATAATTCCAATTACTTGGTGTGGGAAACTGAAACTTCAACTGTGGATGATAAAATATATTATTTTCCAAAAAGCCTTGTCGTGGATCTTCACCATAAACCAATCCTTCAATTCGTTGTAAATAAGTATTTCGGTTTATGATGGCTTTGGTAAGGTTTAGTTTTTGCTTCCATTCAGTCGCTAATTTTTTCACCGTTACATATCTGTCACCGGGGTTTGGGTGAGAAGATAAAAAAGTTGGTAATGCGGCTGACTCAGTTCCTTCTGATTTTCTTTCCAGTGTAAGAAAAAAATCTGCCATTTCTTTTGCATCGTAACCAATTTTTGATGAATATTCCACTCCTAATGCATCGGCCTGACGTTCTGCATCTCTGCCAAATTTTAAAAATAATAATCCTAACCCCTGCGATGCTGTTTCTGCAAATCGGCCAAGTTCAGGATTGATAATTACACCCGCAAGAATACCCAACTGACCAAATAATGCATTTCTTTGCTGGGCTACAGTATGACGTGCAGTAATGTGACCGGTTTCGTGACCAAGCACTCCTGCAAACTGGGCTTCATTATTAAAATGAGCCATTATTCCCCTTGTAAAATAAACATAACCGCCCGGCAGTGCAAATGCATTTATAACATCTGAATCAACAATTTTAAATTCATAATTTATATTTGGCCTGTGAGAAATTGCAGCCATCTTTTTTCCTTTTTCAGTTATAAATGATTGCAAAGCTTTATCGTCATATAATCCATATTGTGCAATAATTTGCGGATCAGCTTCTTTACCCATGGCTATTTCCTGAGCTTCTGACATTAAAACTACCTGCCTTTTACTGGTGACCGGATTGCGGGCACAATTATTAAAAAAAAATAGAGATAAAATTAAACTTGTTAATAAGGTAGATTTTTTCATGATAATGTTTAAACATATTTTACAAACATGATACCAAAGCAATAAAACTAATTTGATAACAGTCTACCTAGGATTTCTCTTTTTAATAATCTCTCTAACCAAAAATTATATATAACGAGTAAAAGTACATTAAAGCAAAAATGGTGAGCATAGCCCGGGTAGAAGCGTAAAGCTCGCAAGCGAGGAACGAGTGCGGACCTGCCTTTGCCGGCAGGCAGGCTTGCAGCGAATAACCGGATATTAAAGCGGGGTCAAGTTTAACTGTTTATGCTTCTAAAACTACCAATATCTACAGTAAATACTCAATACTAAACAGTAATTTTGCAGCATGAGCAAAGGAAAAGTTTTGATGGCAATGAGTGGCGGTATTGACAGTACTGTGGCTGCGCTTATGCTGCACAAAGAGGGTTATGAAGTTGTAGGAATAACGATGAAAACATGGGATTATGAAACGAGTGGCGGCGGCAATACAGGCAAAAAAGAAACCGGTTGCTGTAACCTTGACAGTTTTAACGATGCACGCCAGGCAGCCGTGCAGCATGGGTTTCCACATTTTATTTTAGATATAAGAGAAGAGTTTGGTGGCTTTGTTATTGAAAATTTTGTGGAAGAATATATTGCAGGCCGCACACCAAACCCTTGTGTAATGTGCAACACACATATAAAATGGCGTGCATTACTAAAACGTGCTGATGCGTTGAGCTGCGATTTTATTGCTACGGGACATTATGCGCAGGTGCACCAACATACAAACGGGAGGTATTTTATAAGCAAAGGCATTGATGATACAAAAGACCAGAGCTATGCACTTTGGGGCTTGCAGCAGGATTTACTAAAACGTACGTTATTGCCTTTGGGCACATACCATAAAACAGAAATAAGGCAAATGGCCCACGACTTTGGTTATCCTGAACTGGCTAAGAAAAGCGAGAGTTACGAAATTTGTTTTGTACCTGATAATGATTACCGAGGTTTCCTTAAACGCAAAGTAGAAGGGCTGGAGGAAAGAGTTAATGGTGGTGATTTTGTAGATATTAATGGTAAGTTTTTAGGCAAACACAAAGGATATCCTTTTTATACTGTGGGGCAACGAAAAGGGCTGGATATTGCTCTTGGCAAACCTGCTTTTGTAACTAAAATAATTCCTGAAACTAATACAGTGGTGTTGGGGGATGAAGAGGCTTTGAACCAAACAGAAATGACGGTACGAGGAATAAACTGGATG
>JAYTCO010000370.1:0-8500 GCA_043736415.1 Ferruginibacter sp. | reverse complement strand
CTCCGTAAAATATTCGGCACCCAAAGCCTACAATTCCATTAACCAGTTCACAACCTTCGCCCACCTGTGTTTTTCTTAATGCATCACTGTTAATGGTAACATTTTTTATTTTATTGGCACCCTTTAAATAAGCATCGCTTCCTATCCAGACATCTTTTAAAATGCCACAATTTTTTATAACCGTGCGTTCTCCAATTTTACCATAATACCCTCTTTTATTATCGAGTTCTTTCTGGGTAAACTTTTTAAACTGAGCCATTAACTTTTCTTCATCTCTATATTTACTCCACATGTAAGCATCGCCGGGTAACATTCCATTAAACGGTAAAATACTTCTTCCTCCGTTTTCATTACAAACTTCTACCCATGATCTTATGCTTTCATCTTCTCCTTCTTTTATAATACCATTACCAAATTTTGAATAATCTGTTGTTGCAAGTTCATGCACATTTGCAATCATTACATTCTCTGAAATAATAAAATGGCTCAGATAATCTACATTATCTATGCATACATTATCTCCCAGATCGCAACTTATAATTGTACTGTTGTATAAACCAACAGGCATCCGAAAATTGTGAAATTCTTTGTAAAGTGGTTCAAGAATACCTATTCTAACAAGACCATAAAACTTACAGTTCTTTATGAGTAGAGCTTTAAAATCTTCAGCAACCAAAACATTATTCCAGTTATCAGAGGTATTTCTGTTGAGTATTAAAGTGTCTAATTCAGGCGTTGTAAGTGGTCTGTATTGTCTTCCTTCGTTCTGTATATTTCTTATGTAATATTCATCTTCACCATCCGGAATATACTGAGCAGCTATAAAGTTATAACCCAGTTCTTTTACGGCATGCGTTTGAATAATATTCATTTGTCGTCTTATAAACTCTTTTTAAAGAGGATGAAATTTTTTCTAAAATCAGGTTTGTTATTTATAATTTTCATTTATTGTATTTTCCATTCCGGTATTCTCCCAGGAGTGTAAGGTGCACCTTTTTGTTCGAGCATAATTTCAATTTTTTTAATTTCTTCACCAATACTTTTTACTTCTGTAAGCACCGGAGAAAATTGTTGGCCTGCAATTGTGTAAGAACTCATATACGCATTTGTTGGCGCAGATGTGGTAGCCATTAAATTTTGCATAATATCATTTATTCTGCCTGCAATAGAAGTAGATGCTTCAAATTCTCTTTTTGTTAAGGATTCATCTCCGTTTAAAATAATATCAGCAGCAGCCAGTCTCTTTTCTATATTAAAAATATTTTTTATTGTAGATGCATCTGCAGAAGCTGTTTGCAAAGTTGCCTCTTTCAAAAATTTTAATTTACTAAGTAGTTCGGTACGGTAACCATTTGTAGCATCAAATGCACGTTTAAGTTCTGATACTTTTTTTCCAAATTCTGACATTGATTTTCTGTCTGTAACCGTTAATGCTGCTGTATTTAAAGACTCAATTAAAAATGGTTGCGGACCAACAAGTTCTGTAAAATTTCCATCTTCAAATTTGCTTAAAGAAACTTTATAAACACCTGGCATAACAAATATTCCACGGGTTCTGGAATTAAAAACATCTGCCTCATCACCGGCAGAAAAACTGATTGCATTTTTTGCATCATCTCTAAAATCCCAGTTAATGCGGTTCATTCCTTTTTTTACCGGGGTCTTTAATCTTCTTACTACACTGCCTGTTTCATCACTAATTGTAAAAAGAAGATAAGGTGCAGGTTGTGCATCTTCCATTCTTAAAGAATCTATTGTTGGGTAATAAAAAGCTTCCCCTTTTTTTATCTTTTCATTTTCTGATTGTTGTCTTTTTTCTTTTAATGATTTCATTTCATTTTTAATAAAGTAAGTAAATACAGATCCTGGTTTAGGGTTTGGTGTATTCCAGTAACTTTCTCCCTGAAAACCTTTGTCTCTTGAACCAAGCGGAATAGATTCCATATACATCCACGCTTTTTTTATAGGCGAAATAAAAGCACTTTTTTGTAGATCTTCTTTTTTTAAATTTCTTAAAGCACTGTAATCATCGAGCACGTAAAATCCACGGCCAAAGGTTGCAATCACAAGATCGCATTCCCGCTTTTGTATTTCCATATCCTTTACTGCCAAAGTTGGCAAACCACCTTTTAACTGTATCCAGTTGCCACCGCCATCAATAGAAAAATAGACTCCAAATTCTGTACCTGCAAATAAAAGATCTGCATTTATATTGTCTTCTGCAACGCAGTAAACAGTGCCTCTCGCAGGTAAATTATGTTGAATTGGTAACCATGTTTTTCCGCCATCTGCCGTTTTAAAAAGGTATGGTTTAAAATCGCCGTAACGATGGTGATTAAATGTGGCATACGCAATATTTTTATTTTTTGACGAAGCAATAATTTGATTCACATAAGTACGTTCCGGCACACCTGGAATATTATCAGTTTTACTCCAGTTTTTTCCACCATCTGTGGTAATATGTATTAGTCCATCATCAGTACCAACGTATAAAATATTTTCATCTAAAGGTGACTCTGCTATTGTTGTTGTTTGGCCGTAAACATCTGTTGACTGGTTTTTAGCAACTGCATCTACTGACCAAACTTTACCCATTACCTGCAGTTTATTTCTGTCAATTCCACGGCTCATTTCGGGGCTGATTGTTTTCCATGTACTGCCTTGGTTATCCGTTCTGTAAACTTTATTTGCACCAAAATATAAACGTTTGTGATCGTGCTGAGATATAAGCATTGGTGCATCCCAATTCCAGCGCAAGGCGGCTTCACCTGCGGCCTCCACAGGCTGGATATTTAGTTTTTCGCCAGTCAGTTTATCATACCTAACTATGCCACCATATTGCGATTCTGCATAAACAATATTTGGATCAACATAATCGGCCTGGCTTTCAAAACCATCGCCACCATTGGTTATAAACCAATCACTGTTTACGATTCCATTCTCGCTTTTTGTACGGCTTGGTCCACCCAAACTAAAATTATCCTGTGTACCACCATAAACATTGTAAAAAGGAAAACTATTATCTAAAGAAACTTTATAGAATTGTGTTATGGGAAGATTTGCTTTAAAATTCCAGTTTTGTGCAGCATCATAAGTTTCATACAAACCTCCATCACAACCTTCTATCATGTGTAGTGTGTTTGTAGGATCAATCCATATTACATGGTTGTCAACATGTTTGTTTTTGTCGCCGAGATTGGTAAAAGTTTTGCCGCCATCTGTACTTACTTTGGCATAAGTATCCATAGCATAAATTTTATTAATTTCTTTGGGATCGCAAAAAATTTCCTGGTAATAATTTCCGCTGTTGTAAAAGGGCCCTCTTTTTTCCCAGCTTGCACCACGGTCTGTAGATGCAAATAATCCACCTTTTGTTTTGTCTGTCGTCTCAACAATTGCAAATAAATAATCAGAATTTACCGGACTCATAGCCATTCCTATTCTGCCAATATTCACATCTGCAGGTAATCCCTTCATCATTTTATTCCAGGTAGTTCCCCCGTCTGTACTTTTATACATTGCACTTTCCGGACCACCACCGATATAGGTAAACACCTTCCGCTGGCGCTGGTGTGCAGCAGCATAAATGGTGTTTGTATTTCTTGGGTCAATCATTACCTCATTAAAGCCGGTATGCTCGCTTACAAATAATATTTGTTTCCAGTTCTTGCCACCATCAATTGTTTTATAAACTCCTCTTTCGCCACCACTGTTCCACAATGGTCCGTAAGCGGCAACATAAACAATATCAGAATTGGTTGGGTCTACAGCAATTTTGCCTATGTGTTCTGAAGTTTTTAAGCCCATGTTTTTCCAGCTTTTGCCCGCATCTTCACTTTTATAAACTCCATCGCCATAGCCAACTACCCGTTGGTTATTGTTTTCTCCACTGCCCGCCCAAACTATATTTGAATTAGTTGGATCAATGGTTACACAACCCATTGAAAAAGAAGCTTCGTTATCAAATAAAGGAATATAAGTGTTACCGGAATTATTCGTTTTCCAGATGCCGGAATTGGCTGTAGCTATGTAATATTCTGCATTATTTTTTGGATTAACTGCAAGATCAACGATTCGTCCTGATACCAATGCGGGTCCGATGTTTCTAAATTTGAGACCACTAAAAGTACTTGTTTGAAAAGTATCATTATTTGTAGCTCTTGCTGTATCAGCAATAATCTTTTTTTGCGAAAAAACGGGAGTTCCCAAGAAAATACTCAACATAGCAATTATACATGGTAACATTAATTTCATAAGTCATTGTTTTAGTGGTTGAAAATTAATCAACAAAGTTGGATTATATAGCATTTAAAAAACACTTTATTAAAAGCATTAAAACAAAGCACATTATGTTCAATAAAAACAATATTAAACTTTAGAGCATCTGCAAATACTTTTATGCTTGCGCAATATTTTAAAATGGTGCTTAAATGACTCCAAGCCTAAATTTAAAATGTGTATTAATTCTGACAAATTAAATTTTGCTTTTTACAGGTATCCATATTTCTTCTTCTGAAGATGGATCACCGTTTTTATATTTTTCTCCAAGCACTTCAAAATGTGGTCTTGCATCTAAAGAATATTCCTCGCAGTTTGGTAACCATTTTTGAAAAATATATTGAAATGTACTGTTATCTGTATTGCTGCCTTTGTGTAAAAAAACGGCATATAAACCTTCTGCAATAGTAAGTGTTTCCATATTTGCAGGAACATGATCAAAGATTGATACTTCTGTAGCTGACCATTTAGTAAAATAGACTGATGAGTTAAATTGATTAAAATTATAATCAGCATCATAAACCTGCACTGAAAATAAATCGGTAGATGTTTTATTTTTTATTTCTTTTACCCGTGGCATAAAACCTTGCCAGAGTATACCGGTTTTATTATCTGTAAAATTCATTTTACAACTGCATTCAACTAATTTTTTCTCTTTTAAATGAACGATTGTTGGTTGCATAATTTTTTAGTATTAAAATAAATTTATGGTAATAATGTTTATAAGTTTAGTAATAAAAGTTGATAAAAGATTTACTGCTAAAGTTAGCCCGGATAGGAGCGGCACCGAAGCAAAGCGAAGGTACAGCGTATAGTCGGAAACCAATGCTGAAGCACTATTCAGCGCTCAAGCTTCTAAATTATTTTAGAAAAGATATTACATCAGCTATAGTAACCGGAGTTTTTTTATCATCAATTTCAATTACAATTAAATAACCATTTGCACCGCCTGCATTTTTTATTGCTTGTGTAAGTAAGAGCTGGTCGCTGGTTTGCAAAAATCCGGTTTTGTTGTTCCATATTTCTTTTGTGCCTAGGCAGCCGGCCGTGGGTGTGTATGGTGCATAAATTTTGGAGGAGTAAAAAGCGGTATCCAATGTTGTGCCGTGTGCAATAATTTCTGTGCGACCTGCTTTGCCTGCGTAAAATGAACCGTAAATAGGTTTGTAATTTTTAAAATTATCCGGCAATAAACTTTTGTAATTTTTTATGTTCCAAACAGTATCAATTAAACTGCTGTCTTGGTAAAAGTGAGTAGCCTTAAATTCGAAGGGCATGGTGAGTTGCACATTTGTAGTTGGCCCAATAAAAAAACTTTTAGAGGTATCAAAACCATCCATTCTAAAAATGCCTTGTGGGGTATTGCCATTGGTTATATAGCCAGGCATATTGCCTGCGCTGCGGGCAAGTTGGCCTACAGAAAATAAATTTCCACCTGTGTTTTTTATAAAATTTCCATCACTGTTTCTAACCAATGCAAGCCCGGGATAATTTCTGTTTTTCCTTTGAATGCTGATTACTAAAACCTGTCCGGGTAAATAATTTTTATTAAAAAAAGTTTTAAGGGAAGGAGTAATATTTTTGTTTCCGTAATTTTTTATTTGCTCTGAAACCTCGTACAGTATTGCATTTTCAGCATCTTTAATAAGCAAGGCCGTCGTTTGCTGCAGCATTAATTTTCTTTCTGCAGATGCGGTTGCGGGCAAAATATAGTTGGCAGCCATGGCCAATAATTTCACATCGCTTGTAGTATTTTTAAAAATAATTTTTATTTGAGCGGCATACTTATTTGGATATTCTGCATTTATTAATTCCAATAAAGCCTTTTTAAATACATCGCTGCGGGCTGAAATGTTTTTTACAGCTTCCTCAATTTTACCGTTTATAAATATTGATTGAAACTTTACAAGATTAATATTGTTGATGGCATTTATCCATGCATCTTCTGTATTATCATTAAGCGGTAACGCAAATGTTTTATTTATGTTTTTTAGAATATTGCTGTAAAAAACGGAGCGATTTTCTTTAAGCGCATCTTTAAAATAAGGCCCATTATTTTGTGCATTTGCAACAATAGCCGACAGCAAAATAAAGGCAGCAAGAAAAAACTTTTTATTTAATATTTTACTGTACATATTGGGTTAAGAAAACCTGTATTTTATCGAATGAATCTGTAAGTGTTGCACCCGTCCAACCATGGCCTTGCGTGGCATAAAAAACATACTGTTGCGCTATATTAAACGAAATAAGTTTATCTCTTAAAGCTGTTGCCTGCGTAACTTTTACCAGTGGATCTGCACCACCATGTAAAATTATTGTTGGTACCGCCTGCGCACTTGCAAAAGTTATTGGACTGCTTTGGCTGTATATCATTGGGTTTGATGCGGGCGTGGCGCCATTAAACAATTGCGCAATAGAAGATGGCGGCGCAAAAGCAGATGCAGGATCGTTGTACATTGCGGCCATATCTGTCGGGCCAAAAAAATCGACCACAGCTTTTATTTTTACGGGATTTGTATATTTATAAGCCTGTAACAATGCCAAATGCGAACCTGCACTTACACCCAATAAAACATATTTATCTGAAATTTGAAACTCGTTTCTTTTGCTGTAAATAAAATCCAGCGCAGCTTTTACATCATTCTCCTGCGTAGGAAAAGTAGTTGTCGTATTTACAGAAAGTCTGTAATTAATATTGATGATTGCATAATCAGGCAATCTCTTTTTCATCGTATCTACATATACGGTTAACTCACTTTTATCGCCGGTGCTCCATCCACCACCGTGTATCATAATCAAAACTTTTGTAGCCGAACTTCTTCCATTGGGTAAATACACATCCATTTTTTGTAAAGGATCGGTACCATAAGCAATATTTTGCTGTGTGCTAGCTGCAATTTCTGTTGGTAAAACGACATTACTTGCCCCATCCAAATTGTTTTTTTGGCAGGAAAATAATAACAGCAACGTTATGATGAATAAAAATATTTGTTTCATAAAATATTAGCCTTTCAAAATTTATTTTAAATCTAACTTAATTTGTAACTCCTCAAACTGTTTGTCATCAATGGTGCTCGGCGCATCAATCATCACATCTCTGCCGCTGTTGTTTTTAGGAAAGGCAATAAAATCTCTTATACTTTCGCTGCCACCTAAAATAGCACAAAGCCTGTCAAACCCAAACGCAATACCACCATGCGGCGGAGCACCGTACTCAAAAGCCCCCAATAAAAAACCAAATTTATGTTGCTGTTCTTCCTCACTCATACCAAGTGCGGCAAACATTTTTTGCTGTAATTCTTTTTGAAAAATACGGATACTGCCACCACCAATTTCATTGCCGTTGAGCACCATATCATATGCATTGGCTTTTATGTTTGCGTAAGGGTGTTTTAAATATTCTGCTGGGTTTGCAATGTTGGGGTCATTGTTTATCATGGTTTCCATATCGCTTGGCTTTGGCGATGTAAACGGATGGTGCCTTGCTACCCAACGGTTATCTTCTTCAGCATATTCAAACAATGGAAAATCCAATACCCACAATAATTTATAATCATCAGCTTTGCGTAAGCCAAGGGTTGTACCCATGTACATCCGCAGATCACTTGAGGCTTTTCTTGTCTTTTCTTCTGCACCTGCAACAATTAAAATAAGGTCGCCGGCAGTTGCATTTGCTGCATTTGCAATAGCCTTTAATTTATCTTCTGTATAAAATTTATCTACACTGCTTTTAAAAGTTCCGTCATCGTTACACTTTATAAAAACCAATCCTTTCATGCCAATTTGTGGTCTCTTTACCCATTCGATTAATTCATCTGTTTGTTTGCGACTGTAATTTGCGCAGCCCGTAACAGCAATCGCAACAACGGTTTCAGCTTCATCAAACACTTTAAAATCTGCGCGGTTAATAAGTTCAGAGATATCTTTTTGTTCCGAAAAAGTATGCGAAGGAAATTTTAAATTACACAATTTCATTCCAAACCTAATATCCGGTTTATCATTTCCATAAGTCCACATGGCATCCATCCAACTCATGCGTTCAATGGTTTCTGTGTAGTCAATATTTTTTACATCTTTAAAAATGCTGCGCACCAATCCTTCAAACATTTGCAAAATATCTTCTTGTTCCACAAAACTCATTTCACAATCTATCTGTGTAAATTCTGGCTGACGATCTGCACGCAAATCTTCATCTCTAAAACATTTTACAATCTGGTAATAA
>JAYTCO010000369.1:0-8528 GCA_043736415.1 Ferruginibacter sp. | reverse complement strand
TATTTAACCCTGTATCGCCCTTACCTATTTTTTTATAATCTTTAGCTTCGGGTAGCAGTACATAATCAACTCCATCTGTCAATACAAATACACTTAATTCTATTCCTTCTAAAAAATCTTCTACTACCACTTTTTTTCCGGCTTCGCCAAATTTTGAGCGCAGCAACATTAATTCAAATTCTGCTCTTGCTTCCAATACTGTATTACAAATAATCACACCTTTTCCAGCGGCCAAACCATCAGCTTTTAAAACAACGGGGTATACATGTTCATCTAAATATTTAATACCGATCTCAAAATCATTTAGGGTAAATTCTTTGTATGCCGCAGTAGGAATTTTATGTCGGGTCATAAAATCTTTTGCAAAAGCTTTACTGCCTTCCAACTTTGCGGCTTGCTTAGAAGGGCCAATTATTTTTATGTGTTTTGTAAGCTCATTATCTTGAAAGAAATCTGTGATACCTTTTACCAGTGGTTCTTCTGGGCCAACTAAAATTAAATCTATTTTATTTTCCAATGCTGCTGCTGCAAGATTTTCAAAATCAGCAATAGCAATAGAAAGATTAGTGCCAAACAAAGCAGTGCCGGTATTACCGGGTGCAATAAATAAGTTGTTACAAAGAGGACTCTGTTTTATTTTCCATGCAAAAGCGTGTTCACGACCTCCGGCACCAATAATTAGGATGTTCATTTGATAATTTTGGTAATGATAAAAGCGTAAATATATTTACAGAAATCCGAAAAACTCTAAATAATAATTTGATCATTATTATTTCACATCACCCATTAATTTTTTTACTAGAGGTGAAATTATTAATAAAACTATTCCTGCAATGAGCGCATAAACTGCCAATTGTTTGTAACCATCTGTGTAAGTAATTAACTTTTGTAATGCTGTATCATTTTGTCCGGCTGATGATAATCCTGCACCTAAAAGCCCTGCAACATACTGCCCATATGCACTGGCTAAAAACCACATACCCATCATAACACCCTGTAATTTTACAGGTGATAATTTTGTCATGATGGAAAGACCAATCGGCGATAAACACAATTCGCCAAAAGTTATTACCAGGTAAGCAAGGGTAAATACATCAAGCGATGCGATGCCAGTTACACTTGCAAAAAAGCGTGTTGTATAAAAAACATAAAATGCTCCTGCTAAAAATAAAAAACCCAACCCGAATTTTACAACGGTGTTAGGTTCTATTTTTTTTCTTGCCATTGCTATCCAAACAATTCCAAATAATGGTGCAAATATTACTACGAATAAAGAGTTGGCTGCATTGTTTACACCATTTGGATCGAGCGTTATAGACCCTAAAATTTTATTATCTAAATTATTGGCTGCAAACAAACTTAACGACCCGCCACTTTGCTCAAAAAACGCCCAGAATAAAATAGAGAACACAATAAAAATTAAAGCAGCCAGTAATTTTCTTCTTGCCTCTTTATCGAATTTTGACATTTCGTAAAAAAGATAGATAAGTGTTAACGGACCGATAGTGTACATAAAATAATCTGTGTATTCTGTTTTTGCAACCATCTGCATTATTACCGGAATTACTAAAAGTGACCCGGCAAAAACGGCGTAGGTATGCCATGGCTTTTTATTGGTTTTAAAAGTTGTACCATTTTCAACTGATATATTGGTTTCATTACCGGGAGGCAAACCAATTGGGCCTAATGATTTTTGAGTAAATAAGAAAGTAACAAGGCTGATGATCATTACAATTCCTGCAAGACCAAAAGCCAGGTTCCAGGAATAATTTTTACCTATTGCAATACATGCATATCCACCCAACAATGCGCCAATATTAATTCCTGAATAAAATAGTGAAAAACCTGCATCTCTTCTTTCATCATTTTTTTTATACAGCGTACCAACCATTGTAGAAATATTTGGTTTAAAAAAACCGGTACCTACAATTGTAAAACTGATGCCTAAAAAGAAAAATTCTTTCGGGTCTATTGCTAAAATAGCGCTTCCGATAATCATTAAGATTCCACCCCAAAATAAAGATTTTCTAAAGCCCAAAATTTTATCTGCAAACAAGCCTCCAATAAAAGTAAACGCATAAACGAAAGCCTGTGTGGCGCCGTATTGCAGGTTAGCCTGTTCATCTTTCATCATTAACTGCGTTACCATAAAATAAGTAAGCATGCCACGCATACCATAAAAACAAAAGCGCTCCCACATTTCAGAAAAAAACAGATACCAAAGTTGCTTAGGGTATTTTCCTTTAAAATTTTGAATTTCTTCAAGACTTAATTGTACGTCCATAAAAAATGTTGTAGAATAAATATAGAAATAGTTTACTGTAAAAAAGTATAAATATGATGAGGCACAAAGAAGATATTATAAATTTAAAAAAAGGTAAATCTTCATCGGTCATTACTGATTTGGTAAATAATAAAAAGAATTACTTATTTTGGGTATTGAATTCTTTATTAAAAGAAATAAAACAGCAATTATGATACAACAAACAATAAAACCAAGGCACCCAAAAGGATTGTGGGTATTATTCGGTACTGAGATGTGGGAGCGTTTCAATTTCTACGGAATGCGAACTATTCTTACGCTTTTTATTGTGAATGCGCTTATGATGAGTAAGGAGCAATCGTCCATTATTTATGGAGGATTTTTGGGCTTGTGTTATTTAACGCCTATGTTAGGTGGTTTTATTGCTGATCGTTTTTTAGGAAACAGGTTATGTATTATGCTTGGTGGTTTAATGATGGCTGTTGGCCAAATGCTGCTTTTTTTTAGTGCATCTATTTTTAGTTCAGATCTTGAACTTGCTAAAACACTTTTGTATGTAGCCCTTGGTATTATCATATTTGGTAACGGTTTTTTCAAACCAAATATTTCCAGCATGGTTAGCAGCCTTTATCCAAAAGAAGAAAAAAGTAAATTGGATACTGCCTTTACTATTTTTTACATGGGTATAAATATCGGTGCATTTTTGGGCCAGTTGATTTGTCCATTAATTGGAGATGTTGTAGTAAATGGTGTAAGGGATATCCATGCTTTTAAATGGGGATATCTGGCTGCATCTATTGCTATGCTGATTGGTACAACAACTTTCTTTTTTCTTAAAGATAAATATGTAGTTAACCCTGAAGGACGCCCAATAGGCGGTCTACCATCAAAAAACGATGCTTCTGATTATGAAGAAGGCGAGGCTCAAAAAGCATCTTTCTCAAATACGGCTTTGATAATAGCATCTGTTTCATTTGTTGTATTGGGGTTAGTCTTTCATTATATTTTTGGGCAAAATATTATCTATTCCATCATTTATGGAAGTGGTCTTACATTGGCTGGTCTAATAATTTCAGACGGATCAATTACTAAAATTGAAAGAGACAGAATTTTGGTAATTTATATTGTTTCATTTTTTATTATATTCTTTTGGGCTGCCTTTGAACAAGCAGGTTCTTCCCTGACTTTTATTGCAGATAACCAGACCGACCGTAATTTCTTTGGATGGAATATGCCTCCATCTATGGTACAGATTTTTAACGGAATATTTGTGGTTGCATTTGCTATTCCATTCAGTATTTTATGGGATAAACTAAGGGCAAAAGGTAAAGAGCCAATTTCTCCTGCAAAACAAGCGCTTGGGCTGGCATTAATTGCTTTAAGTTATTTTATTATAGCATATAATGTAAAGGATTTAGGGAATACAGGTTTGCTTGCTGTTAAATGGCTTGTTCTACTTTATTTAATACAGACATTTGGAGAATTGTGTTTATCACCTATCGGACTTTCCTTAGTTGGTAAACTTTCACCAAAAAGATTTTCATCCTTACTTTATGGCGTTTTCTTTTTATCTAATGCTTCTGGATACGCACTTGCGGGTACATTAGGATCTATACTGCCTGCAACAGGTGAACAGTTTACTGAATCAACCAAAATGGGTATAGATCTACAAGGAATACTGGATAAAAAAATCGTTCCAACAGCAGATCAAATTCGTTTATTAACCGAAAAGAAAATCAGTGCTATAAACCCATCTTTTGCGGGAGTAGAGATACATAATTTATTTCAATTCTTTATGGTGTTTGTTGTATTATGCGGACTTGCATCTATTGTGCTTTTTGCGCTTACTCCACTTTTAAAGAAGATGATGCACGGAATAAAATAATGTTTAAAAATAATAAGAAAGGAGATCAATAAGTTTATCGCCTTTCTTATTTAAACTAATTAAATAAAATTCATCTTCTCATAACTTCCTCCCAAAACATTTTTATCATTTACACCAAGCCAATTATCTAAAACGGTTGCATAAACATTTTTAAAATCTACCGTATGTTTTAGATCGCCATCATTTAAATTTAAAAGATCTGGCATTTCATTCAACAATCCTTTTTGTTTTAACCCACCACTAATAAAGAACATATTATTTGCTGTGCCATGGTCAGTTCCATTGCTGGCATTTTGAGAAACCCTGCGCCCAAATTCAGAAAATGTCATCATTAATACATCATCAAATCTATTGTTGCTTTTAAGATCTGTAGTAAAAGCTTTTACTGCGCCGTCCAATTCATCAAACAATTTCTTTTGCTGTTGCACCTGGTTTACGTGGGTATCAAAACTACCAAGCGATACATAATAAACCTTCGTATTTATATCAGACATAATCAGCGAAGCAATTGTTTTTAAATTCTTCCCAAGTTCTGTAGCAGGATAACTTTGTGTTGTTGGATTGATTTTGCTTTGCTTAAAAATATAGTCAGCACTGCTGAGCGTTTCACTCATCGTTTTGTACAAATAATCAACTGTTTCTTCTGTTTTGGATGTGCTGCATTTATATCTTTATAAAACTTTTCGTTGCTGGTATTGTATAATTTTCGTGGATCTTTAAATGCAAGACCTTTATTGTTGTAGCCTTTTAAAGCAAGACTTAATGTATCATCCAGCTCCAAAGCCTGTGTTGGTTTATCAAAACCCTTGCACTGTGAATCTAAGTATCGACCTATCCATCCCGTATTTACATATTGGTTGCTAGCACTTGCACTTTGCCAAATATCCATGCTTCTAAAATGCGAACGATCAGGATTTGGATAACCCACGCCATTCATAATACCAAGGTTTCCGTTATCATATAAACCTTTAAAAGCTTCGAGTGATGGGTGAAGTCCGGCTGCATCCGTAAGTGATAATGCATCCTCTTTTTTTATTCCAATTACTTTTCTTTCTCTGTAATAAATATCATTGTTAAACGGTATTACAGTATTTAGACCATCGTTGCCACCGCTGAACTGGAGTACAACCACTACTTTATTACCTGCAGGAACCATGGCTGGTTTTTCAAATGCCTTTAAAAATTTAGGCATCATCAGCGATGCTGTTGCAAGCGAGCCAATCTGTAAAAATTCTCTGCGTTTAAAATGCATGGTATATTTTTTTAGGTTGCGAGTTACGGGTCGGAGGTTACGGGTTAGTCGCTAATGAAAGTCCGAGTTTTATTTTGTGTATAGCATCTTTTGTCTTTCATCTTTTGTCTTGCTTCTTGTGCCTTACATCTTCCCTAACACAACTGATACTCCGGTGTACTCATTACATTTATAACCACACTTTTTATAAAACTTTCTCTGCTTTCATTATTTAAATAATTAGATAGCAGGGAGGCGTCAATTCTACCTTTTGTCTGTAACAAAGAATCAATTATGGCTTGCGATAATTTAGGTCTTGCTATATTTTCAAATATTTTGGTTACCGTATTCCAATCAATGGTAGCACTTGCACCACTTGCTGAATAAGCAATTTTTTTCCCAAGCTTTATTCTTTTTTCTTCTGTCATTCCCATGTTTACATCATCATCGGTTTTTGGCCTGATGTCAAGTGAATCTTTTGAACTTAAAACTTGTGGAATTTGCAATCGAACCATTAAAGTGCTGCTGTCAATCCAGCTTTTTCCACCTGCCCAGCCTGCAATATTTGGGGGATAAAAAAGTGTCTGTCCCAAAACTTTTTCAAATAATAACTGTGCATCATCATTATCAAGCGTAAGCGGCAAAAACCTTCTTATGCCTGCTATTAATTCTATGGGAGATTTAATTTTATTACCAATGTTTTGTTGCTCATAAAACCATTCGCTGGTGTAAATATCTTCCAGCAGCTTAGCTATATCGTAATTGTTTTTTAAAAAACGATTACTTAGATATTTTATTTTCGTTTCATCTACATTTTCATTTACAAAATAGCGGTATATTTTTTTTGTGATAAAAGTGGCTGTTTCCGGTTTTTTTAAAAGGATGTTTAAAATATCTTCACCATCAAAATTACCTGTTTGCCCCATGAAAGTTTTGTCCCCATCATCATGCACTTGTTTTCTAAAAACAAATTCTCCTGTCTTATCAAAACCCCATCCAGTAAACGATCTTGCGGCTTCCTTTACATCTTTTTCCGTATAGTTTCCTCTGCCCAATGTGAACAGTTCCATCACTTCTCTGGCAAAATTTTCGTTAGGTTTTCCTTTTTTGTTTTGCTGGTTGTTTAAAAACTGCAGCATGGCAGGAGTTTTACTTACAGCTTTAAGCATTTCTCCAAAATTTCCCAGCGCATTTGATCTTACAATGTTTACAAGGTTTTGAGAAAAGTAAGCATTGTTACTTCTACATGCAAAATGTCCATGCCAAAAAAAACTCATTTTTTCTCTTAACTGTGCCTTACTGTTTATCATTAAATTGAGCCAGGCAATATTCATATCCTTCAAATCTTCTCTTCCCTGTTTTGCTACGGCTCTTTTTTTATCTGCATCCAGTTTTGAATATTCCATTATAGTCCCATCAACATTCATCATGGTTTTATCTTCAAAAGGATTGGCTGCTACATCAATCTTTTGTGGCGTTTCGGAAGAGGAATTTATTAATTTTTTCCAAAGATTTTTTGTGCTTATTTCATTTAATTCTGCAACATTTTCAGCCATTGGCCCAAAGCCTGCACGCCACAATAAATGCTGATTTTTTAAACGATTAGAGGAAGCCATTTTTAAATATTTATGTGTACTTAAGTTATGACCTGACTTTTGTAAAAATGTTTAATAAACTTTAATAAACTTATATACAAATACTCCCTTCAACTTAAATAAAAAACCCTTTTTAGATTTTAGAAAGGGCTTTGAATATAGAATTTTAAAAAATATTATTTTTCAATTTTAGCTGCACCGAAATACTGGTGTAAAACTTTTGGCAAGTGTATGCCATCTTCCTGCTGGTTGTTTTCTAACAAGGCTGCAACAATGCGCGGTAGTGCAAGGCTTGAGCCATTTAAGGAATGCAGCAACTGCGTTTTGCCATCTTCATCTTTGTAACGAATTTTCATTCTTTTGGTTTGAAAAGTTTCAAAATTACTTACAGAGCTTACCTCCAGCCATTTTTTTTGTGCGGCTGAAAAAACTTCAAAATCGTAAGTAAGTGCAGAGGTAAAACTCATATCGCCGCCACACAATTTTAAAATGCGGTAGGGTAGTTCTAAAAACTGTAAAAGCCTTTCAATATGGTTTACCATTTCTTCTAAGACGTCGTAGCTTTTTTGCGGGTGTGCCAATTGAATTATTTCAACTTTATCAAATTGGTGAACCCTGTTTAAACCACGTACATCACTACCAAAACTGCCCGCTTCCCTGCGAAAGCAAGGTGTGTATGCAGTCATTTTTATGGGCATATCAACCTCCTTAATTATTTCGTTGCTGTAAATATTTGTAACAGGCACTTCAGCCGTTGGTATAAGATAAAGTTCATCTGCCGTTACATGATACATTTGTCCTTCTTTATCAGGTAAACTTCCTGTTCCATAAGCGGTTGCAGCATTCACCATCAATGGCGGCATATACTCGGTGTAACCAGCGGCTATATTATAATCTAAAAAATATTGAATAAGTGCACGTTGTAATTTTGCACCTTTGCCTTTATAAACCGGAAAGCCACTACCGGCAAGTTTTGCGCCTGTTTCAAAATTTATAAGATCGTATTCCTTAATAAGATCCCAATGTGGTTTTGCATTTTCAGGCAAATCGGGCAGCGTTCCACCTGTAAGTACGGTTACATTTTCTTCAGGGGACTTTCCTTCGGGAACAGATGTATGTGGAAGGTTTGGCAACAATAAAATTTTATCGGTAAAATCTTCTTCAAGTTGTTGCAATATTATTTTTCCACCGGCTAAACTTTCTTTCCATTCAGCTACATTATTGCGTTTGCCTGTTGTTTCTTCAGCATTTCCTTTTGCCATTAAAGCCCCAATTTCTTTGGATGTTGTATTTATAAGCGCCTGCAGGTTTTCGGTTACCGCTTTTTGTTTTCTAATTTCTTCATCTACGGCTATAATTTCATCTATTAAATTAATGTTTCCAAAATGTTTAACCGCCAGCCTTTCCTTTACAATTTCCGGATATTGCTTTATATAATTTATCTGTAACATTCTTTTATTTTCTATTTAACTGCTGCAAATATAAACGGGAAAAGCATAAATGCTACATTTGTGCAATGCAACATGTGGAAGAAGACTTACAGGTACGCTGGCT
>JAYTCO010000368.1:0-20704 GCA_043736415.1 Ferruginibacter sp. | reverse complement strand
GTCATGATACTTGTGTTTTATATGTGAAAAAAAAATTAGTATTGAGTATTGAGAAATTAGTATTGAGAAAAATCTGTGCATTTAGTTATCTAAATACTCAATACTAAAATCTAAATACTGTTTTAAATTATCACCGCATCTTCGTGTCCATCAACATCGCTATGACCTCCCTCAAAAGCCTGCCCTATAAATACTGCAGTAAGATTGGTAAAAATAAATGCCTGTATAAATGCCACCAATAATTCTATAAAATAAATAAATACAGTAAATAAAACTGAAATTGGGCTAAAGCCCCAGCCTGCTCCTTTTGCCATAGCTCCAAAAATAAATATCAACGAAATGAAACTTAAAATAATAATATGCCCGGCAACCATGTTTGCAAACAGACGAATAATTAAGGCAGCAGGTTTAATTACCAAAACACCTAATAATTCAATTGGTATTAAAATTAGTTTTACAAAGATTGGAACACCTGGAGGCCAGAAAATATGACCCCAAAAATGGCCATTGGTACTAAATAAAATTACTACCAAAGAAATTATACCAAGTACAGCTGTGAACGCAGTATTTCCTGTAACGTTTGCAGAACCCGGTAACAAGCCAAATAAATTATTAATCAATATGAAAAAGAAAACTGTCAGCAGATAAGGCATATAACGAAGCCATATCTTACCCAGGTTTGGCTTAGCAACTTCATCTCTTACAAAAGTAATTACCGGCTCAATTGCATTCTGCCATCCTTTCGGGGCAGAGGTTACACCAATACCCTGCTTATATTTATCGGCAATCCCTTTCATTAAAAAGAAAAGTATTGCAAGGGCTATAAACATTTGTACTACATTTTTCGTAAGGGAAAAGTCATAAACCTTGCTGCCATCCGAAGACATTATCTCTCTGTTTTCATTTAGCTCATAACCATTGTAAATATTACGGTTCCCTTCGTAACCAAACTGTGATGATGAGAAAACAGAAAGCCCTTTTGTACTAGTATAAAGAATTACTGGCAACGGAAGAGTAGCATGAAAATTACCTACAGAGAAAAAATGAAATTCATGGTCATCCTTAATATGATCCATAATAATCTTGGCTGGATCAAGCTTTTCTTCTTTGTGATCTGCAGTACCTTCATGAGCAGTTTCCTGCGCAAAAGACAAAGTAGAACCCATAATAAAAAAAAGACTGAAAGCCAATACTACCAACGATTTGAAGCGCTTTGTTACCATATACATCCTCAATTTTGCCGCAAAGATAAGGGCAGAAAAGGTAAAAGAGAAATTTGAAGAGAGGGAATGGGTTAAAAGACGTGCTTTTCAAATGAAATGAGAGTGTACTTTTTCGATTTTACCGGATTAAAAAACTGTCATTCTTTTAAATTTTAATAAATACCGGTTAAAGTATTAAAATTCTAAAATAAGTCATTAAGCTATAGAACCGCTTTTTAGAAATACATTATTGTATTTGAAATGATAAAAAAGTAAACTAACGAAGGATTTACAGTAATAAATTAAAAAGATTAGGGATTATTAAAACAAAAAGGTTACGCTTTATTTATAATACTTTTAAGTATGAAAGTTATTACCCGTGCAGTCTGGATTTTATCATTAGTAAGCCTTTTTACAGATACTGCAAGCGAAATGCTTTACCCGATAATGCCATTGTATTTAAAGAGTATTGGTTTTTCTATTGTGCTTATTGGAATATTGGAAGGTGTAGCTGAAGCAACTGCAGGTTTAAGCAAAGGATATTTTGGTAAATTATCTGACAGCACCGGAAGAAGGATGCCTTTTGTGCAATGGGGGTATGCATTAAGTGCACTATCGAAACCGCTAATGGCATTATTTGTAGCACCGCTGTGGGTATTTTTTGTAAGAACATTTGACAGGGTGGGAAAGGGTTTGAGAACCGGCGCAAGAGATGCAGTCTTGTCAGACGAATCAACACCTGCAACAAAAGGTAAGGTTTTTGGTTTTCACCGATCGATGGATACATTGGGAGCGGTGCTTGGCCCCGTGTTTGCGTTGCTTTATTTGCAGTGGCACCCGGAAGATTATAAAACACTTTTCTTTATTGCTTTTATACCCGGCGTTATTGCTGTTATATGTTCGTTGTTATTAAAAGATAAAAAGGTTATCGTAAAATCTGACAAACCTAAAGTTGCTTTTTTTTCATTTTTAAGTTATTGGAAACAAAGCCCCATCTTGTACAGAAAACTTGTTGCAGGGTTATTGGTTTTTACCTTATTTAACAGCTCCGATATTTTTTTATTATTAAAAGCAAAACAGGCAGGACTCAATGATACCAATATTATAACCATTTATATTTTCTACAATTTGGTGTATGTAATCTTTGCATTCCCATTAGGTATATTGGCTGATAAAATTGGGTTGAAAAAAATATTTATTACCGGGCTTTTTGTTTTTGCAATCGTTTATGCAGGCATGGCTTATGCAGATTTACCAATCTATTTTTACGGCTTATTCTTTTTGTATGGAATATATGCAGCTGCTACAGAAGGTATTTCCAAAGCATGGATAAGTAATATTTCTGCGAAAGAAAATACTGCTACGGCTATAGGAACTTATTCGGCTTTTCAAAGTATTTGTACAATGCTTGCCAGCAGCCTTGCAGGTATTATTTGGTTTGCATACGGTAGTAAAACAACGTTTTTACTTTCTGCTGCTATGGCTTTTGTTGTTGTTATTTATATTGGATTTTATGCCAAAGAAAAAGTTGCAGCTATAAATAATGCACAATAAAAGCTGAAAATTGTTATTCTGTTGAAGAGCGGCGGGATTGCAGTGGAAAGCGCAGAGTGGAGCGCAGCAAAACGAAGACTTGTAACGAAAAGCCCGAACAAAAGTTGAAATAAAACTAATAGCTGAACGCCCAAATAATTTTTTTAATTATACAGCTTCCACCTGTTTTTCAAACTGCATTTTATGCAGCTGGTAATAATGCCCTTGCTTTGCCATAAGCTCTGCATGGCTGCCCATTTCCTTTACAACACCGGCATCTAATACCAAAATTTTATCTGCCTTGCGAATGGTACTTAACCTGTGTGCAATAACGATGGAAGTACGGCCTGCAATTAATTTATCAATGGCATGTTGTATGAGGCCTTCACTTTCAGAATCTACAGAAGAAGTGGCTTCATCTAAAATAAGAATTGCAGGATTGTACAACAGCGCACGCACAAAAGAAAGCAACTGCCGCTGCCCAAGAGATAATGTGGCACCACGTTCCATTACATTATAATCGTAACCGCCAGGTAGCCTTTCTATAAAATCGTGCAAACCAATAAGCTTTGCTGCCTGTATAACTTCTTCTCTTTTTATATCAGCATTTCTGAGCGTAACATTATCCAAAACACTGCCGCTAAACAAAAATACATCCTGCAAAACAATACCGATTTTGCTGCGCAGAAAATCTAAATCATACTCCTCAATATTGGTACCATCAATTTTTATACTTCCCTTTTGTATTTGGTAAAGCCTGTTTATTAAACTGATGATGGAAGTTTTACCACTGCCCGTATGCCCAACAATAGCAAGGGTTTCACCGGCCTTGATAGTAAAGTTTATATCTTTTAAAACATATCGGTTTTCTATGTAAGAAAACCAAACATGATCAAAAGTAAGATTGCCTTTAATAGCTGCCGGAATGTATTTTCCTGATCTGTCAGACACATCTTCATTATCAAGAATTTTAAAAACACGTTCGCTGGCAATAACGCCCATCTGCAAAACATTAAACTTATCTGCAATTACCCTTAGTGGCCGAAACAATAAATTTAAACACAAAATAAAAGAGGTAATTATTCCACCTGCTTGAGCTGCTTTTTCGGTTGAAATACCCGCCTGCATGCCTGCCCACCAAACCAATAAACCTACAGACAATGCCGAAACAAGTTCCACTACCGGAAAGAAAACAGAGTAGGCAAAGATGGATCGAACATTTGCATTGCGGTGTTCATTATTAATATCATTAAATTTTTCTTGCTCTCTTTTTTCTGCGGCAAACGCCTGCACAATCCCCATACCGGTTATGTGCTCCTGCACAAATGCATTAAGAGCTGCTACTGCATTACGAACCTTTATAAAAGATTTATTTACACTTTCTTTAAAATAATAAGTAGCTATAATAAGAAATGGAAACGGCGTTAAACAAATAAGCGTAAGGCTCCAGTCAGCAATAAACATATAAGTAAGAATAGAAATAATGGAAAGCATATCTGCAATAATAGGAATGAGCCCATCACTAAAAATATCATTTACAGATTCTATATCATTTATGGTTCTTGTGGTAAGCGTACCAATAGGCGTTTTATCAAACTGCGAAAGGTTTAGATGTACAATTTTATTGTAAGTTGTAATACGCAAATCCTTAACTACACTTTGGCCAAGTGATGCTGTCGTAAATGTGAAGAAAAAACGACAGGTAGTTTCAATTAATAAAAGTACAATTTGGATAATGGTAATTTCTATAATAAAACCACCCGGACCATTTATAAAATGACCGATACTGCTGTTTTTAATACCATTGTTTATCGTGAGCTGTATAAGCAAAGGGCGCACAGGTGCTATTATTGCAAGAAAAACAGCAAGAAAAATAGAGAGGTAGAATTTTTTTTTGTACGGGGCAGCGAAGGTGAAAACTCTTTTCAGCACCGAAACATCCATCTTTTTTTTTGAAATTGACATTGAGACAAAGTTACGGATTGAACAACTTAGTACCCGATGATTTTGAATTGCTTTCTATTTAAATAAATTAATTTTTTAATAATGCTTTAATGTCTTTTACTAACTCTCTCGTGCTGAAAGGTTTTTTTATATATAGAGATGCTCCAACTTCATAACCTTTTTTAACATCAGAATCTTTTGTTTTTGCACTCATAAAAATAACCTTGCTATTTTTTAAAGTTGTACTATTTTTTATATGTGTACAAATATCGTATCCATTAACATCGGGCATCATAATATCTAAAAGTACTACATCGGGTATGGCAGTATTTAGTATTTCCAATGCTTCTGTGCCATTCCTTGCCACCATTACATCGTACCCATTTTTTTTCATCAAAAATTCTAACGACATTAAAATATATGGGTCATCATCTACTACTAAAATTTTATATATTTCATTCATGTAAATATCAATTATTTGGAAGCGTAAAAATAAATTTAGAACCGGTTAATGCATCACTATCAACCCAAATTTTACCTTGATGCATTCCAATTATTTTTTTACTGATGGCCAATCCTAAGCCACTGCCTTCGGGCTTTTTAAGGGTTTGGTTTTTTGCCTGAAAAAATTTATCAAAAATCAGCTCGTGCAGTTCGGGTAAAATTCCGGGTCCATTATCTTCTACCCACACCTGTATTTCATCATAATTGGTATGGATAGATATTTTGATTTTACCTGTTTTATCGTTTACAAATTTAATAGCATTAGAAATCAGATTGATTAAAACCTGTTGTATTAACGCAGCATCGCACCTTACCAGAAACATGGTATTAGGAATAGTTTTTTGAATAAAGATATTTTTTTCGTCTGCTAAAGTTTGTAAAGAATTGATGGCTTCAGCAATTAAGTCATTGAGATTTACCTCGTTTAAATTTAAAAGTTGCTGTCCACTTTCATAACGCTCTAAATTAAGCACCTGTATTATTAAATGACTCAGTCTTTCAGTTTCTTTAATAACATTACCTAAAAATAACTGACGTTGTTCTTCAGGCATATCGGTATTATCGTGTACAATTTCCGTCATGGCACGAATAGAAGTTATAGGCGTTCGAACTTCATGAGAAACTGTGTATAAAAATTCATCTTTTTTACTATCCATTTCTTTCAACAGATGATTAGCAGTAGTTAATTGTTGGGTAGCCTTTTGCAGTTCAGCAGATTTTTTTTTCAATTCCTTATTAAGTTCTATCATTTGCTGCGACTCTCTTAAAATTTTTAATACTTCATCAATTTTTAGTTCTTCATCTTGCGTTACACTTCGTACCATTATACTTGCAGATGCGGAGCCAATTACACCTGCTAAAATATTTTCGGCAAAAACTACTAACCTGGGATCTGCTCGTTTTGAATCTAAAGAAATTTTATTTCGTATTGCATAACTGGTTATTATTTTTTGTGCTCTTTCTTTACCAAGAAAGTTTTCCAGCAATGAATTAATATCCGGCAAATATGCTGTTCCTTTCCAAATAACATTTTCTGCTCCGGATGTTGAATGTTTAAAAACATTTACAAATATTTCACCTTGATATATTTCTTCCGATGATTTTTTACTGTTTAATGAAACTGTAACAAATACCAACAGATTAAAAAAGATTGACCAAAAAAATGAATGACTAATAGAATCCAAACCCTGCAAACCAAATATTGAAGAAGGTTTCAGCAAGCCCCATCCAAATAAGCCATTCGTCATTATTTCTTCATTTAAAATACCTGCGGTTATTAAAGAGGGTAATACAAGCGTAAAAAACCAAACGGCAAAACCTGTACAAATAGATGCGACTGCAGCAGTTTTAGAAGCCCCTTTCCAATAAATACCGCCAATGGCAGCGGGTGAAAATTGTGCCACTGCTACAAAAGAAACCAAGCCCATAGAAACCAAAGAAACATTTTGGGCAATCGTTTTATCGTAGATGTATGCCAATGCAATTAATACAATAATGCTAATTCTGCGCATATTTAAAATAGAACTACTTAATTTATCATCAGGCGATGATTTAAACTTTTTTGCTGATAAAAATATAGGGGTTGCAATGTTGTTGCTCAACATTGTACTGAGTGCAATTGCCTCAACAATAATCATACTTGTAGCAGCCGAAAATCCACCCACAAATACAAAAAGACTTAATGCATTTTGATTGAAATGCAGGGGCAGAGCCAACACAAAAGTATCTGCATCAATATTACTGTCGGCAAAAATTAGTTTACCTGCAATGGCTATTGGCAAAACAAAAATATTAATTAACACAAGGTAAAGTGGAAATAACCAGGCGGCTTTTTTTAAATGTTTTTCCTGCACATTCTCAACCACACTTACCTGAAATTGTCTTGGTAAAAATAGCACTGCCAGCATAGAAGCCATCATTAAGCCAAGCCATGTTGCATAAGATGTTTTATTACCTAATAAAAATAAATTTTTTAGAGACTCCTGTTGAAAAGATTTTAAAAAAATATCTCCAAACCCGTTAAATAATCCGTAAACAATAAAAACACCTACTGCTAAAAATGCTATCAGTTTTATTATTGATTCAAATGCAACTGCAGCAACAAGTCCTTCGTGCTTTTCTGACGCATCTATTGAACGAGTTCCAAATAAAATAATAAAAATTGCAAGTATTAAGGAAATATAAAAAGTATCATCATACCAAAAATTGCTTAATGAATAATGAAGATTAGTGGTTTTTGTAAGTATGTGAATACTGTTTGAAATGGCTTTTAGCTGCAAGGCTATATAAGGTATAATGCCCAAAACACAGAGCAACGTTACAATGATAGCAACAGTAAAGTTTTTTCCATAACGTGTAGAAATTAAGTCGGCAATGCTGTTGATACGTTGTGTTTTGCAAATACGAATAATTTTTCGCAACACCGGCCAAAATAAAATAGCAGAAATTGTTGGCCCAAGATAAATGGTAAGATATTCAAAGCCATTTGTAGATGCTCTTCCCACACTGCCATAATAGGTCCAGGCTGTGCAGTAAACGGCTAAAGACAATGCGTATACATACCCATTGTTAATTATACTTTTTCTTTTTTTCGATCGATACTCAGCATAATATGCTACAGCAAATAAAATAGCTAAATAAAACAAAGATGTAATTATTGCTACAATATTACTCATTATCTTCTTTTTGCTTTTTTTCTACAATGCCGTATAAAATAAAAATGATGGTTATCCATACAATAAAAACATACAGATAAAGTACGGGTATATTAAACACAAGCTGGGCTTTGTTGGCAATAGATATAAAAGGGTACGAAAGTATTACCAACATAAATATCGCAAGGAAGATCAGCTGTTGGTTTTTGTTTTTATTTGGCATTTTTAAAACTGAAAAAGATAATACAATAAACTTTATAAGTTAACTGTATTATCTTAAAAAATGGAATAAATTATTAATTAAAAAATTATTCTTTGGTTACATCATATTGGTTTTGCAAAGCATATATACCAAATATAACAAGCCCACCTACAATGATTGGTGTTAGTACAAATGCATAAATAATTGCCGGTATTAAATCTTCTGGCTTAGGGCTGCTAAATTTAGGTATAGCCTGTGTTACAATGAGAATATAGCCTGAATATAAACCAATGGCTATCCATAATAATCCTGCATATTTTTTTATTGTATTCATAATTTTTATTTTTAAATGTTATAAAGAATCAGTTACAGTTTTACTTTTATTATTTATATATAAGGCACCAATAACAAAACAAACTCCTGCAATAATAATTGGATACCACAATCCTTCTAAATAAGGTTTATCATAAGGCAATGCCCCATTTACTTTTGCAGCTACCTCATTTGCCTGACCTGCTTTTGTTGCTAAAAACAAAGCTATTGTTGGTAATAACCCCCCAAAAATACCATTCCCTATGTGATATGGAAGGCTCATAGAAGTATAGCGAATTCTTATAGGAAACATTTCTACCAAAAATGCAGCAATTGGGCCATAAACCATGGTTACAAAAAGTACCTGAATAAAAACCAACCAAACCAAACTCCAGAAAGAACCTCTGTCAAGCGTTGTAACTTTATCTACTTTGGTATCCACTTTTTCGTCAGCCTTTGTTATATCTGCATGCACATGTACTTTTTTCGTTTCTACATACATGGTACCATCCGTATATGCTTTGTTTGTTACAGTAGTACGAACACTATCACCTGCTATTTTTGCATCAGCCATGCTTGATGATGTTACTTTGGTATTTGCAACCACTTCTGTTTTGGCTTTTACGCTTCCACTATCGTACATTTTAGAGTAGATTGTTCGGTAACTTAAAAGAGCAATGAGCATACCTAAAAGCATGATCCATTTTCTTCCAATTTTATCTGACAATGCACCAAACACAATAAAGAAAGGTGTTCCCATTGCAAGTGCTATCATTAAAATATTACTTGCTTGTGTAATATCTACATTTAAAGTTGTTTGAATAAAAGTAAGTGCATAGAATTGTCCGGTATACCAAACTACACCTTGCCCCATGGTTGCACCAAATAGTGCGAGCAATACAAATTTGAAATTTAATTTGTTTCCAAAACTTTCTTTTAACGGATTAGTAGAAGTTTTGCCCTCGTCTTTTGCTTTTTGAAACAACGGAGATTCTTTCATTCTCATTCTTATAAAAATTGAAATAACAACCATTATGATAGATATCCAAAAAGGTACCCGCCAGCCCCAATCTGCAAATGCTTCTTTGCTCATGCTTGCTTTGGTGGTAACAATTACAAGCAACGATAAAAATAATCCAACAGTAGCTGTTGTTTGTATCCAGCTTGTCCAAAATCCTCTTTTATGTTCAGGAGAATGTTCTGCTACATAAGTGGCTGCACCACCATATTCTCCACCCAAAGCCAAGCCTTGCAACAATCTTAAAAGCAAAACTAGAATGGGTGCTACAAAGCCTATTTTTTCGTAAGAAGGAATACAACCAATTAAAAAGGTTGAGAGCCCCATTAAAACAAGCGTAACTAAAAATGTATATTTTCTGCCTACAATATCGCCAAGCCTTCCAAAAAATAAAGCACCAAATGGACGTACAACAAAGCCTGCAGCAAAAGTGGCAAGTGTTGATAATAGTGCAACTGTGGGATTACCGGAAGGAAAAAATTTTGTTGATATAATAACAGCGAGGCTACCAAAAATGTAAAAATCGTACCACTCAATGAGGGTACCTAAAGATGATGCTGCTATAACCCCCGCTATCCCTTTGTTGGAAGTAGTATTACTCATAAAAAATTAGGTTTAAAAATTAAAAATAGATGAAAATGTAAATCTTACGTTAGTTAATTTATCCGTTGCTCCTGTCACTTTTGCATTGTTTCCTCTTAAACCATATTTAGCTTGTGTAACTTCTACTTCGTTTCTAAAAATAAACTTTCCGCTTAAAAAATCTATACGTGGCGCTACTCTTACCAAATCTTTTATTCCTCTACCACTCACGCCAACAGCTCTTCCATAAGCTGCTGTTGCACCTGCAGCTGCACCATTAATTTTACTGTAGCCCACAAAAATACCCGGCACCACCTTTTTTCCATTGCCATAAATTTCTAACCAGGCAGCAGTAGTTTTGACTGGCTTATATGTTTCTATAGATGTTGGGATAGCTTTATAACCTAAATATCCCCCAAGCATTACCCAGTGATTTGTATTTTGGCCAAGTACAAACTGCGATTTTATGCTGACAGGTTTGGTGGTGATTTTAGCATACGCCATAACCGTAACGGCATCTACATTTTCGTTGCTTAGTAAAATATTAGGAGTTGCTCCATATTTTACATACGGTTTAACTGATCCATATTCAACCTGAGTACCCATTAATAACTTATCGTCTTTGTATTGAAGATGTAAATTTAATTGAGGTAAGGCTGCGTTTAAAGAGGCAGCATTTGCTGCATCAGCAGGGTTCACATTAGCCTCTGCAAACTCCCTGGGCTTGTAAGCAGTAAAAGATAGTGAGGTTTTTTTATCAAACTTATAGGAGTATCGGGCCTGCCCTGCCCAACCAAATGGCGCAATAGGAATACCTGTATTAAAACTTACTACACCAGGAAAACATTCAGGAATAAACATCGGATACCAGGTTTGCCCAAGCAGAAGTGAAGATTTTTCCCAATCCAATTTTGCATAGCCTTGTCTTAGTCTAAACAAACCAATATTTAAATCTGCCTGACCAAAAAAATCACCTTCAATAACAGCAGATGTTTTTGCTTTAAATGCATCAGGACCTGTTATCCTTACACCAAGTCTGGTTAGAATACCTAAAATGTTTAACTGAGACTTTTTATTATAATCAGACCCATCACTTAGTATATCCTTATCCTTTGGAAATAAATTAAGTTGACCTTCCCGGACAAATACACTTTGCCTGGTATCATAAAACATATCATTTCTGATAAAACCATATAATGTGGTTGATACAACAGCAGCAGGTGCCGGAGGAGAAACTTTTTTTTCTTGAGCAAAAATTGATGTAGTAAAAAAAGCAGATACACCAATAATTAAAAATAATTTTTTAATCATACAACTTATATTTTTGGTAATTATATAAATCAATTTTCAAAATTATTTTTATCAAACTGCAAAGCAAACTATATTAGTGGTAATGGTATATTTATACACTATTTTTCCTAAATCTTTCCCACTTAATAACCATAAATTTATCACCAAGTTCTGTAATGATGCATCCTGCACTCTTTAAAGAATTTTTATCTCCAAAAAACAACATCAATTCTGCATGGTTTAATACTTTATAGGTTGGATGGTAGTCATTATTTTCAGGCGTTTTTATTACATATTTTTTTACCCAATTCATAACAGATACATGGCTTATACCGAGAATCCGTTCTATCTCTCTAAACGAAACTCCTTCAATGTATAATTGTAATGCCTTAATAACATAGTAAGGATCTATGTGCTTGCCATTTTTTAAAACCGTAAAAGAGTACCCGCATTTTTTACATTTATACCGCTGTCTTTCTTTAACCACGCCACTTTTAATCAATTCTTCGCATTGGCATTTTGGGCAAGCAATCTGTTTCATTGTGTTAAGTTATGGCAGTAACTATACAAAATTAGCAAAGCTATACCAAATTAGCAACATTGCAATTTGTAATACTGGTTAGTTTATTAATTTTATCAAACACAATTTAAATAGCAAATAACTTCGCAAAAAAAATGTCATACCCATATCAAATAAAATCATTAGAGCAATACCATACTGACTATAAAAATTCTGTTGATGATCCTGAAGCATTTTGGGCAGCAATAGCCGATAATTTTTACTGGAAAAAAAAATGGGACAAAGTATTGGAATGGAATTTTATCGAACCAAAAATTGAATGGTATAAAGGTGGCAAATTAAATATTACTGAAAATTGTATTGACAGACATTTGCCTACCATGGCTGAAAAACCAGCCATTATTTGGGAACCCAACAACCCCGAAGAACGGGTAAGGACTGTTACTTACGCCCGCCTCCACAAAAGAGTTTGCCAGTTTGCACAGGTGCTAAAAAACAACGGTGTAAAAAAAGGAGATCGTGTTTGTATATACATGGGCATGGTGCCCGAACTTGCTTATGCAGTACTTGGCTGTGCAAGAATTGGTGCAATACATTCTGTAATTTTTGGCGGGTTTAGTGCGCAAAGTATTGCAGATAGGTTGGAAGATGCGCAGGCAGAATTTATTGTAACATGCGATGGTGCATATCGTGGTGATAAGATAATTCCATTAAAAGCAGTAATTGATGATGCACTGATTGGAAATAAATTGGTGAAAAAAGTAATTGTCTATACCCGAACAAGAATGCCGGTTTCTATGATAAAAGGCAGAGATATTTGGTGGGAAGATGAGATGGAATTTGCAGAAGGACAGGTGGAAAAAGATGGTGTTGTTTCTTTTCCTGCCGAAGAAATGGATGCCGAAGATCCATTGTTTATTTTGTATACATCCGGCAGTACAGGCAAACCAAAAGGTGTTGTTCACAGCGTTGCAGGTTATATGATTTGGACAACCTACACTTTTGTAAACATGTTTCAATACAACAAAGGCGATGTACATTTTTGTACTGCAGATATAGGCTGGATAACAGGGCACAGCTACATTGTATACGGACCCTTAGCAGCAGGAGCTACAAGCCTGATGTTTGAAGGAATTCCTACATGGCCCAATGCCGGCAGGTTTTGGGATATTATTGGTAAACACAAAGTAAATATTTTGTACACAGCTCCAACAGCAATTAGGAGTTTAATGAGTTTTGGCGATGCTCCTTTAGCAGGCAAAGATTTTTCATCATTAAAAGTTTTAGGCACAGTAGGCGAACCAATTAATGAAGAAGCATGGCATTGGTACAATGAAAATATTGGAAATAAAAATTGCCCAATAGTTGATACATGGTGGCAAACGGAAACTGCCGGAACATTAATATCAAACCTTGCAGGCATTACCCCCGCAAAGCCGGGTTGGGCAACATTACCATTGCCTGGTGTGCAACCAATAATTGTTGATGAAAAAGGAGTTGAAATAACTGAAAAAGATGAACACGGAATGTTGAAAGGAAACCTCTGTATCAAAGCTCCCTGGCCCGGTATTTTAAGAACTACTTATGGTGATCATGAAAGATGTAGGGTAAATTATTTTGCAACCTACCCCAATCTATATTTTACCGGCGACGGTGCAATAAAAGATGAAAACGGAAATTATAAAATTACAGGAAGGGTTGATGATGTATTGAATATTAGTGGTCATCGAATTGGAACTGCAGAAGTAGAAAATGCAATAAACATGCACTCGGGTGTTGTGGAAAGTGCTGTGGTTGGGTATCCGCATGATATTAAAGGTCAGGGAATTTATGCTTATGTAATTTATAACGGTCACCATGGCGATGAAAACCAACGCCGTCAGGATATAAGTTTAACTGTGGCAAAAATAATTGGTGCCATTGCAAAGCCAGATAAAATACAGTTTGTCAGCGGGCTCCCAAAAACACGCAGTGGAAAAATAATGCGCCGTATTTTAAGAAAAATTGCAGAAGGGCAAACAGAAAATTTGGGAGACATTACAACCTTGTTAGACCCTGATGTGGTAAATGAGATAAGAGATGGAAGGGTATAGTTTTTTAGGGGCTGTTAGCAAAAGAACTTTCCTAAGTATTTGTCCGCTGCCCGCTTTCAACCTATCGGCGGTCAGGTCTTTTTTTCGTACCTCACAAAAGGATTTACACCTAAGCAGAGCAGCTTATCGCCATTTAATTAAGGAAATAAGCTGTCAGGTTGAAACTGTCGAAACCGGTTTTAAAACACTTATTAGGGCACCAAGTTCGAGAAGCTGCTAATGACATGTATTAAAAAAAACTTTCGTTCAAATTATTTTGGTGTCAGCCTGAGCCTGTCGAAGGCGGGTTTGTAATAGCATATCGTCTTCGAAAAGCTCAGACTGACACTCCAATATGATCGTACTTTTCTCATTTTCAAAGAGATTAAAATTTATTTTATGAGTGCCTCAGTCTGACAATCCTTAACTAAATGACATTAAAGCTCAGCACATCGCCTTTAAATTATATGCTATCTTTTTTTATCTGCAATAATAAATTTTTACTGCACAACCTTATTTGCACAACTGCTGCTGGCAAACGCTTCCGGCTTGGCTTTAAATGCAAAACCCATTCCCTGTATGTAGCCCATCGCTTCTTTTAAAGCATCGTTACTTTTAAAATTTGGGTTCGTATTTATATCTGCATGCACTTCCATGTCTACACCATACATCGTAAAAATATTACAAAGTGAATAAGCAATTTCAATGCTTTTTGCAACTTCAAGCAACATCCTTTCTTTAATGCTCATTTTTTGCCGGGTTACTTCGTTGTGAATGTACATAAATCCACCTTTGCCTTTTCTTACAAATACAATTACCGTTGCAAATTCAGTTTCTTTTCCTCGGGCAGTTTTTTCAATAAAAGTTTTTACCTGGCTGTCAGTACCAATGCAAACTTTTAGCTCATTGCCATTTTCCTTTTCTCTCAGCACGGTCTCCCTTACTTCATCTTCAATTAAACCTTCTATAATTTGACCACTCAATTTTCTCCACTGCTGTTGCTGTTGCATTTAATGTATTTTAAATTTGCATTTGTTCAGTAATTTAACTGATTTAATTTGTGTTATTGCATAGTAACATTTTATTAATAAACGCTTTCCATATTTAGCAAATGGTTGTTTACACAATTACTTGCACTCGATGCGCTAGAAAATGCATAGCATTATGCTTAATAACTTTAAAAAATTAGGTTGAACCCATTAATACTTTTTAAACCCTTTTTATATTCCTTAAAATGAAAAAAGGCTCATTCGTAGCTAATACGAATGAGCCTTTTACTACCTAATCACCAAAGAGATTATACTTTTAATTTATGTCAATCATCAACATCTTTTTTATTTTGAAGTCGTATAAATGCAGCACGTTTTGGTCCGGGGAAAGGAATTTTTTCTCCCTTTACTGCTACCCAAATTATTTCATTTAATTCCAGATCAGGTGCAGCATCTTCTACCGCCAAATTAAATTCTTCTGACCGGCGCTGCCATTTATTTTCTACAATATTTTTTTCATTTAAATTTATTAATGGTGTTACCGCAGTATAATCTGAAGCTGCTGATTTATTTGCAAAACAACGCCACATAGGCATTGCCGCAGCATCGTATTGCGTCATTGGCGGCATACCTAAAATTAATTCAATGGTGCGCAAAACAGATGATGTTGAATACATGCTGTGATCTACAAAATTTCGTTTTACAAATCCACCTGCAACATAGGCAGGGCTTCGGTGCGCATCTACATGGTCTGCGCCGTTTTGTGCATCATCTTCCAAAATAAAAACTACTGATTCATTCCAGATAGATGATTTTCTGAGATATTCAATAAACATCCCAACGGCCATATCATTGTCTGCAACATGTGCGTTGGGCGATGGTCTTCCTTTTCGTAAACCTTCTGTATGGTCGTTAGCAAAGCGAATTGTATTTAATTGACGCACTGCATTAATTGCCAATAAAGAATCAAAATCTCTTTTCCATAGCGCAAATCTTGTGGTATCTTTTACCGTCATATTATAGCCGGGATAATAATTACACATATTGTTTTTAAGTGAAGGAATATTTGCCTTTCCATCATCTGCAAACTCGCCGTATGTTCGGTAACTCACATTATTTCTTTTACAATTATCCCATATAAATCCGTCCCTATTATTTGCTACATCACGGTTGCCTTCTGCATCATATCTTCCACCTCTGCCGCCATAATTTGTGGGCCATGTTTTTTCTAAATAATCAGTGGAATAAGCGCCCATACTCCAGTTGTGGCCATCTGCACTTACCTCAGCATCCACATAAAAATTATCGAGCAGCACAAAATCGTTTGCAAGATTGTGCTGGTTGGGTGTAACATTATTGCCAAACAAAACCAGACTTGTATCGCCATTTCCTTTTACCATATCTCCAAGTATCTGGTCGTAAGTTCTGTTTTCCTTAATGATATAAAATACATATTTTATAGGTGATTTGTCACCAACTTTTTTTGGTATAGGGTTTCCCACAAGTCCATCTGCATTTAATTCTTTTGCTTTTGTGTAAGGAGTATTTGCATAAACAGCTTTTGAAAAAATGGCTAACTGCTTATCCGAAGGTGTAGAGATAATACTGAGGGTTCCTTTAAATAATCCTGCTATATATTGAACGCCCATTGGCTTTGAAGTATCGCCTTGCTGGTAAATTACAGCTTCTCTGCTACGATATGGATTTGGTCCGTACGGATTTGCCTGTGATGAAAATCCTTTCCCATTTGTAACAAATATTTTATTGCCGATAACTTTTACATTTGTTGGATACCATCCCACCGGTATAAAACCTTTGGCTTTACTGGCACCAATTTTACTTACATCAAAAACAGATAAACAGTTGTTATCGGCATTGGCAATGTAAAGCGTTTTATCATCTGCACTTAGTGCTAAACCATTTGTAGTACTGCCGCTCGGCGCATTTGGATATAATGCTGCATTAAGTGTTTCTATTACTTTTTTTGTTGCAAGGTCTATTATTGAAACGCTGTTATCATTTGCATTTGCTACAAATAAATGTGTATTGCTTTTATTGATAATAATTTCATTCGGGTTATCTCCTACGGCAATAGATTGTTTAACGATCATCAATTTTGTATCAAACAAAATAATTTTATCGCAGCCCCAGCAACTGATGTACAAAGTTTTTTTATCTTTTGAAAGCAGGCAGCTGTATGCTTCTCCATCAAGTTTTATTTTTTGTAAAAGCTGTTTTGTTTTTAAGTCAACAAGGTAAAGTGAATTGTTTTCTTTGGTAACAACATACATTCTTTGTGCAGCATCATCTACCTCAATACCTGCAGGAGAAATCAGGTCTTTCATTTTTTTGCCAAGTAAAAAACTGTCTGCAAGTATCAGTTTATTTTGGATGATATTATATTGTAAAATCCAGTTGTCATTTCCACCACTTGCATACAACTTTTTTTCATCTGCAGAAAACTTTAAGCCATACCATGATTTTGCAATCGTTACTTCATCGAGTTGCTTTTCTGTTGCTGTGTTTATTAATTGTATGGTTTGTGTGCTTTGACCATTATTTGTAACGGCTATAAGTTTGCCTGATTTGCTTACAACCATGTTGAGCGGCAGATCTCCAAGAGGCAGACTTTTACCTGCAGGAGAAAGGCTCCAGCCATTTGGCAGGGTTATTTTTTTATTGGCTAACTGCTGTAAGGTTTGGCTAAATAAACCTGCAGACAAAAATATTATTGGGAGAAAACACAATCGTTTCATACATCAAATTTAAAAAAGTAATGTACGATGAACTACCTAAAAAATTATAACTGAAAGTTACATTTTCTTTAATTTTTAATTTTAAAGGTTAATGTATTTCTACAGGTAAATAAAGATTAAAAGTTGCCCCCTCATTTAATTTACTGTTAGCAGTAATAATTCCGTTGTGGTTTAGTACAATTTTTTTTACGATAGCAAGTCCAATACCGGTACCGGGATAATCTTCTTTTACATGCAGCCTTTGAAAAACTTCAAAAATTTTATCCCTGTATTTCGGATTAAAACCTATACCGTTGTCTTTTACGGCTATATGGCAGTATGGTTTATTTTTATGCAGTTTAGCAGTTGTAAGTTTGGCTATTTCAGCTGTAAATTCAGATGAGTTGGCAGTAGTGGCAGTTATTGTAATATGTGGGGCTACATTGGCTTTGGCAAATTTAATTGCGTTGGATATAAGGTTATTTAAAACCTGTCGCATTTGAAACGGAATAACCTCTACATCACACAACAGGTCTAATTCAATAACAGCTTTTTTCTCTTCAATAAGTTCCGAAAGTTCTTCCATTACTTCAGCTGCAATGATGGTAAGATCTGTAGATACAAAATTTCTGTCGGCAACGTTTGCACGGGAATATGCAAGCAAATCTTCTATTAACGTTTGCATGCGTTTTGCAGAAACCTGTATTCTGCCAAAATAATCTTTCCCTTTCGGTGTCAATAAATTTGCCTCTTTCCCTGTAATGAGCGAGGCAAATGTTTGAATTTTGCGCAGCGGTTCCTGCAAATCGTGGCTGGAGATATAATTAAAGGACTGCAATTCTTTATTTGCATCACTTAGCTGTTCTGACCGCTTTTGTTTTTCTTCATTTTGAAATTTGAGGAGCGCATTTGCAGCACTTAATTCAAGCGTACGTTGAGCAACTTTTTCTTCAAGTTCTTTTGAGTGTTGTTGTTCCGTTTCAATATTTTTATTTCTTGCCAAAACTTGATCCGTTACTTCATACCCAAATACCAAAATGGCATTTATAACTTTCTCCACATCATATATTGGCTGGTAACTAAAATTAAAATAATTTACCTGTGGCACCAACCCTTCGTCACGTGCCAACATGATAGGTATATCTATACCAACAAAAGGTTCACCCGTTTTATAAACATTATCTAAAATGGTATCAAACCCCTGCCCCTCTAATTCGGGCAATGCAATCATTACTGGTTTGCCCTGTATTTTCCGTTTACCAAACAAAGCCTGATAACGTTCATTTACTAATTCATAAACGTGGTCAGGTCCAGTTAATGTACAAATAAATGCCGGTGCGGTAAGCAAAAGATCTTTTACCATCTTTGCCTGTGCTTCCATTTTTTTTCGGGCTACAACTACATCAGTTATATCATTTGTTATACAAATAATACCTGTAATGGTGGCATCTTCATCAAACATTGGCTGGTAAACCAAATTATAATAGCCTTTTTCTTCATTACCCGCTTTAACAATTGTGTATTCCAGTTCTGTTATATGATGAGGAATACCTGTTTTTAAAACTTTGTGCAATATTGGCTCAGCAATACTTTGGGTTTCCGGCATTGTTTCAAAAAGATTTTTACCGACAAAATCTTTTTCACTCATTCCTACAATTTGTAAAAAGGCTTCATTTGCCATCTCTACATGAAAATGTATACCCTTAAAAATGCTTACACCCACTGAAACCTGTAACAGTATATTTTTAAACCTTCCTAAAAATTGATCATCTTTCAACCTGTACTTTTTTTGCTCTGTAACATCTTCAATAGCCAATAAAATAAACTTTTCAGCACCTGCCTCACTCATTACTTCTCGGGCATTTAACAACAGTATTTTTTTACCAACCAACGGAAAATTATGTACAACTTCAAAATCAGTAAACGTTTTATTTTCTTCTACAATACCATTTAGCAAAGTACGCAATGCCGGAATGTTCCAGTGTTTATTTGCCAGGTCGTAAATTAAAATACCTTCTGTATCGTTTTTTGGAATATGAAAAGTATTATAAAAAGCTTTGTTTGCACTGCTTATCCGCAGGTTTTTATCAAGCACCAAAATAGGTTCTCTAATAGTTGCTACAATAGATTCTGCATACCGCCTTGCAGTGGTTATTTGTTCGTTAAGGAAAATTAACTCCTGGTTTACAACGGTAAGTTCTTCGTTGGAGCTTTGTAATTCTTCTTTACTGGTTTCCAGTTCTTCGTTTAAACTTTGTAACTCTTCGCTGCCACTAAGCAATTCTTCATTGGCACTTTGCAGTTCTTCATTGGCAGCTTCCTGGTCTTCGGTAATGCTGCGCATATCTTCTCTTGTCTGCGCAAGTTCCCTTTCAAGTTGTTTTAAGTAAAGGTCTTTTTCTTCATTTAATAAAGCAGGCTCAGTAACACCATTAGCCTTTGCCGGGGTTGAAATATGTAAAGTTTGATTATCGTGAAAAAGTATTAAATAATGTGGCTCTACCATATTCGGAATAGGCATTGCTTCAATATCTACAAATCGTTTTACATTATCTATATTTAAAACAATATTTTCTTTTAATACAACTGCTTTTAATTTTTTTGCTTTGTGCAAAATATTGCGGAGTTCAAAAGCCAAACCGCTGCGTGCCATTTTTAATAAGTTGTGGCTTGGCTTACCGGCTGCCTGCTCCAGGTATAAATTTGTATTGCCCCTAAAATGTACAATATCCATAGCCTCATTTACCACAACGCCTGCAGGTGAATATTTCCCGAGAATTATTTCATCAGCCGTTTTTTGAAAATCAGTTTGCATGGGTTCACTTTTAAAATAGGTAGGAATATTCTGTTCGCTTTTTTCGCTACGTGGGCTGGCAACGTGCACAAATTTTGATGGCCCGTCTTTTTTTACAAATAATTTATCATTCTTTACTTTTGATAAAAAAAGATCAGGCATGCTGTTGCTCGTTTCTGATTTACCTAACAATAAATAACCGTGGGGGTTTAATGCATAATGAAAAGTTGAGAATGCTTTTTTCTGAAGATATTGCTCCATGTAAATAAGTACATTTCTACAGCTTACAAAATCAATTTTGCTAAAGGGTGGATCTTTTAAAAAATTGTGTACAGCAAATACACACATATCCC
>JAYTCO010000367.1:0-3642 GCA_043736415.1 Ferruginibacter sp. | reverse complement strand
AAATCAGCTCATAAATTCCTATCGCCTTATTAAAAAGGCTTTAATAAAAAAGGCTGCCATATTATTAGCAGCATTTCTAATTAATTATTATTAAATATCTCTTAAAACCAGCTTCCCGTAAAGGTTCTGTCTGTATCCTTCATTCTTAATCTCCTTCGGTGCACTTTACCAATTTGCTTAAATGCTGCAACAATCATCAATGGTATAAACAGAAAAATGAGTGGCGGTATACCAAGAAAACTTATCCATTTACCACCAAACATATTGCGCATTGGGCGGCGTAATCTTTCTGCAATTAAATACATGGCAGGCACAATAATCAGCGTCATAAAAAATGCAAATGCCAATCCGAAAATTATGGTCCAGCTCAATGGTTTCCAAAAGGCAACATTATCACCACCAAAGAAAATATGCGGATTCAATTCAGAAAACAGTGTTACAAAATTAATGTTGAAACCTACTGCAATCGGTATAAATGCAAGGATGGCAGCAAGTGCTGTAAGCAATACAGGTATAATACGTGTTCTGCCCGCCTGTATTACGGCTTCTCGGGTTTTCATACCACGGCTGCGCAGCTCTTCTGCAAATTCAATTACCAAAATACCGTTCTTCACCACAATACCGGCAAGTCCTACAATACCAAGTCCAGTCATTAATACAGATGCCTCCATCCCAAAAATAGAGAAGCCAAGCAACACACCTATCACACTAAAAACAATTTCAGTAAGTATAATAACTGATTTGCTTACTGAATTAAATTGCAGCACAAGCGTAAGTAAAATCAGCGCAAGCGCAATCATTAATGCCTTACCTAAAAATGCGCCTGTTTCTGCCTGTTGTTCTCCTTCTCCTGTTTGCTTTATTGTTACGCCATCTGCCTTTTTTGTAAACGATGCAAGGTGGCCTGTAAGTACCTGGTTTACGGCAGTAGCGTTAAAACCTTTTGTGGTCAATACATTTGAGCGAAGCGTAATTAACCGTTTTTGATTCTTACGTTTTACACTGCCAAAAGTACTGGTGGGCTCCACACTAACAAGCGAACTGATGGCAATATTTTTTACCTGTCCGCCACTTGCAAAGTCCCGGAAAGAAATGCGCATATTTAATAACTCTGACAGACTTTTACGCTGCAGTTCATTGTTGCGCAACTGTATTTTATATTCATCTTTTCCTTCTTTTATTTTAGATATTTCTTTACCAAACAAAGCAGTACGTATAGCAAGCCCTACCTGTGCAGATGATACACCTTCTATCAATGCCCGTTGCCTATCTACCGTTAGGGTAATTTCAGGATTGTTGAGGTCAACATCCATTTTCAGTTCCTCCACGCCCGGCACCTGTATAGAATCTAAATAATTCTTTAAGTTCACAGATGTTTTTACCAAATTGTCAAAATCTTCACTTGCTATTTCTATGTTTATTGGCGGGTCAGTTGGCGGACCGCCACTCTCCTGATCTACACTTATTTCTGCGCCCGGTATACCGCTTATTGCGGCTCGTATTTTATCAAGATAAGGCTTGGAACTTTTACCGTGACGCTTTTGAAACTCCACAAAAGAAACCTGTATTCTTCCCAGCTCACTTCTTGTGCTTCTGTCGCCGGAAGAAGGATCGCTTGCGCCAATAGCAATATTGCTGATAACACTTTCCACTATCGGATTTTTCTTACCTTTTGCATTATCAATTTCCAGTACTGTGTTTACTTTATTCTCCAATGTTTTTACAATAGAATCAGTGTATTCAACTCCGGTTCCCACAGGCAATTTTACATATACATAAATTTGGTTAGGATCTCCCTTTGGGAAAAAGGCAATGCCAATTCTACCTGTCTTTACTGAAATACCAAATATGGCAACTGACAATATTAAAAGCCCTACTGTACCTAATAATAAATGTACCGGCCGCCAGCCTTTTAATGACCAATTTAAAAGGTTTTCATAATGACTCATTATCCACGGCAATACTTTGTTTTGAAACTTATGTATAGCATCGTCAATTACATACCTGTGTAATACCGTAAGCAGCATAAAGAAGATAAGGAGGTTGCCTAAAAATGGTGTACCTAATATATCCAGCAAAATACCAAATGCTATAATTGCCCAAAATAATGGCTTCTTAAAAATGGCTGATTTCTTTTCTTTTTCACCTTCAGGATGGTTCATAAAATCTACCGCAAAAATGGGGTTCATTATGAATGCTACAACAAGCGATGCTGCCAGCGTGAAGATGAGCATGGTTGGTAAATACACCATAAACCTTCCTATAATACCCGGCCAAAACAGCAGTGGGAAAAACGGCGCCAGAGTGGTGAGGGTACCAGCAAGCACAGGCACAAAAACCTCACCTGCAGCCATTTTAGTTGCAGTGGTAATCGGTATTCGGCCTTTGCCATCTACAAAAATCCGGTGCGTATTTTCTATCACCACAATGGCATCATCTACAATAATACCAAGCCCAAAAAGCAGTGCAAAAAGCACCATAAAGTTGAGCGTTACGTGCGTACCCACAATTAAATCTGCAGCGGGTAAAAATACAAATGCCACAAACATACTCAGCGGCACACTTAATGCCACAAAGAAGGCATTGGTAACACCCATAAAAAACATGAGCACAATTAATACCAACAGAAAACCAATTATGATAGAGTTTACAAGTTCATTAAAAGATGCTTTTGTTTTAGTGCTTTGGTCACCGGTAACAACGGCTTTTAAATTCTCAGGAAAAATAACACCTTTACTTTCTTTTACCATTTTCTGCACCGCATCACTTGTCTCTATAAGGTTTTCTCCGCTGCGTTTTACAATGTTTAGTGTTACCACATTTTTACCATCAAGCCGTGCAAAGCTTTCTACATTTTTGGTGGTATCTTTTATGGTAGCAATATCTTTTAAATAAATGGGGTTGCCGCTTGTATTTCTTACAATTACTTTTTCAATATCGTATGCTGTATGAAACTGTCCTTTCAGTTGCAGATTACGTTTCATGTCTCCCACATCTAACAAGCCACCGGATATATCTGTGTTTTCTCTTGCCACTGCATTGCTGATATCATCAAACGTAATACCTGCACTTTGCATTTTATAATTGTCAACATTTATCTGAAACTCACGCTCGGGCGCACCTACAATATCTATCCTGTTTATCTGTGGTATCTCTTCCAGTTTATCCTTCATGTCATCTGCAAACTTTTTAAGTTTCGTCATGTCATAATCGCCACTCAGGTTTACATACATAATGGGTTGGTCGCTTAGGTTTACTGCAAGGGCGGTTGGTGCCTGCGTAAGATCATTGGGTAAATCCTGCTTGGCTTTATCTATGGCATCTTTTACTTTTTGCAGGGCAATATCCACCTTTACATCTGTATCAAATTCTACCTGTATGGCAGAATAATCCTGTAAGGAAGTGCTGGTAAACTTTTTAATTTTGGCACCGGTAATTCCTTTTATCTGTTTTTCTATAGGCCTGGTTACAAGGTTCTCAATATCTTTTGGAGAGTTACCCACATAAATTGTCTGCACATAAATAGTAGGAATAACAATATCAGGAAACTGCTCTTTTGGTAAAGTAAGAAACTGGTAAACACCTGCCAGCGTTACAAACAACATGATCAAATAAATAGAAGTTTTATTGTTTATGCTCCAT
>JAYTCO010000366.1:0-20826 GCA_043736415.1 Ferruginibacter sp. | reverse complement strand
TAATATTATTTTCAACAATTATTGTGTCAGCAATTTGTATGGTTGAATCAACATTTGCTGTAAGCAACCGTAACAATTCTGTTTTGGATTGGGAGACAATTAACTGTTGAGCAATTTTTGTTTGTTGCAATGAATTTAAATCAATTTGCGCCTGAAAAAGATCTGCATTATTAGCCAGACCAGCACTTTGCCTGGCCTTAACTATAGTAAGTTGCTGGTTTGATGCTTCAATTGATTTACTGATTGTCTTTATATAATTCTGCTGGCGTACAACATCATAATAAGCAATACTTACGCCTGCAATTACATTTTGCAACAGACTTGTCAGTCTTTGATCACCAAGCGTTTTAAGCGTTGCAAGCTTTTGCTTTGTTGCTATTACCCGTCCACCGTTAAATAATAAAATACTGCCGGTTACATTAGCATTCAGTGCATTTGCTGCTGCATTATTTCTTTGAATAGTTGTGCCTGAATTTAATTTTTGGTTTATACTGGTAATCGATTCGTTGTTGGCGATGTTGCCGGTTACAATAGGAAGACCACCAGCAACCCCATAACTGTTTAATATGGTTGCCGATTCAATATTATTTTTTGCAATAGTAATATCAAGACTTTTTTTAAGTGCCTGATTTATAGCATCAGGAAGGCGCAAAGTATCTTGGCAATAACTGTTTGTAACGATAGAAAAAATTGATAAAAACAATAAATAAAATACTTTTCCTTTTAATGTATTTGCCACTTTATTTTTGTAATTTTTTATTAAATAGATTGATTTCAAATTTTATTTTTTGAGTATATTATTCTTGATGATTTTTTAAAACTACACCTTAACCTTTCTGCAGGCTTTTAACTGAAAGTTTTACTTACAACACCGACTAAACAGGCAATGCGTTCATACTTCTTTTGTTTTAATTAGCATATTTAATTAAAAGCTCGTCTTCAAAACCAAAAATTGTTAAAGCAAGTTTTATTCTATCAAACTTACCTACACTATCAATGTTTGTTTCTATAAAATATGTTTCATTTAATTGAGCCGCCTGCCTTAATCCATCTTCTTTCGGCATCTTTGTCAAACTTATTTTTTTACCGATATCAGAACCAATAAAAGTCTCAGGTTGTAAATCAAAAAGTTGTTTGAATACTTCCACATAAAGTCGAGCAACTTGAGTCACCTCAATCTTTTGATTAAAAAAAATGGCATAATCTAATTTCTTGAATTTAGGATCTTCTGCATCAAAAATATTTATTTCATCACTACTAGTTTCTAGTTCTACTTGAACATCTGGAATTGCCCAAATTTTGATAAACCGCTCTGATATTAGGTTAGATCTATTCTCAATATCTTCTTTATTCCATTTTAATTTTTCTTTTAAACCTCTATTTAACCATAGACGGCTAAAAATATAGCCCTGCTCTTTTCCCTCAATATTCATTTCTTTTTTATCCAAAAAAGATTTGTTTCCAAGTTTGCCATTATTGCCAGAAAGTGTCAAATTTCCAATTGTGTTAAGGTAATTTTCTTTTATAAAATTATATTCTTCGTTACCCAATTCAATCTTCCATTTTGGATCTGGATTTTGAGGGAAAATATGCTCAATAGTTATACCTGAATTACCCTCAATAATTACAGGTTCATTATTTTGAAAGTTTTCAAGTCGTTCAAGTAAATATGTTCTGTTCTTAGGTTTGATATTATAAGCGTCCTTCTCCTTTAATGCATTAATGGTTTCAATATTTCTAGGGAAACGCTGTATCCCTGATCTTTGTAATAATGATTTTTGAATTGAATATAAATAATTTTGAGGGTCAATTTTGTCATATAAATTCATAAATATTTTATTCAAGGCATTGGTAGGTAATCCTAAAATAAAACGTCGGAATGTAAATGATTGCACAAGAGATAGGACAGAAATAAAAGTATCTTTTTCAATTATGTTGTTTGAATAATCTTCATAAACTTTCATTAAAAAAGGGAAAGCCACATTTATTTCGAGTCTATTTATATATTCAAGCTGTTTTTTTATTTCGCTGTCTGATTCGTTTTTGGGGTTGGAAAGTTTATTGTAATACTTAACCAAAGATTTTAATTCTAATAAAACAATTTCTAAATCTTCAATTGTTGATGTTGGATATCTTTCTTTAAATTTTGTATAAACGTCTCCTTTGTTTGGAATTTCATTGTTTTTAAGGGTTAGATAATCTCGAATGAATTCAGAGACACGGGTTTTGTTTAATGTTTCATCCTTCGCATTCTGCTCAATCACCTCCCAATAACTTTTATAAATTTTATCCTGATTTGTCCTAGAAAGACCCATTAATATGTAATTCCTAATAAGATCTGCCTGTGATAATTCCAAGCCAGTTGAATTTAGGCTTTCAAAAATTCTTTGCGGATTATCTTTTTGACGGTCCAAAGCAATATCAACAAATATTAATTTAGAAAGACCTCTCTGAACTAATTCATAGTTGTCAACATTTATTGCTAATTTAAAGTAATCGAAATTCTCTATAATTTTTGAATATCCCTTAAACTCTTCGCCGTTAGATGAATTAAGGATATATTTTAATGCTTCTTTATTATTCTCAGTTGGTTTCAACTTTAGCTTTTCTGCTTCGGGTGCAAATTCATTTATTAAATAAGTTTTATGTATTCTATTTACTAGCATTTGATTGTCGAGTTCCTTTGCCAGTCTATAGAGAGCTACGTAAATTAAAGTAATAGTTGTCAGTCTTTGTTGCCCGTCAATAATTGTTAACTCTGTTAGACCCGATGCTGTATAAACATCATCATGAACATAAACTATACTACCAATAAAGTGAGCATTTGTTTTATCATTTTTACCAGTTTCAACAATATCATATAAAAGTTGTTTACATTGAAAAATTGTCCAGTCGTAATTTCTTTGATAGACAGGAATTGCAAATGTTGTCTCATTTGTGGCTAAGAACTTGTCTACTTTAGTTTCGTTTGCTTTCATAACCTATACTTTCTGATATATTAATTCTAGTCATTTATTCAGAGAAGAGTTGTGCTTGATTTTAAAATTTCTAAGTTCCCATAAAAATGAATTTTTTAATCAGTAATCTCTATTTTTTTAGCTTCGTGTTTATGTTTACCGCTTAAAAAAGTATACACTGCGGGTATAACAAAAAGTGTAAGAATAAGCGAAAATAAAATACCACCTACCACCACAATACCAAGCGGCACTCGGCTTGCAGCGGCGGCACCAAGGCTTAACGCAATTGGTAATGCGCCAAAAGAAGTTGCCAGACTCGTCATTAAAATTGGTCGTAATCTTTGTCGGGATGCTTCTACAACTGCCTCAGCTACAGATAAGCCCTGCTCTCTTTTTTGGTTGGCAAATTCAACAATTAAAATTCCGTTTTTTGTTACCAGCCCAATGAGCATTATCATACCAATTTCTGAAAAAATGTTTAAGGTTTGTCCGAATAAAAATAAACTTAGTAATGCACCTGCAAGGGCAAGCGGTACGGTAAGCATAATAATAAAAGGATCTACAAAACTTTCGAACTGCGCAGCCAAAACCAGATAAATAAGTATTAAGGCAAGGCCAAATGCAAAGGCAATATTGCTGCTGCTTTCTGCATAATCTCTTGATGGTCCGCTTAGTGCTGTCTGGTAAGTTTCATCAAGTAATTTTTTAGAAATAGCCTGCATGGCTTTTATACCATCCCCAATCGTTTTTCCTTCTGAAAGGGAAGCAGAAATGGTTGCAGCTTTGTAACGGTTAAAGTGAAATAAACTTGGCGGACTGCTGCTTTCCTCCAGTTTTACAACAGCACTTAAAGGAATGCTTTCACCTTTATTATTACGCACATATAACTTTGAAATATCGTCAGGCTTATCTCTTTCATTTCTTTCCACCTGCGCTATAACTGAGTATTGATAACCATTTCGAAGAAAATAAGCCAGTCTTCCCCCACTAAATGCTGCCTGAATTGTGCCTACAATATCCTGAGAGGAAAGGCCAAGGTCTTTGGCTTTCATACGGTCAACTGTTAAAGAAATTTCTGGCTTATTAAATTTTAAATTGACATCAACATTAGAAAAAGTTTTATCTTTTTTTGCTTCGTCTAAGAACTTTGGAATAATTTGTTTCATTTTTTCCAGATCTTGATTTTGCAGTACAAACTGAACGGGCAAACTGCCTCGTGAACCTGCACCAACAGCAATGGTTTGCTCCTGTATTGCAAAAACTTTTGCCTCATTAAACCTTGTCATTTTTCGATTAAGATCGTTGGCTATCTGATCTTGCGAACGTTTTCTATCTTTTGGCTCAACCAATGCAAGCCTTGGCTGAGCTGTGTTAACGGCTCCTACAGGTGTACGGGCAAAAACAAAATCTCTTTCCGGTATAGAATCGTACAGATAATTGGCAATTTCATCTGAAATATTCTGCATTTTTGTATAACTCGTTCCTTCCTGTGCAGAAACACTAAAACGCACGCTGCTTCTATCTTCCATTGGGGCAATTTCGCTTTGCAGCGAGATACCAATAAAGAAACCCATTATCAAACACACGATGAGGATAATCCATGCCAACCATCTTACTTTTAAAAAGCCTGTCAATAAATTTTTGTAACCATTTTCCATTCCTGTAAAAAACGGTTCTGTCTTCATGTAAAACTTACCGTGTCCGGGTTTTTTTCTTCGCATTACAACATTTAATACCGGTGTAATGGTAAGAGATACAAATGCGGAAATGAGAACGGCAGATGCAAGTGTAATACCAAATTCACGAAACAATCTTCCAATAAAACCTTCTAAAAATATTACGGGTAAAAAAACAATTGCCAGTGTTATAGAGGTAGAAATTACGGCAAAGAATATTTCCTTACTTCCTTCCAATGCAGCTTGTTTTATTGGTAAACCTTCTTCGAGCTTTCTAAAAATATTTTCTGTTACAACAATACCATCATCAACCACCAAACCAGTTGCCAAAACAATACCCAACAATGTGAGGATATTTATTGAAAAGCCCGAAATGTACATGATGAAAAAAGTTGCTACCAAAGAAATCGGAATATCGATCAACGGCCTGATAGCAGTAAGCCAGTCACGGAAGAAGAAGAAAATTACCAATACAACAAAAGCAAAAGAAATCATCAGAGATTCTTCTACCTCACTAATAGATTTGCGTATGTTCTGTGTATTGTCCAGCAACACATTCAGTTCAATATCTGACTTATTCAGTTTTTTTATGGACTCTAATTTTTTATAAAAATCGTTAGCTATCTGAATATTGTTTGCACCGGGTTGTGGAATAATTACAATACCAACCGCATTTACACCATTGTATTTCCAGCCCTGTTCCAATTGTTCCGGACCAATTTCTATCCTTGCAACATCTCTTAACCTTACAATGCCGGCAGCATCCTGTTTAATAAGCAAATCCTGAAATTCTTTTTCAGATGTAAGCCTGCCAACGGTTTTAATGGTAAGTTCCGTATTGTCGCCATAAATTTTACCTGGAGGAAGATCAATATTTTCAGCATTTAACGACGTTCTGATATCGCTAAAAGTTACATTAAAGGCAGACATCTTATCTGGGTTAAGCCACAAACGCATGGCGTATCTTTTTTGCCCGAATATGTTTACTGAGCTTACCTGATTAATGGTTTGAAACTGCTGCTGCAACACGTTCTCCGCATAATCGCTTAACTCTAATAATCCTTTTGTGCGGCTTTGCACGGCAAGTATTAAAATAAAATCACTGTTGGCATCTGCTTTTGTAACAACCGGTGGTGCATCAATATCCTGAGGTAAAGAACGGGAAGCCTGACCAACTTTATCTCTCACATCACTTGCCGCAGCTTCAAGGTTTACCCCCAATTCAAACTCAACAGAAATATTGCTGTTACCCAGAGAGCTGGAAGATGTAATTGTTTTAATACCGGGAATGCCATTAATCTGTTTTTCCAGCGGTTCTGTTATCTGACTTTCAATAATATCAGGATTTGCACCCGTGTAAGAAGTACTGACGCTCACAACTGCAGGGTCAATAGCGGGATAATCTCTGATGGCAAGAAAACTAAATCCAACAACACCGAATAAGATGATCATTAAATTTAAAACGGTGGCAAATACTGGCCGCTTTAGTGATAATTCAGATATATTCATGAAAATAAAAACTTAATTTGTTTAATAACTGGCAGCGGAATCTTTGGGCAGCAATGTTGCTAATTTTTTTACAGACCTTACTTTTACTTTATCCTTTGGCCTTGCAAACAAAACGCCTGTAACAACAACTGAATCGCCCACATTTAAACCATTAACTATCTCTACAGAATTTGCCTGCCTTATGCCTGTTCCAACATTTATAAAATTTGCAATACCTCCTTTTACAACAATTACCTGATTATTTTTATCGTTTGGTATAATACAATTGGTAGGGACAACAATAGCAGTTTTGCCAAAACCTGCGTTTAAAAAAACTTTTACAAAAGCTCCGGGGTTAATGTTTGATTCTGATAATATTGCCCTAACTTTTAAATTACGTGTACTGGTATTTGCACCTGGTTCAGTTGCAACAATCATGGCTCTGCCCATTTTATGTGATGATGCATCCAGCTCAACATCCAACACAGATCCTCTCTTTATTATATTGCTGTAATTTTGTGGAACAGTAAAATCAATTTTAATTTTAGAAGTCTGTTGTAGCGTAGCCAAAATAGTGGCGGGAGTTACATAAGCCCCCGGGCTAATTTGTCTTAGTCCTATAACTCCACTAAAAGGTGCCTTAATAATAGTCTTATTTATGAGGGCCTGTGTGTAAACCATATCGGCTTTAAATGCATTTACCTGGTTTAAAGCAATATCATAATCGCTTTGGTTAATACCATTTACATCTAACAATTGCTTGTAACGCTGGGTAGTTTTTTGTACAAGATCTAACTGTACACGTGTTTTTGCAAGCTGTGCCTGAAGGTCTGCATCGTTAATTTTTGCAAGAATAGTTCCCTGAGCAACACCGGTGCCTTCCGCAATATTGAGGTAAATTAACCGTCCACTTACTTCGGGGTGAAGTTCCAAAAACTCATTTGCAACTACGGTGCCATTGGCTTCTATTTTATCATTGATTGGTTGTTTTTCGGCAATGATTACGTCTACAATAACAGGGGGTGAAATTTTTGGTTTTCCGGAATCGCCTGTTTTCTTTTTACAGGCCATCATCAAACAAACAATAACTACAAAGGCAATAAAATATTTAAATGTTTTTACAACATACCGCATAAATCAATTTTATAAATGAAACAGTGCAAAGATATAAGGATTAAAGAATGTGTGTTACCATATATCTAAAGCAAAATTTATTGTTTAGACGGTTTTCCTTCAGCAAAACATGCGCAACAAAACAAAAGGCTATTGGTTTATTCTAAGTTTTAGATATTCTTACCTTAGCTTTAAATTATAAACATATAATTATGATGATTAAGGTAGCAATTATTATGGGGAGCCAGAGCGATTTAAAAATTATGCAGGAAGCTGCTGATGCATTAAAAATGTTTGATGTATCATTTGAAATGACAATTGTTTCAGCACACAGAACACCCGAGCGTATGCGTACTTATGCAATGGAAGCAAAAGCCAGAGGCATAAAAATAATTGTTGCGGGTGCAGGCGGCGCAGCGCATTTGCCGGGTATGGTCGCATCTTACACAACGCTTCCTGTTATTGGTGTGCCAATAAAATCATCCAATTCTATCGATGGCTGGGATTCTGTTTTATCTATTCTGCAAATGCCAGGCGGTGTACCAGTAGCAACAGTTGCTTTGAATGGTGCAAAAAATGCAGGGATTCTGGCAGCTCAAATTCTGGCTACACAGGATGAGGTTTTATCTGAAAAACTGGAAGCCTATAAAAAGAAGTTGGCTGATGACGTTATAAGTGCAGCTGATGCCATGAAGAATTAATTTTCTTGATTATTATTCCACAACTAAGTGTTCGTTTACCAAACTGTTTATAGTTGTTATCTAAGCTTTAAATTCTACATTTACACCTTAAATAAATAAAATTTATGAGTTTAGTTGATCTTACAATGCCAAAGCTGGGTGAGAGTATAATGGAGGCGACAATACTTAAATGGCATAAAAAAGTTGGCGATAAAGTAGCACAGGACGAAACTATTTTAGATATTGCTACTGATAAAGTTGATAGTGAAGTGCCTTCTACAACCGAAGGAATAATTGAAGAAATTTTATTTGCAGAAAATGATGTTGTGCCGATTGGAACAGTGATTGTAAAAATAAGAACCGGTGCTGCAGAAAATACAGCTTCAATCCCCGCTCCCGTTGCTCCAAAAGTTGAATATGAAGAGGCAAAAGTTTTAGAAGAAATCCCTTACCAACCAACTAATAATACAGCAGATAGTTCTGCAAACGGCATTCGTTTTTATTCTCCACTGGTTTTAAATATTGCTCAGAGTGAAGGCATCAGCATGATGGACCTTGAAAAAATTCCGGGTACAGGGCAGGATGGAAGAGTTAGTAAAAAAGATATACTTGCTTTTGTTGCAAACAGAACAAACGTTTCAGCAAATAACCAGGTTGCACAAGTACCACAACAAAGCCAGCAGGCAGTTGTTATAACAAATTCTCAGACACCGGCAGTTGTTGCTAATATTGCACCTACAGTTTACAGCGGTAACGTTGAAATTATTGAAATGGATCGCATGCGCAAGCTAATATCCAAACACATGACGGATAGTGTTGCTACCAGTGCACATGTAACCAGTTTTGCAGAATGTGATGTTACAAATCTTGTACAGTGGAGAGAAAAAATAAAGAAAGAATTTGAAAAAAGAGAAGGAGAGAAAATTACATTTACACCACTGTTTGTTGAAGCAGTTGTAAAGTCCCTAAAAAAATACCCGATGCTAAGCAGCTCGGTGGACGGCGATAAAATTATTGTAAAAAAAGATTTAAATATTGGTATGGCTACCGCTTTACCATCCGGAAATTTGATTGTTCCGGTAATTAAAAATGCAGACCAATTAAATCTTACAGGCTTGTGCAAGCAGGTTAACGGACTTGCAAATGCAGCACGTAATGGTAAATTAAAACCCGATGATACAACCGGCGGTACTTTTACATTAACCAACGTTGGTACGTTTGGAAGTATAATGGGAACGCCAATTATAAATCAGCCGCAGGTTGCAATTATGGCCGTGGGTGCTATTAAAAAAAGACCAATGGTTTTAGAAACGCCGCAGGGAGATGTAATTGCCATTCGTCACATGATGTATGTTTCTTTAAGTTATGATCATCGAATTATTGATGGTGCGTTAGGTTCTACTTTTTTAAATGCAGTTTGTAAAGAACTGGAAAATTTTGATGTAAACAGAAATATTTAAAAGTGAAAAGTTAATGGGCAATTGTGAAAGGTGAATAGTGGATGGTAAATAGATTATGGCAAACAAAAAAGTCGCAGGTTATAATTACTTGCGGCTTTTTTTAAATAATTCGTAATTCGTAATTTGTAATTGCTCACTAATAACTCTTCAATACACTTTTTATTACAGAATCTTTTTGCATTTGCGTTAATTTGTAATCATACTTATACATACTGCTTTCCCAGTCACCATAATTTGCATTGGGGAAAACAATAAATTTCTTGCCAAAATCTGCTGCCAGAATATCTGTATTTTTTCTTCTTTCCTCTTCCGTTTTTTTATCGAAGAGTACACTTAAATCTGCCAGGTTATCTCCCATTAACAAAACAACTTCGTAACGATCCATAACCTGCTGGCGCCTTGCTTCTTTACTTGATTTACCAAGTTTTGTATACAGATGAATTTCATCAGCATTTGGTAGATTAAAACGTTGTAAATTTTTTAAAGTACTGGTGCGTTCTCTGTCTTCCCTGTTTGTTATATAAAAAACCTGAATGTTTTTTGAAGCAATGTATTTTAAAAAAGCTGCTGCACCTGGCATGGTGTCGGCTGCAGATTTATCTGTCCATTTTTACCAGGAAGCTGTTGTATATTCTAAACCCTGATAAGCCTGGTGAACGGCATAAGCGCTGTTTTCTAAAATGGTTTCATCAATATCTGTAATAATGACCTTGGGTTTTTCGGTTTGCGCCACATAACTGTCAACACGAAGTTTTGCAATATTGTAACCCTGCAAACACAAAGCCCGATATTCCGCTGCCCGTTGCTGAAAAATGGACGAGAATAATTTTCCATTTAAACTAACATTTTGTGGCATTGTTTGAGCCGAAATCACTGAAGGTTTTGTGGTGATTTCTTTGCTGCTCTTACAGGAGAAAGCTAAAAATGCAAGAAATGGTAGGCAATATTTCATCATGATTTTTTTTATAAGAAAGTAAATTTAGCAGATTTGTTTACTAAAAAACAGAAATGATTTTAGTAAAAAACTGGAAAGAAGTTTAAAATTACATTTAACACCACGGGTTAATAATTCTAAGCAATTTTACAATCATGAAAATAATAACTCCATTTTTTTTAATACTTGTATTATTAGGATGCAACAGCACTAAAAATATTCCTGTAAATAAAACATCCAACAATAATGATTTGCAACAGGCAAAAGATTTAAAAAAACTGCAACAAAGTGGAATAGATTTTTTGGCAGAAGGTAACCAGCCTTCAAACTGGATGTTAACCATCAACTATGATGATACAGTAAGATTTACAGCAGATGACGGACTGGCTTTAAAATTTGCTTATAATCAACTAAAAAAAGATAAAAATGAGGAAAGAAGGATTTTTACTGTCGCATTAAAATCAGGAAATGTAACTATTAAAATAAATGAAAAAATTTGTACGGTAACAACGATTAGAGAGGTATCTAAAAAAGAAGTAAATGTTGTTTTCAACAATACAACTTACAGCGGTTGCGGAAAATTTTTAGCAGATGAAAATCTCAACGCAAAATGGTTGTTGGAGAAAATTGGAAATACTCCAGTGGTAACAAATGAATACAACAGATTACCGGAGATAAATATAAATATTGAAGAAGGTACCGTTTCCGGGAACGATGGCTGTAACAGCATTAGAGGGAAAATTGAAGTGCAGGGAAAACGGATAAAATTTTATCAAATATTAAGCACTAAAATGGGCTGCAACAAAAAAAGCATAGAAAAAATAATTACCACTCAAATATCAGGACAAATAGTGAGCTACTATTTTAAGGAAGGTAAACTGCACCTTTATTTGCCAGACGATAGTTTAATGATTTTTAAAAAAGTTTAAATAAATATTTTTACTACGTTTTATTTATAAAATAAACGCTTAAATTTATTTAAAAATAAAACCAAATATTATGTTTGATCAATTAATGAATCTCGTAAAACAATATTCAGGCGATGCTGTAATAAATAATCCCGACGTACCAAATGAGCAAAACGATGCTGTTATGAGTACAGCTTCGGGTTCAATAATGGATACACTGAAAGGAATGATGAGTGGAGGTGGTGCAGCGAGTGTATTAAATTTATTTAGCCAAAACAGTAATGAAGATGTGACCAATCATCCGGTAACACAAAATGTTTCTTCCAATCTTGTTACTACATTAATGGATAAATTTGGTTTTGATAGTAATAAAGCCAGTGGAATTGTGAGTTCACTTATCCCAATGGTAATGAGCAAACTGGTTAGCAAAACCAATGACAGCAATGATAACAGTTTTGATTTACAGGGAATTTTTAACAGCCTTAGTGGTAACAAAACCGGTGGGATGGATATTGCCGGTCTTTTATCAAAATTTGGCGGAAGCGGTCTTGATAAAAATAATGATGGGCAGGTAAATCTTGCAGATCTTACAGCTGCGTTCACCGGTAATAATTCGCAAACAAACGAACAAAACCCACAACAGGGCGGCGGTGGAATAATGGATACATTAAAAGGTCTCTTTGGTAAATAAAAAAATAGTTTACAATTAAAAAAGGTCAAACAGATAATAATCTGTTTGACCTTTTTTACATTTATAGAAATCTATTTAATTAACTTCCAAACCCCAGTTGATTCCTTTTTGTGTAGCAGGTACACCTTTCTTTATCCAATCGGCAGCAGGCGCATCTTTTAAATAATAATCGAAAAACTGACCTAATCTTACCGACAGATCTTTCCGGTTTTTTCTTTCAACAAGGTTGTGATCTTCTCCGTTGTATTCCAACAGCCAAACTTTTTTACCCAATCTTTTCATGGCAGTAAACAATTCAATACTCTGGTACCATGGCACAGAACCATCGGCATCATTATGCATTAATAACAGAGGTGTTTTAATTTTATCAGCGGCAAATAGTGGTGAATTTTTTATGTATAGATCCGGTCTTTGCCAAAGGGTAGCGCCAATTCTACTTTGCGTTTTTTCGTATTGAAACTGCCTGTTAATGCCCACTCCCCATCTTATTCCACCATATGCGCTCGTCATGTTACTAACCGGTGCACCAGCTCCCGCAGCTCTAAACATATTTGTTTTTGTAACAAGATATGCAACCTGGTAACCTCCCCAACTTTGCCCCTGTATGGCCATTCTGTTACTATCAACCCATGGCATTTTTGCAAGCATTTTTGCAGCACTCACAACACTGTTGTAAGCACTCTGTCCCGGCTCCCCTTTTTTATAATAAATATTAGGATCAAAAACCAAATAACCATTGCTTACAAAATAAGGAATATTGATGGTGGAAGCACTTGGCGCAGGCGCTCTGTAGTTATACAACAGATCTGCATTGCGTTCGTAAAAGTATAATATTACAGGATATTTTTTTGTCGGATCAAAGTTTTCAGGTTTAAACAAAAGTCCTTCACTCATTTTTCCGTCAAACATTTTCCAACGCATTAACTCTGCAGAAAGCCAGTTATAATCTTTCTGTTGAGCAGCAACATCAGTCAGTTTTTTTGATTGTTTAAAATCATCTGTTACATAAAGTTCAGAAGCTACAATATCAGATTGGGTAAAAATATATTTTTCAGTATCTTTTGCTTTTAGTGGAGCAGAAAACGAGTGTGCACTTATGTGTAACAAAACCGGATCTTTAACCTCACCAACATTTACACTATAAAATCCACCATTTTTATTTGTTTTATTTTGGCTTCTTAACAGTATTTTTTCTGTTGGATTAATGAAACGTTTTTCAGGATCTGTATTTACATAATCAAACTTAGTTTTATTCCTTCTTCCAAAACCGTTGGTCATGTTTACGGGAGCTTCAACTGCAGTAGGATCTACTTTCCAGATATCGTACTCATCCTGTACTAAAATATATTTATCATCCGCTGTAAAACCTGCAACACCGATTTCATTTGCATAATCGGGTACATCATTTTCTGTATCAAATAATGGTATTTTAATTTTTTCGGTTATATTTTTTACTGAAGAAGTTGCTGTGTTGTAAGCAAAATAATTTTGCTTAACAGCATCATACCAGTAAACATATTTACCCATTGGTGATGCTGTTAATTTTCCAATATTATTTTTTGAGATCAAAGAACTTTTACCGGTGTTTACATTTATTAAAAAAGCATTTGTAAGCGTTCTGCCTTCCCATTGCGAAGCAATTCTATTTCCTTTTGTAGACTGAGCCAGAACAAACGCTGCATTTCCTTCATTTATTAAAGAAATGTTTTCTGATGAATCGGTACCCAGTTGTACAAGTGTATTTTGCCCGGGCATAGCAACAGCGCTGAAACTCCTTTTCAATTCCTGCGGTAATTGCTTTAATTGTTGCGGTTGCAAATAATCATCATTGTATGTCCACACATCCAGCCGGGCAAGTTCAAAATCTACAAGTGTTGTATCCTTAGCTGGAATGATAGAGGCCGTTCCAAAAAAAAGTTTTTTTCCGTCTTTGCTAAATTTTAAATCCGCATTTTCACTAATAGTATTTCCTTTTATAATACCTGGTGTATTTCTGTCTGCCTGTAATACTGCACTGTCTTTCCCGTTATTGTAGTACCATAATTTGTAAAACTTTTGCAACGATTTTGCAGTACTGTCACGTTCTGCAACAAATGCAAGTTGCTGCCCATCTTCATTAAAAACAAAATTCTTCGCATCATTAAAACCCTTCATAATGGTATCAATTTTATCTGACTGAAGGTTGTATAAAATTACGCTTGCTTTGCTGAGTGTATCTTTTGGTGCCTTGGTAGTTTCTATTAAAAGTTTGGTACCGGTTTTATCGAAATAATATTCACTAACGAGCTTAAATTTTATAATCTTTCCCGTAACTAAATTTTTTACTGAAAGATCTGTTCCTTCCTGTATTTTATCAGCAACTGCATCATCGCCTTCTGCATCTACAAATAAATCCTTGGCTTTTTTGTATATTTCTTCAACTGCTTTTTGTGTAGCAGCAACAACTTCGGCTTTTTCTACTTTACCCTTTACAGAATCAAGAGACTTTCTAAAAAGTGAATCAGCAATTTTAACCAGACCATCAATTTTTAATTTTAATGAATCCGAAATATATTTTTTTGCAGTTGTATCGGGCAAAGGTTTTTCAGCCAGATAGGCCATCCAACCGCTACTTTTTTCAGGCGTTTTAAAAGTTTTTATAAGTGCAATTTTAATGATACTGTCTGTACCCAGCAGTATAATTGCCATTGAATCTTTAGGCATTTCCTCAGGCTTTTTTTTCTTAATGCGGGCTTGCCTTGTATCCTGATAGCGGGGCTTTATTTTAAAAACAACATAACGGTTATCTTGTGAAATTACGGGTGCATAACCTCTTTCCATTTCCCGGTTTTTTCCATTAACCATATCATTTATAACAAGCAACCCATCCCCTTCCTGAGGAACAATTGTGTAAACAATATAACGACCATTGTTGCTGATAACTTTTTCTCCGACTGATTTCCAGCCATCGTAAACAGCATGTGTAAGGGGTTTTTTGTTTTGGGCTTTGACTGAAAAGCAAGAGATCAGTAAAAGTAAGGGCAGTAAAGTTTTGGTCATAATGGATGTATAATTTAAAAGGTAATTTAAGATAATACAAAATTATAACCCATCAAATTTTCAATGCAAATAATTCAATTCCATTTGTTTTTCCTTTAAGTTCAATAATACCCAAACTCTCTAACTGAAAAGATTGCAAGTTGCTTTTTTCAGCAAAGTCTTTTGAAACTATAAATTTTTGATTTAGTTCATTGCATGCACTTCGAATACGGGCAGTTGTATTCATCGTATCACCACTCATGGCAAGGTCTTTTTTAATAACACCAATTTCTCCTACCGTTACATCTCCTAAATGTATACCAATTCTAAATTCAGGAATTATATTATACACTCTGCGATAATGTTCACTCCGCAGTTGTATATTTTTGCGCCCGGTAATAATAGAAGCCAGACAGTTTTTCATATTGTCTTTCGTATACTTCCAGGATACAATAATTTCATCGCCTACATACTGATAAATAATTCCATTGTGCTCAATTAATGCCAGTGATAAATCATAAATAAATTCTCTTATAAATAAAAAATAATTTTGGTGCCCAAGTTTTTCTGCAATGGGTGTGGAATCTTTTAAATCTATAAACATAATTACCCGATTTTCAATTCTGGGTTTTATATATTTTCCTGCAAGAATATCAAGAAAAACGCCTGGTGCATATTTATCATTTATTTCAAGATAAAGCTGGGTTATGGCAAATAAAATAAGCCAGTACAAAGTTCTTCTTAAAAGCCAGTTTCCCGTAATTGTATATTGATAAAAATCGTAAAGACTTTTTCTTAAACTTAAATTTTCAACAAAAATATTATCTGCCAAATGAGCCAGGAAATTCATAGCAAGAGCAGCAAAAAGCAGGATAAGCGTTTTGGCAAAAAAGTTAAGCAGTATTGGACGATTTTTAAAAACATTTCTTAAAGTATATACAAAAAGATAGCCCATTACACCACTCATTAAAAACACAAGCAATTCTCTTGTTAATATAGATTTAGTATGATTTTGTGTAGGATTATAATTAAGAATTGTAGCAATACTGTCAATTAAAGTCCAGAATAATGCAATAAATATAACCCGCCTTATTCGGTATTTTTTTATTCCCTGAAAAATGGAAAATTTAGGAGCTGATGTTAACATGATATTTTTTTCAGGTAATTAAAAATGTCATTTTGTGCATTATGTGCTACACAGGAAACCTGTAAGCGAAGCTGCTTATTGTTATTTACAATCTGGGATGACTTCGTATTTTCTTGCCATTGTAATAGAGAGTTGTGAGTTAATTGTTGCCTGCAATTCTGATTTATAATATCTATAGAAGATGCAACTTTTCTTTTAAGATTTCTTGTCATAAAATCTTCCAAGCCCAAAGCAACTAACACATCGTCATCCGTCCAAAAATTAAATAATCCGGTAGGTTCAAAATATTTTTCAATCAATCTTTTTATAATAATACGTTCGCTTATTATTTCCTTTTCAGCTATCAAACAATATATGCTTTTAACAATAAGCTCAACTGTAACAACGGCTGTAACTGCTTTGTATAATAGATTTATAAAATAAGGCTCTTCCAAATTATTTACTTTTATGCTGATTTTAACCGGTAGCTTATGTTTATGTTTTAAAATTTCCTTGTTAATATCCATTTTAAACCTGTCGGTTAAAAATGTGCAACCATTAATTAATAAAACACTGTTGACCTTTTACCCATAATGCTTTTTTTATTTTGAAGGTAATAAAAATGGATTTCTATTTCTTCACTCACTTTTTTTTGTTATCATAAAAATATGATCAGTATAGAAAAGTGCATTGTTTTCATTAAAATTATCGATGCTAAAAGTGACTTAATATAATTTTCTCCCGTCAATTTCTTTTTTTACAATAGCATTTCTTTTGATGCACTTTTACAGAGAGTTACTCAAGCAGAAAATATCTTTGATAAGCAAGATTGCATAATATTTAAAATGGAGAACCGGCACTGTTTTTAATTACAGTTTCAGCTGGCGCACTGTTAAAAATTACGGCAATACTAAAAGCAAGAACAGAGGCTATGATGCCAATCATAAAAATATTATAAGCTAACCTTATAAGTTTGTATTTTTTTCCCAAAACCTTACCCAAATGAAAAATATCCTGCACAATAGAAGTGTATAAATAATCTGAATCTTTCATCATTGTACGCATTGCAGTTTCATATTGAGGGTATGACATCTTATGAAAATTTCCGAAAAAAAGAAGATTGGTTTTTTTATTAACGATATCTACATTTTCAAAAGTTCCTGTATTTAATTTGGGCCTCGTTGCCAAAATTGCGACAATAATAGTTACAACAGAAAATGCAAGAAATATAATTGTAGGTATAGTAAGATATGGATCTGTGTGAAGTTTTCTTAACAACACAGAAAGTATAACAGAAATAATAATTGCATTTACAGAAATAAGAATATTGGCTTTACTGTCTGCCATTTCACTCAACTGCACATGATTGGAAGAAGTTAGCCGCAACATTGTTTGCATGCCTTTTGTGGTACCATCTTTTTCAGTAATTTCTTTTACAGCTGAATTTTGTTTTGCTGCTTTTTTGATTTCTTTTTTTAGCTTTTGAATGATTTCTTTTTTTACATCATTAAGTATTTCTTTACAATAGGTTGTATAATATTTATGCCCTGATAATAGTTTTAATGTTGTTTCATCAAAAGCAGTTAAAGTAAGTTTAAAAGCACTTAAATTAGTTACTTCTTGAAATACAAGTTTGTTTGTTTTTTTAAATTCCTTTTTATTTCCAAATTGATATGTGTCAGCATCGCATAGAATTTCAGAATTTAAATCAAACGGGTTTCTGGGAGCACGGGTAGATAAAATACACACTTCAATTTTATTAATAATATCCTCGTTTATTTTTTGCTCCAGCATAAACTCCTTCATTAATTCTATACTTTTAAACTCATGATTTTCGGGTTTATCAAGCAAATAACCCGTATCATGAAACCATGCTGCTATGTAAACGATCATCATATCTTCTTCGCTAAGATTATAATGCCCTGCTATTTCATTTACTTTTCTTACAACATTTTCAGTATGCTCAAGGTTATGAAATACAAGATGAGCCGGCTGCAGTCTTTGAAACATTTCTGTAACGTGAACTTCTGCTTTTTTATATAAAGTTGTATACGGTGACATGAAATATTTTTTAAAATGTCAGATTAAATTTAGTTCCAAATGAAAAATTAAATAACCGTTCTTCTTTTGAAACTCCAACCGTAGCAGTTATTGCAATTAGATTAAAAGGAATAAAGTAAAAACCTCCACCAAATGAATTGTGCCATTTTTTTGAATTTTCATTATCCTGCCATACTCTTCCAAAATCTGCAAAGCCTAATATTCCTACATCTCCGGGAAGCACAAACGATTTAGATTTAAAAATCTTACATCTTATTTCACCACTTCCGTAAGCCATCGCTTTTCCCGAAAAACGATTTCTTCTGTAACCTCTTAAATAATTTTGGACGCCAAGCGATTTTGCCTGAAAAAATTCGAAATTGTTTGAAAAAATTCTTGCTCCACCAAATCTAAAAACACCTGATACTTTGCTGAGATCAGATATAGAAGCATAGATCGTCATATCTGATTCGACATCTGTAATTGAATTAGAGTAGTTGTTTAAACCTTTTAGAGAAGATAAAGTAGTAAACCATGTAATCCCTCGGGTTGGAAAAATTTCATTGTTTATGTAATTTATATCGAGTTTTACTCTACCACCCAAATATTCTTTGGCTGTATATAAACTTAAAGAATCTCTGCCAACAGAAGATGGTACAGAAAGAATTCTATTTTTATTATCCTTAACATCATTCCAATAACGGAAATAAGATGGCCCAATAGAAATTTGAAAAATATCGTTGAATCTTTTTCTTACAGCAACGTTAAAAGAACCGTACTTATACCTTGTTCTGTAGTAAGATAACGGTAAATTTTTATTGTAGTTTGACTGGTTGCCATACCCAAAGAAATTTGTAAGTGTGGGAGTAAGAAGTTCACCATTAATGACTAAATCATTTTTAAGAACAACATTATTAAAGATACCTTCATATTTTACCTGAAATGCCCCTCTGGTAATTGCAGCCAAAGTAGTAAGCTTTTGAAGACTTGCGTAAGGTTCTTTTCTAAACCCATATTTTTTTGAAGAAAACCCTACACCCAGTAAAAGTTTATCTTCTGCATTAAATCCAAAATTAATTTGAGGAAAAACAAATTTATCATATTGGAACCCGGTATTTTTATACTCCAAAACGCTTGGATTTTTTGAAAACATTTTTTCTGTTCTCCGGTATTTTTCAAGTACATTTTTTTCAGTAGAAAGATCGTAAAGTGTTTTTTTAATGTTTCCACCCAGGTAAAAAGAATCATTCCCTTTTCCACCCACGATTCTCAGTTTTATGCGGGATGAAACGTTATCATCTACAACGAACTTATCGTTTCCGTTAAGGCCGTAAATAACCAGTTCTTTTGTTTCTTTATGTATAAAAGTTCTCTGGTAGTTTAATGCAGTTGTATCACCATCTTTATTTTTATTATATACACTTAATTTTATTCCGCCATTATCGTTTTGTATATGAAAATAATCGGCTTCATTGCTTCCGGTTACCATTACACCTCTTGCTAAAAAGTTATAATATTTCATAGCCTGCTTTGGTAAATCATCTCTTCTGCTCATCAATTTTTGAGCTGTAAAAGTTGAATCGAACTGCTTTATTTCCGGTGGGTATTTAGAAGCAGCCATTTTGATGACTTCATTATTTATATTGTAAACAAAACTATCTGAAATTGATTTCCATTGTTCTTTGCTTAACCCGTTCATAAAAGTTCTGTCAAAATCTTTTGCAACGAAATTTAAGCCATTAATATTTTTGATTTTGGATTTAAATCCCTGCAAAAAAGGCATCGAATTATTAGAAAGATACTTTAGCAATAAACCGTTAGAATTAAAATATGCCTGATCTCTGTCTTTAGGTACAGGATAATAAACTTTACCTTTTCCTGTATCCTTTGTCCCCCATCTCCACTGGTCAGCATGTCTGTCAAAATCACCAATAAGCATGTCCAGCAATCTTGCTCTTAAAACCGCAGGTTGATCTATGTGATGATCATTCTGTTCAAATAATTTGTTGATGATGGCATTGGTACTTTTTGTATCTGTTTCATCAGGCGTTGGCTGCTTTTCTTCCAGCATACAAACGGTATTTTTAAAAACAGGTCTGTAGTATCCAAATGCAGGATCATCGGGCACAAAGAAAAATTGTGGATTTGCTGCAGGTACGCCCGCTGCTTTTGCAAGTACAGGTATGGTTAGCGGTGCATAAGGGTTACTTGCACTAATTACATCTACCACAATTGCCTGCCCTATATTTCCTCTTAAATTTTCAGGAACAGCTTTTTCAGGATCTTTATCAATTGTGCGAAGAGTCCATTCTTTTCCGTTTTTATCTTCAAGTTTTAAAGATTTTGTCTGTTTGCCACCCCCGATGCCTTTAATGGTAAAACCGCCTTTTTCTTTTCGTAAATTAAAAACTTTAAACTGAACAGGCGTATTCCATTCCCTTCTATAATTTACTCCGAGCAATGCATCTTTTAATTTCTTTTCATTTTTATACTTATCGCTTGCTGAAATAACTGCACTATCCTTAAAAATAAATTCAGGAACCCTTGTGGTATCCGATAATCCTTTCAGCACTTTTACTTTTGAAAAGTCAAGTATATTTTGTGTGAATACTTCTTTTACATTATCTCCGTCAACATTATAAAATGTAGATCTTACAGATTTATTTTTTAAAACATCCAATGTTACAAAACCATAATCTCCTGATGCAAAAACTGTATTTCTGCTTTTTGATACC